>JAVBMU010000042.1:0-9190 GCA_031552185.1 Cellulomonadaceae bacterium | reverse complement strand
GTCGGCGGCGCGGGGGCGGGCCGCCCGCAGCCGGGCGCGCCCGCCCGCACCGCCGTCCGGACGGCATCCGCCCACAGCGTGGCGATCGTCTGCGCATCCAGCCCGGTCGGGTCAATCCGGACCACGACCCGGTCCAGCACGACGTCGTCGACGTCGGCCAATGCCCGGTCCAGCGCCGTCGGCAGCAGCCGGGCGGCCACCCGCACCAACGCCTGCGCGTTCGGCCCCCGCAGGCGCAGCCGGTCGACGGCGATGTCGGTCATGCGAACCGGCTCTTCAGGGCGCGCAGTTGGGCGTCGAGTTGACTCGCCTGGGCGGCCGGCACGCCCGCGGATTTGACCGCGGTCCGCAAAGTGCTGAGCACCTCGAACGTGGCCGGCGTGACGGCTGCGGGGTCGTCGCTCGCGGCCGCGATCTCGAATCGGGCGTGCGCTCGCTCGGCGTCGGTCAGGTAGCGCCGGAAGTTCGGGTTCTCCACCTTGGTCAACGTGCCGAGCGCGGCGATGACGGTCTCGGCGAATTCGGACACGCCGGCGCTCAACTGTTGCACCCGTCCGCCACCGGCTCGGACGGCGGCGACATCGAGCCGCAGCGTGTCGACCAGATGCCCCAGGTTGCGCAGGTCCGCGCCGACGGCCTCCACCCGGCCGGACAGTGTTCCGGCCAGCTCGCGGACGACGTCGGCGGCCTCGGTCGCCCGCGCGGCGGCGCCCAGCGCCGCGGGCAGGGCGGCCCCGGCGGTTCGCACGGTCTGCACGCCCGGCACGACGCCGACGCCGATCACCACACCGGCCCCGTCCGCGGTCAGCACCACGGTGTCCGAGGGGCTGACCGCGCAGGCGGCGCGGTAGCCGGCCACGCTCGCGAGCTCGGCCGGCGTGACGATCCGGACCGTCGCGGCGCCGGCCCCTTCGGTGAATGCCTCGGTCAGCGTCGCCGCGACCCGTGCGGCGTCCAGGCCCGCATACTGGCTGACCGAGTAGAGGCCATCGCCGAAGTAGTTGGGGTCGATGTCGCCGAAGACGCGGTGCGCCACCTGCCACGTCGGACGCTCGAACGGCGGGTTCCAGATCGGGACTTTCGGGTCGAACGCCTGCCACGGCCCGGCCCACTCCTGCGGGATCGCCCGGGGCGGCACGTACACCGGGATGCGTTCGTCGCGGATCGCGATCCCCTCGCCGACGTCGGGGCGCAGCGGGGGCGGCGGGCGCGGCGGATCGTCCGGCCGCGCCGCGGGCACCGGCGGGTGGTAGCCGGCAATGATCTGCTCCAGATCGGAGCGGAGGAGCGCCGCCGGATCCGTGCAGCTGCCGCCCAGGAGTGCCTCGGTGAAACCGCGGGGCGGCTCCCAGGCGTGGCGGTACGCACACTCGAACCGCCACGAACCGGCCTCCGCCGGAGCGACCCAGCCCAGCACCACGCCGGGTCGCGGCGCATCGCGCCGAACCCCGAGCGAGAGCAGGTGCTCCAACCGGAGCAGATCGAGGGCGGCGAACAGCACCAAGTCGAGCCAGCCGCATTTGTAGGCCTTGACGACGGGCAGATCGGACGCCGCCAGTGCCGTGGCATGCAGCGCGGCGATCGCGCCGACGGCGACGGCGGGCGTCGAGCCGGCGCGGGTGAGCCGCTCGACGAGGGCATCCCGCAACGCCGCGTAGCGTGCGGGCGTGACCGAATCGGGCTCCACCGGCGTGACGCGCAACAGCGGCTCGGCCGCGAAGTCGGCCCGGCTGCCGCGCAGCCTGCCCGCCACCACCCGGAGGCCGGCCGCCAGGGTGTGCAATTCCGCGTGGCCCGCGCAGTCGGACTGCCCGCAATCCGCCGCCGGCTCCACCACGTCCGTGGCCTCCAGAACCACCGCGAAGCCACCGGCGGTGTGATCCACGAAGTCGAACTGCGCCGTGGCCGGCGGCGCCGGGGCGAACGGGAGCGCGAACTCCACCGCCGCGGGCAGAACCAGCGGCTCCCCGCGCTGGTCCACGGCCAGGCCCGCCCGGATCGTGAGCCTATTGCCCGCGACGACGCCGCCGAGCCCGGCGTTGATGCCGAATCCGACGAGGCCGGCCACGATCCGGTCCCGCCCGTGCAGGAACGCGCGCAGCGTGTTGAGTTCGGCCGCGGTCAGCGTCTGGCCGGACCCGAAGGCGGGATACGTGCAGGCGGGATCCGGCGCGGCGGGATCCTGCGCAGCGGGATCCGAGGAAGCGAGATGCTCGGGTGCGGGCATGACAATCCTTCCGGGGCTCAGGTCGACCGCTCGGTGGGCAACCGGCCGACGCCGAGCCGGTCCTCGGTGCGTCCGGCGTCGACGCACTCGTACAGGTGGACACCGGGCCCGTGGTCGACCACCGAGACCACGGAGCACAGCAGCGCGTTCAGGTCCCGGCCGCGGGTGGCCAGGGCGGCTGCGTAGGCGGCGAGTTCGGCGGCGCCGGCGCCCGGCGCCGGCAACTCGCCGACCGGCAGCAGATCGTCGAGCAACGCCGGATCGACAAAGCAACACCGCAGGCTCACGTGAGCCGGAGCGTAGTGGTGGACGAACGCGCCGACCTCGGCGCGTCGGTCCCACCCGGCGAACTGACCGGTGCCGGGCACGAACAATGTCGCCGTATACGCCGTCGTCGGCCGGCGGGCGTCGGCCTCGCGCGGCGCCGGCCGGGGCGGCGCCTTGAAATGCTCGAGCAGGTACGGCCGCTGCTCCGGCCGCTCGACGCCGAAGTACAGGCAGAACCAGTCGCACCAACCGCGCGGTGTCCCCCGCCGTCGCCACAGCCGGGCCGACCGGGCCAGCAACTCCCGCCGCCGGGCCGGCCCGGTCTCATCGCGCGGCCAGCCGGCCGGGAAGGTGACGGCGGTCCACGCGGCGACCCGGTCGTACGCCGCGAAGTAGCGGGCGAGCAGCGCGTCGCGACCGGCGTCGAGCGGCAGGCCGTGCGGCCAACGCAGCAGGGCGTCCGGCCCGGCGGCGATGGCCAGATCGGCCAACCGCTCGATGACGGCATGGCCGAGTTCGTCGGCCAACCCGAGGTAGGCGTCGAGCTGGGCATAGGAGGCGGCGTCGGCCTGGTAGACCGGCGGCAGCGTGGCCGCAATCCGGGTGTAGTCGGGGCTACGCATGGCCGCACCCCGCTCCGCCGCCGGTCCCGCACCCGGCTCGGCCGCCGGCCGTCGCCCCGCCGTGCACCCGCACCCGCAGGCACCGCGGGCCGGCGAGCGTGGGTACCGCGTTCGCCGGAATCCGGAGCACACCGGGCGGGTTGCCCACCCACTCGGCCTCGTCCGGCAGTCGCAATGCGAGCCCGAGGACGCCGATGACGGCCGGCTGAGCCATGATCGCGCCGACGACCTCGGTGAACCGGATCGGCTCGCCCGGGGTCCAGCCGCCCGGCGGTTGGTCGTGCCGCGGCCACGGCCCGTCGACGACGCCCGGCTCGGCGCTCAGCTCAGCGCCCGCGTGGCCCGGGTCGAGGCCCGAATCCGCCGCCGGGTCGGCCTCGGCCCGGCCCTGCTGGAAGAAGGCCGCGATCCGCGCCCGCACCCCATCGACCAGCGTCCCCGGGTCGACGCCGATGTCGGTCACCAGATCGCCCTGAACCAGCACCGGTTGCACCGCCAGCAGGCTCGCGCCCACCTCGTCGCAGATCAGTCGGCGGGGGGCGACGTCGTCGAGGTCCGCGCGCCAATCGGGAAACGGGTCGAGGCCCGCCTCCGGCCCGATTGCCGCGGTCAGCACCTCCCGCAAAAACGGTTCGGCCGCGCCCCGCCCCGCCACCCGCTCCACCACAAGGGTCAGCGCGGGAGCGTCCGGATCGACGGCGATCGACGGGTCCGTCCCGGTCGCCAGGCCGTTCCAGGCGACGCCCGCCAGCCGCCCGGGGACGGCCCAGGCCCGCCCGACCTGGGGATGGGCTCTCGCCCGCCGGGCGTAATCGGCGCCGGTCACCGGCTCGCAGGTGAGCGCCTGCACGGGATGCGGCGGCCAGAGCAACGAGTGTCCGCCCACGTCCTCGAGGTCCTCAGGGCGCAGGCCGGCGGCGGTGGGCGCCGCGGCGAGCGCGACGCCGGATTCCGCTGCGCTCAGCCCGTCCGCCGCCAGCGCGGCCCGCAGCGCGGGCACACCCGCCTCGTCCACGGCCCGGATCTGGTCCAACCGCAGGGCCAGCGCCTCGTGCGTCCGCCGGCGCAGGTCGCGCCGGACCAGCGCCGCCACCTCCGATCGCCACAGCGGCAGGACACCGCACAGGACGTCCACCGCGCGGGCCGCGTGCTCGGCGGCGCTGCCCGCGCGCTGTGCGTCCACCGCCGCGGCGACGACGTCGGCCCGCTCGTGCGCCACCTGGCGCACGAGCCGGGCGCGCAGCAGCGCAATCGCCGCCGCGCGCAGGTCGGGCGGATAAACCGCGGACCACGGCGCGGCGGCCAACAGCGCCGCGGCCTCCACCTCCGACGCGCACGCTCGCACCAGCGGCTCGAGCTCGGCGGCCGACGCTCCCGGGGTGGCCAGCGCGTCCGCGAGGGCCGCCTGCCGGCCCGCGGGCAAGGTGGCGTGCCAGTGCCGGTCGGGGTCCGGGTCCCAGCCCCGGGCCTCGAGCGGCCAGGCGCCGAGGCCGCGGTCGGCGGTTCGGTAGTGCAGGTCGGCCACCGCGAGGGCGACCGCCTCCACGAGGGTGACGCCCGGATCGGAGGCGTTGTGGTCGCTCCAGGCGACCGGAACGCTCCGGGCGAGGGCGGCCAGCAGCCGGGTGCGCACCGTCTGCCAGTCCGCGTCGGGCTCGACCGGAACGAACGGCTCGAGGGGCGGCCCGGGCGCCGGGGTGTGTGGGCTCGCCGTCATAGCTGCTCCTCGCAGGTCAGCCGGTGGACGCCCGACGAGCAGTACAGGCCGCGGTCCGGATCCACCTCGACCACCTCGACCGGTCCGGACCCGTCGTGCACCCGGAAGTCCGTCACGACGTCGACCTCGGGGCGGCGCTCCAGGTACGCGACCAGCGCCGACGGGTACAGGGCGCGACCCCAGCGGACGCCGTCGCCGCCGGCCGTCCCCACCGGTCCGGACGCGTTGCCGGGGGCCAACACCTCGGCCAGCCCGGCGAGCAGGGCCTGCGTGCCGGTCAGCGCGGCGAGGCCGCGGCGCAGCCGCACGCTCGCCACCACCGTGACCGGACGATAGGCCGGGCAGAGCACCGCGAGCCGGGCCCCGACCGGGGCGAGCGGCCGAAGGGTGTCCAGGATCCGCTCGGTCAGGCTCACGGACGGGCGCGGTGCCGGCTCGCCGGGCCGGTCGGGGACGACGACCAGGCCCACGTGCCCCGGGGCGAAGGCCCCGTCGCGATCCGTGTGCGGCAGGCAGCGGACCGCGGCGACCTCCGGGAAGGCCTGCCGCACGTGTTGCTCATAGTCCCAGGGCAGCACGGCCCGGTCGCGGTGCCGGACCCGGCTTGAGCCCCGGGCGAGGAAGAGCTCATCGGTCTCGGGCGCCCGCCCGCGGATCGCGGCGATGCCGCGAACCTTACGCACCCCCGCGAGCGCGGCGACCGTGCCCTTGATCGCGGCCGGATCGACCGCCGCGGCCGAACTCGGGTCCGCGCCGGGGTCGGCCAGGGCCGAGACGAATTCGGCCCCGACGACGTCCACGACGGCGACGGCGAGCACGCCGAGCCGCTCGGGCGCCGAGGTGACGAGTCGGATCCAGCGGCCCTCGGCGGCGCCGACGTCGGCGCAGCCGGCCGCCCAGTCCGCCGGCACCAGGAAGCGCAACACGCCCGCCTCACGCAACTGCCGCGACCCGTCCACGGCCGGCAGCGGCTGCCAGACCGCGCCGTCCCACCACTGCCAGCGGGCCGCGACGTCGTCGGTGGAGGCACAGGGGGTGCTCGACTCGACTCCGAGGTAGACCGACACGCTCGACCCGGCGGCCGAGGCGGGCAAATCGAACCCGACGGCGACCATGCCGGTCTCGGCGTCGTCGCTGACCGCCCGGCGGAACGGGCGGTACGGCCCGCGGCCGGACATGACGGTGTGCCGCCACCCGCTGCGGGCCTCGACCACCGCGGCATCGACCGGGACGGTCCGATAGCTGATCGTCAGGTCCGTCGCCAGCGGCGCCATCGGCGGCGGACTCAGCTCGGGCGGCGGCCGGCCCGCGCCGGCCGCGGTCGAGAACGCGGCCACAGCTGCCTGGTAGGCACGCCAGCCGAGGTCCGCCTCGAGGTAGGCGCGCAGGTAGTGACCGTCCCGGCCCGCGACGGCGAACCGCTCGGACCCGACCGGCGCGCCGTCGACGTCCGGTTCGAAGATCCCGTAGAGCGAGCCGGTCCCCGCCCGGAGGTCCTGCCACTGCCCGCCGGCGCGGCGCTGCCAGCGCACCCCGGTCACCGGGGTCGAGTCGGGCACCTGGCGCACCTCGATCGACACCCACGCCAGGGGCTTGCCGAAGGCCTCATCGCAGCGAACGTAAAACGCGTCGCCGGGCCCTGCGGTCGCGCCGAAGGGCGAGAACTCCGTGCTGACGTCCAGCGCGCCCGCGGTGCCGAAGCCGGCCTCCGGCACGAGCCGCGAGCGCCCGACCACCGCCACGCGCACGCCGGTGCACACCCAGGCCTCGGGCACCGGCACGTGCGGCGGGATCACGCACTCGACCCAGGGCAGCGCGCCGGCGGGCGCACCGCAGGCCCCGGTCAGCGTCAGCGTCACGGTGCAGCCGGCCGGGCGCGGCGCCACGGCGGCGGCGACGGGCGCACTCACCGTGCCGTCCGGGAGCGTCCAGCGCCACCCGGCGTCGGCCGGGACCGCCACCGTCGCGTCGGCCGGGAACGCCGTCGCGGGCGCCGCGAATTCGATCCGAACCGTGAGATCGCCATGGTCGAAGGCGAGCACTGGCGAGCTGATCCGCAACACGTGCTCGGCCTCGACCCCGGCCGCGGGCACCAGGGGGAATTCGGGGGCCTCGGCGACCACCCCGGGCCGGCCGCCGGCGTTGCCGCCCGGCACCAGCGTGCGGATGCCGAACAGCCTCGCACCGTGCGCGGTCAGCGGGTCGAGCGTGCGGTAGCGGCGCTCGGCGCCGAAGGCGTCCCGGCCGCCGCGCAGCAGCGTGCCGGCGGGCACCACGACGGGCGCGAGCGCTGGATCCACGGCGATCTGCGCCACCACCCGGTCCGGCCGCGCGGGCAGCGGGGCGAGCCGCAGAATCTCCGTGAGCCACCACCGGTGCGCCCGGTCCGGCAGCCGGTCCAGGTGCGCGTCGAGCGCCGCGTACTCCCGGGCCAGCGCCGCCAGCAGGGCGCGATCCGGAGCGGTCGGGTCGGCCGGGCCCGCGGGCGCGCCGGGCGCGGCCGGTCCGCCCGCGCCGGCGTCGAACAACACGTCGAACCAGGTCAGGCCGCCCGGCGCGGCGGGATCGAACGGGACCAGCCGCGCGACTGCGGCCAGCTCCGCCAGGATCTCGGTGTCGGTGCGCGCGCTCATCCGGCACCCGCCACGTAGAAGGGCACCACCATGCTCTCGGGGCGGCGGTGCCGATCGATGCGGTACTCGATGGTCACGTCGATCCGGTCGGCCGCCGCGCCGGCGGGCGCCGCCTCGACCGAGTCGACGATGATCCTCGGCTCGCCCAGGGCCAGGGCGCGGCGGACGTCGTCCGCCAACCGATGGCACGCCTCGGCGGTCCGCGGCTCGAAGCCGAAGCGGTCGATCCCGACGCCGACATCCGGCCGCATCACGCGACTGCCGAGGGGCGTGCGCAGGAGCACCTCGATCGCCTCGCGGATGCGCCGCGCCCCCGCGCTCAGCACCAACCGCGGCACCGCCGCGCCGGCGCCCGCCACCCCGTCGCCCGCCACCCCGTCGCCCGCCGCGGTCCACCGCGGCGGGAACGCCCAACCCTGCCCCACCTGGGGGTAGTCCGACCCGATCATCCGATCACCACCGTCGGGCTCCCGACCAGCGCCGCGGCGCCGCAGGCGCAACTGTCCCCCACCCGCACCGCCGGCCGGCCGGCGATCAGCACCGTGGCCGAGCCGGCCGGGAACGGGGTCAGCGGCGGGTGCGGCGGCGGGATCACACAGGCATGCAGGTCGCCGACCGCCGCCGCGGGCAGGCCGGCGATCAGCACGGTGGGCACACCGGGTCCGGCGACCGCGCCGCCGTGCGCCGTCTGGTCCCCGACCCGAACCGCCGCGGGCATCGTCCGCCTCCCTTCGCGTTGATCGTGCTGCGCGTTGATCGCGCTGCGCTAGTTGATCGTGATGAGCGCGCCCTTGAGCCCGAGCGGGCCCGCGGCCCGGACATCCACGGTGGCCGAGGCCTCGAGCCGCACCGAACCGGACGCCGTGGCCCCGATCCCGACCGCATCGAGCGCGACGTCACCCGCGAAGCAGCCGAGCACCAGATCGCCGCGGGCCACCGTCACCCGGATCCCGTCGCCCGAGAGGGTGATCTTGTTGCCCGACCCCGCGTGCTCCAGCACGACCTCGTCGTTCGCGTCATCGAGCCGCAGCACGCTGCCCCGGCCCGAGGCGATCGACGCCGCCGACGCACTGCCGTCCGCGAGCCGCACCGCGTGCCCGTCCGGCGAGACCACCGCGCGCACCTCGTTCTTGTTATCCACCGGAACCGGCGGCGCGGCCTTGCCGTTGTACAGCGCACCCAACACCACCGGCGTACCGGGGTCGCCGTCGACGAATCCCACCAGGACCTCCTGGCCGACGGCGGGGGCGAACACCGCGCCGTAGCCGGCGCCGGCGTCCACGCCGGCCTGGCGCGCCCAGACGCCCGTCCCGCCGTCCGCCCGCCAAGGCAACTCGACGCAGATCCGGTTGAGCCCGGCCGGATCGGCGAGGTCCCGCACGATGCCGAGCACCGGCGCGCCCGCCGGCGGCGCCGGGACCGGGGGTGGCCGCAGCGGCGGCGGCGAGCCGACCTGCACCTCGGTGAGGTACCCCGCGGAGCTGAGGCGGTGCCGGGCGGCCGTGACGTATTGCGGCCCGGCGTACCGCGTGCCTATCCCAGCGATCGTGATCCACGAATCACAGCGCAGGGCCGGGTCGCCGGCCACGACGGCGGTGCCGTGCACGTGCGCCAATACCGCGGCCCGCTGGGCGCCCACCGCGCGCGCGTCGGCTTCGGCGGCGTCCGCCACCGCGGGCGAGGCGCGGCGCGCCTCGCGCAGCGGCCAGCCGGCGGGGGCGGC
>JAVBMU010000028.1:0-53523 GCA_031552185.1 Cellulomonadaceae bacterium | reverse complement strand
CGGCGCGAACCAGGCCGCGGCCGGCGACGGCGCGATCCTCACCGTGGACCAGCGGGCGGCGGCCGACGAGGCGCGGGCCGCCGTCGCCGACGCCGCCCGGGTCGGCGTCGCCCACCTCGGCACCGACGCGGCCGACCGCCTGCAGGCGGTCGCGGCGCGGGCGCGCCTGGCGGGACTGTTCCTCCTCAACCGGGTGCTGCGGACCGCCGCGAGCCGTGTCGAAGCGGCGGCCGAGCGCGCCGACGACGTCACGGACGGACAGGTCCTCGGCGCGCTGGCCGAGGCCTGGGCGTTGGCGGTTGCGCTCGACTCCGCGCCGCCGGCCGCGCTCGCCGCGCTGATCGGCTCCGCCCGGATGGCGAGCGAGGCCGCGGCCGGCGACCCGCGGCGGCTCGTGCCGCTCGGGGCGCGCTGGTGGGTCGGCGCGAGCGGCTCCCGCGGCGTCACGGTGGCGCTGTGGGACGAGGCGGACGGCGTCCTGCGCACCGCAACCAACGCCCGGGCGGCGGGCAGCGACCCCGGGTTCGCGCGGTCCTGGACCCTGCCGATGCTGTGGGGCGTGAGTCTGTCGCACGTCTGCGCCGGTCCGCTGCGCCTGGCCGACATGAGACTGCGCGCCGACGGTTCGATCGGCGTGACCGACCACTCCCGATTCGAGCGGGCGGGCCGGTTCGACCAGGCCGAACTCAGCGCCCTCGCGGCGCAGATCCGCGCCGTCGACGGCCGCGACGGCGTCGGTTTCGGCCGGATTCGACGGCGCTCGCGGCTGCTGCTCCTGGCGCGGTCGGGGGTCATCGGTCTGGACGAGGTCCGGCAGCGCCTCACCTGGCCGGTCGAGTCGCAGGACGGCGAGCACGTGATCCTGAGCCTCCCGGCGGATCCGACCAACGCCGCAACGGCCGAGGGCCTCGTCAACATCATGGGGCTGCGCCGTAAGGTGGCGGCCGTCTGGGTCGAGCGCGGGCCGGAAGGATTCGAGGAGCCCGCCGGCCTGTTCCTGGCCGATCCGAAGGGTGCGCTCGAACTCCACCCGCCGTCGCTCTCGCCTGCGCGCCCCGTCAGGATGCGCATGGCGCCGCTGCAGCGGCTGATCGATCGCCTCCGCCTGACCGCGACCCAGGCGCCGCCCGCCGCCGCCCCGGACAGCGTGGTGACCGGCGTCATCGGTCCGCTGCTCGACGTCGCCGATTCGCTCGGCGCCACCGGCCGGGGCCGGCTCACCGCCCGGCAGGCCCAGGCCGTCCACCACGGCCGACGTGCGGCCGCGGACCTCGGCCTGGCCACCGTCGCCGACGCCGTCGCGCCGCTGGCAGCGGCGGCCCCGGCGGTCGAGGCGGTGCTGCGGGCGAGGTTCGTCCTCGGCCGGGCGGCGGCGCTCGCCGACTGACGAGCGACGCCGGGTGCGCTTCGTGACGTTCGGCGGTCGGGGCCCGGCACCCGATGTCGTGGCGGGGCCCGCGAAGCGGGACACTCGAACGATGTACACCGTGCTGGTGCGCCGCCCGGACGGGCGCGTCGGCGTCGTGCCACCGGCGGCTGGAGCGGGTGCCGAGGCCGCCGTCGCCCCGGTCGCCCGGATCCCGGCCGGGGCCCCGGCCGAGGTGCCCGCCGAGGCGGTGCCCGCCGTCGTGCGGGCGGGGGAGCCGACCCGCTGGACGTGGGATGACACCAACCGCTGGTATCCCGAGTTGCTGGCCGCCGGGACGCGGGTGGAGCGATGCCACGATCTGCGGCTGTCCCGCGTCATCCTGCGCCATTCGCCGCTGAGCGCAGCCACCGCCCTGGCCCGCGCGCCGCGGGATGCGTGGGACGACCTGCCGGCCGCACCGGCGCCCGGGCCGGCGGCCGACCCGGCCACGGGTGACTCGTCCGGGACATTGTTCGCCCTGGCCGAGGCCGCGCCCGCCGCGCCGCAACCGGCGCTCGACCCGGCGGCCGAACTCAGCCGCCAGCACGACGCCGTCGCGTCCGCCACGGATCCCGGCCGCCTGCGGCTGCTGCTGGCGGCGGAGTCGGCCGGCGCGCTGGCCGCCGCCGAGATGAACCACGCCGGTCTGCCGTGGCGGGCCGACGTCCACGATCAGATCCTGACCGCGGCCCTGGGTTCGCGGCCCCCCGCAGGCCGACGCCCGGACCGGCTGAAGGAACTCGCCGCCGTCGTGCGCACCGCGCTGGACGCGCCCGATCTCAACCCGGATTCGCTGCCCGCACTCCTGCGCGCGCTGAACTATGCGGGCCTCGCGGTGCGGACCACCAGCAAGTGGGAACTGGCCGAGATCGATCACCCCGTCGTCGAACCGCTGCTGGAGTACAAGTCGCTCGCCCGCCTGCTCACGGCCAACGGCTGGACCTGGCTCGACACCTGGGTGCACAACGGCCGATTCCGCACCGACTACAACGTCGGAGGCGTGGTCACGGGCCGCTGGTCGACCAGCGGCGGCGGCGCCCTGCAACTGCCCCGCGCGTTGCGCCGCGCCGTCATCGCGGACCCGGGCTGGACGCTCGTGGTCGCCGACGCCGCCCAACTCGAGCCGCGGGTCCTCGCCGGGCTCGCCGGCGACGACCGGATGGTCGCCGCGGCCCGCGGCGGGGACATCTACCAGGGCATGGTGGACGCGGGTGCGGTTGCGACGCGCGACCAGGCCAAGGTGGGCATGCTGGGCGCGATGTACGGCGGCACCACGGGCGTGTCCGCCGCCGTCCTGCCTCGGCTGGCGGTCGCGTTCCCGACCGCGATCGCCTACGTCGAGCGGGCGGCGCGGGTGGGCGAGCGGGGCGAGGTGGTGGCGACGCACCTCGGGCGGGGCTCGCCGCCGCCGGGCGAGGCGTGGCGGCGGACGCAGGGCAGCGCCTTCGACGAGGACGCCGACGCCGCCACCGAGGCCCGCGCGCGGTCGCAGACCCGGGCCTGGGGTCGGTTCACCCGCAACTTCGTGGTGCAGGGGACCGCGGCGGAGTGGGCGCTGTGTTGGCTCGCCTCGATCCGACGGCAACTGTGGGAACTGGGCGAGGAGGGCGCGCCGGGGGCCGCGCCGGCGCCTTTCTCGCGCCGGCCGCATCTCGCGTACTTCCTGCACGACGAGGTCATCGTGCACGCGCCGGCCGCGCTGGGCGACGCCGTCGCGCAGGTGTTGCGGGACGCGGCGCAGGAGGCGGGGCGGCTGCTCTTCGGCGCGTTCCCGATCACCTTCCCGGTCACGGTTGCGATCGTCGAGTGCTACTCCGACGCAAAGTAGCCGGGCGCCGCGAGTCAGTACCTGGCGCGCCGAGTCAGTACCTGGCGCCGCGAGTCAGTACCTGGCGCGCCGAGTCAGTACCTGGCGCCGCGAGTCAGTACCTGGCGCCGCGAGTCAGTACCTGAGCCGCCGAGGAAGCACCGACACGCCGGGAAAACGAGCACCGAACAGCCGTAAGGTACTTACTCGCCGCGCGGGGTACTGACTCGGCGCGCGGGGTACTGACTCGGCGCGGTGGAGGATGGATTCCGGGGTTCGTGGTCGGGGGCGGTGAGGCTGCAGCTGCGGGGGTTTCCGGGCGAGGGTGGCCGCCGCGCGAGATACCGGTGGGGCGCGAGATGGTGGTTTGTCGCACGAACGAGAGGTATCGCCCAGCAGGTAGAGGTTAAACGTCGCGAATCGATCGGCTCGCGTGCGGTACCACTCGTTCGTTTGCGGTACCTCTCGTTCGCGCACGATCGACCCCGGGTCTGGTACCTGTGCTTCGTCCGCGCTCCGGAGGATGAGCGCGTTTCGACGGCGGCCGTCGCAGCCGCCCTCAAGCCTCATCGCCCTCGGGCAGTCCAGCCGCCGAAGCGAACACCGGCACCGAAGCGAACACCGGCACCGAAGCGGTCGCCGGCGCGCTCGGCGCCGCGCGTCCGGCGCCGCGGGTGCACACCTTCTGCGCGGGCTCTTACATCCCGCCGAGTGTTGCACGGAGGTCGATCGCGGCCTCGGCCAGGTTCGCCGGGTCGAAGCTGACCCACAGTCTGGCCCCGACCCGGGTCAGGGCGGACAGATCGCGCCCCGGCGGCACGACCAGGGTCGCGATCGAGTAGAACTCCGTGCCGGCCTCGGGCGACACCGTGACCCCCAACCGGCAGACCTGGGAGATCCCGGACACGTCCGCACGCGGATCGCGATAGACCGCCTTCACGACGGCGCGGGCGAGTTCCCGCTCGCCCGGCGCAAGCGGCCGCCGGCGCGGTGCGACGATGACTTCGCCGGGTTTCGGTGGCGCTCCGCCGGTCGGGTCCCAAGGCACCTGCGCCAGCGCGGTGGTGTGACTCTCGACCTCGTCCCCGGAGCTCGAGGCCGAGTCGTCGAAGCGCCCGGAGTCGTCGAAGCGCCCCGAGTCGTCGTAGCGCCCGGAACTCCCCGAGTCGGCGTAGCGCCTGGAATCGTCGTAGCGCCCCGAGTCGCCGTGCCCGACGTGGGCGGTGCCGGGGCGGTCGGCATAGAACTCGTCGGCATAGTAGTCATCGACGTAGTCGCGGACCCGGGCCGCCCGAGCCCGGTTGACCGCCCACGTGATCAGGACCGCCGCAGCGATCAGGGCCATCACCGCGGGCAACCACAGGGGCAGGTAGTACCACACCCAAGCCGACGTGCCCCACGGCGTCGATTCGCCGGTCAGCGGGTTGACCCGGGCTCCCCGGCGGACGGGACTATGCAGCATGCGTCCGTAGCCGAACAGGCCCGCGGCCCAGCCGGCACATCCGATCAAGATGTGCCCGTAGACCCGCTGCTCGGGCGAGGTCCGCCGGCGCGCGCCGGATGCGTACAACGCGCCGAATGCTACCCACGCGATGATGCCGCCCGCGAGAGCGTAGATCAGCCACGGCGCATGGTGGGACCAGTTCGTGACCGCGTTCAGGGCGTCGTCGCGCCACTGCGCGAGCAGGGCCATGATGGCGACGCCGACGGCACCCCCCGCGAGGAATGTGAAGATGCCTCCGACCCACATCGCGCCCAGCCCGCCGGCCCGCGGCGGGGCGGGCTCGCTCGGAAGGCCGTACGCGCTCACGTCTCGATCCTATGGTCAGGCCGGCACGTCGAACGCGTTTGCGTGGGCCGGGCGGCGGGATTCATCCGGCCGGAGGTACTGTCCGCCGGGCGGTCCGGGTCAGCGTGGACTGAGCGCCGCCGGGTCCAGAATCACCTCGTCGAGGTCGTCGGGGTAGAACAACACCGGGATCAGGGCGCCGACGAAACAGAACCGGGCCCAGTGGGGCGAGGACGGTTCGAAATTCACGGTCAGCTCGGACCGGAAGACCTCCCCGCCCTCATCCGGGCGCACCTCGACGCCAAGCATCGTGACGGTCGTCTGTGGCAACGCGAGCGTCGGCTCGCTGCGCATCGTGAGCACGCGGGCGTAGGCGCGCCGCGGGTCATGCCGTCCAACACCCATGTCAATCGCCTCTCCGGGGTGTTGCCCGACCGCCGGCTCGGGGTCCGCGGCGGGCACGGTTGGAGCCGCCCCTCGACCGGCCCCGAGGGCCGGTCCCGAGCGGGCGACGTGTGCGGATGCGCCCGACGGCGCGGAGCCGTCGGCCGGCCGGCCGGCCGAGCCGGTACCCGAGTGGGCACCGGGCGCAAACCGCGAACCGGTGTTCGGTCCGGCGGCGTAGGCCGCCGGCGCCGGGACGGGTCGCGCCGCCGGCTCGGCGTCGAAACCATCGGCGTCGAACTGTTGGGCGTCGGCCCGGAAGCCCTGCCGCAAGCCGCTCAGGGCGAGGGCGAGAAACAGGGCGGGAATCCACCAGATCATCGTGTAGGCGACCCAGTCGTCGATCATCCAGCCCACGCTCGCTCCGGAGACTGAATCGGTGCGACTGCCGACGGTGACCGGTTCCGGCAGCCACCAGCCTCCGACGAACGCCCCTATTCCGATGCCAAATGTCAGCACGGTGAACGGCCCGATCCGGGTCGGGGCTCGGCCGCGGCGAATCGGCGCGTACAGGCCGAGCGCCACCGCTGCGGTCGCGACCCCGCCCAACGCCCACCACAGATTCGGCGAGATGAACGGCGCCCAGTCGTTCGGGAAATTCATCGTCCGGTCCCGCAACCGCCCCAGCGGGCCCATCATGCCCAGACCGAGGGCGACGCCCGCGACCAGGAGCAGGACACCGCCGACGATCGTGGGCAGCGCGCCGCCGCGGGGTGGCGTTCGGACGCCCGATCCCGCGGAGCCCCTCGCCTCGCTCATGCCCACACGGTGATCCTACGCAGGGTTGCGCCGCGCTCGCGGCGCCCGGGCCGTCGCGGCAGGTTCGCCCGGCCTCGCTACGCTGCACCTGTGACCCGTGTGCCCGATCTCGCCGCTGTCGTCCGCGAACTCGATACCGCCTACCCGCCGGAATTCGCCGAGCAATGGGACGCCGTCGGCCTGGTCGCCGGGGAGGGATCGGCGCCGGTGCGCCGGATCCTGTTCGCGGTCGATCCGGTCGACGCCGTCGTGCGCGAGGCGATCGACTGGCGGGCCGACCTTCTGGTCACCCATCACCCGCTCTTCCTGCGGGCGGTGCATTCTGTCGCGGCCTCGACCTTCAAGGGGTCGGCGGTGCACCGGCTGATCCGGGCCGGCTGCGGACTCTACGTCGCCCACACGAACGCCGACGCCGCCGCGGGCGGGGTCGCCGCTGCGCTCGCCGCCGCACTCGGCCTGGTCGACGTCGAACCGCTGGTACCGCTGCCGGCGCCCGCCGCGCCCGGCACCGGGACCGGCCGGCTCGGCCGGCCCGCCGAGCCCTGCACCCTGGGCGAATTCGCCCGGCGGGTCGCGGGCTCCCTGCCCGCGACGGCGCAGGGGGTGCGGGTGGCGGGGGACCTCGACGCACCCGTGCGGACCGTCGCCGTCGTCGGCGGTTCCGGTGACACCTTCTTCGACGCCGCGCGGGCGAGCGGCGCGGACGTCTATGTGACGGCCGACCTGCGCCACCACCCCGCCTCCGAACAGCGCGAACGGGCCGGGCTCGACGCCGGGCTCGGCGCGCCCGCCGCGACGCCCTACCTGGTCGACGTCGCGCACTTCGCCAGCGAGTGGCCCTGGCTGCCCGTCGCTGCTGCCCACCTGCGGTCGCGGCTCGGCGACGGCGTCGAGATCCGCGTCAGCACCCAGGTCACCGACCCCTGGACCGCACGGTTCGGGTCCAGCGCCTGAACGTCCGGGGCCCGATCGGGTCCCGTCATCGAGAACTGGAAGGACACATCGTGGTCACAGCTTCACCGGCGGATCAGCGCCGGTTGCCGGACGTGCAACGGCTCGACGACGCGGCGCGCCGGATCGCCCACCGCCGGGCGAATCTGCCGGAGCGCGCCGCCCTCAGCGAGGCCGAGGCCCGCGAGGCCGACCTGTGGGCCGCGCTCGTCGACTCCCGGACCGCCGAATCGGACCTGCGTCGGGAACTCGTCAAGGCCGAGGCCGGCGTCGAACAGGTCCGGGCCCGCGCCGCGCGGGACCAGGCGCGGCTGGACTCCGGGCAGGTCGGCGCCCGCGACGCCCAGGCGCTGGTCGCGGAACTCGCCTCCCTCGCGAGGCGCACCGAGGTGCTGGAGGAGGTCCAACTCGACGTCATGGAACGGCTCGAGGCGCACAACCAGGCGTTGGCCACAATCGAGGCGGCACACGCCGAGCAGGTCGCCCGGCGCGAGGCCGCCGCCGCCGAATGCGCCGCCAAGCTCGCCGACCTCGACGGTGAACTGGCCGCCACCGCCGCCGAGCGCGCCGAGGCGACGGCCGGGCTTGATGCGGCTTTGCTCGCCCTCTACGAGAAGGTCCGCGACCAGAACGGCGGGCGCGGGGTGGTCGAGATGCGCGGACGCCGGCTGATCGGGCTGAACGTGGACGTCAGCCTCGCCGAGTTGGCTGCGGTCGGGGCGGCCCCGCCGGATCGGGTGGTGCGCCTCGAGGACACCGGGCACATCGTCGTCCGCTACGACGACTGAGCCGTGGCCGGCCGGGAGTTCGTGGTCGAGGCCGACGGCGGGGCGCGCGGAAACCCCGGCCCGGCCGGATACGGCGCCGTCGTCCGCGACGCCGCGACGGGCCGGGTGCTCGCCGAGCGGGCCGGATACCTCGGCGAGACGACGAACAACGTCGCCGAGTACAGCGGATTGCTCGCCGGCCTGCGCGCCGCTGTCGCGTTGGACGCGGGCGCCCGGGTGACCGTCCGGTTGGATTCGCGCCTCGTCGTCGAGCAGATGAGCGGGCGCTGGCAGATCCGCAACGAGTCGCTCGCGGCGCTCGCCGCGCAGGCGCGCGCCGTCGCGCCGCGCGGGGCGACGTACGAGTGGGTGCCCCGGGAGCAGAACCGGGCCGCGGATCGCCTCGCCAACGAGGCGATGGACACCCGCGAGCCGCGGATCGAGCGTGACTTCCCGGCCGGCGCGCCGGGGCCGGAGGAGTCGGCGGATGCCGCGGCGCCGGGCGTGGATGCGGCCGCCACGGGCGCGGATGCTGCGGCGGATGCGGCGGCGGATGCGGCCCCCGGACTCGTGCCGCTTGGCGCCGACCGGGCGGGGGTACCCTCCGGCGTCGTCGTCCGGCCCGACGCCCCACCGCCCGTCACGCTGGTCCTGGTGCGGCACGGCCAGACGGCGATGACCGAGGCCGGCGCTCTGTCCGGCTCGTCCGAGCCCGGGCCGCCGCTCACCTCGCGCGGGCGGACGCAGGCCGCCCAGGCGGCGGACCTGGTCCGTCGGATCGGCCTGGACGCCTGGCCGGACCTGCCGCGGGTGACCGACGTCGTCGCCTCGCCGCTGGTCCGAACGCGGGAGACGGCCGCGGCCCTCGGCCGCCGGCTCGGTGTGGCGGTTCGCACCGACGAGCGGTTCCTCGAGGCGTCGCTGGGGGAGTGGCAAGGGCTCACCGCGGCGCAAGTCGAAGCGGGCCGGCCGGGCGGGCTGCGGGAGTGGCACACCACCGGCACCTTCGCCCCGCCCAGGGGCGAGTCATACGCCGACGTCGGCGAGCGGGTCTGGCCGGCGCTGCTGGACCTGGCCGGTGACTGCCCCGGCCGGGCCGTGGCGATCGTTGGTCACGCCGTGCAGGTGCGGGCCGCCGTCGGGAGCGCCATGGCGCTGCCCGCCGCCCGGTGGTCGGGGCTGCGCGTGGTGCCCGGATCGGTCACGATCCTGCGGCTGTGGGCTGACGGTCTGGCCGAACTCGTCGTCCTCGGCCTGCCGCCGGGGCAGTGAAGTTCCGTCCGGCCTATTGTGCGCAATCAGGGGGCGTGACGGGGTATTCGATCCGCGCGACAATGCATTGTTTCCGCAGCCTGCAGAAGATGGTCCTGGCGTGCCGCCCGTGGGCGTGTGCGCGCCCAGGAAGTGTCGCGAGACTGCGCCGTAGACTCTCCATGAGTGACGCTTGACTCCATCGAACGGGGTATTGTAACGTCTCGATTGCCGGTTTCTCCCGGCGCATCATCTTTTCGCTGAAGACGAGGAGTTGACATGTATAGGCAACGACGGTTCGCCGCCATTGTAGTGACCACCCTGATCGGGGCCGAGCTCACCTGCACGGGTGCGCAGGCGGCGACGGAAGCGGACCCGGCCGGCGGCTGGAGCGAGATTGGCGGCGCTTTCGTCACCCCTTCGCCGGCCCTGCTGGATTCGAATGCGATCAGCGGTGTCCCGGCCAAGCCGGCTGGAAGCCCGAAACACACTGGGAAGGCCGAGGAGAAGGTCATCAACGGGACGACGCATAAGCGTTCACATGGCTGGACCACCTGGACTGGAAAATACCACTACACGACGGCCGGACTCGAGCATTACTGGCCGGCGAGCGGAGTCATCGCCACGTCGGGCCGCAAATGGGGCACCAATGGGACGGAGGCGATGACGAAGTACGTCGCCTACAACCCCAACGCCACGAGCAACGGATACGGCCAGGCCCGCACCTACTACGGCAGCTGACCTCCCCCGGCCGGGCGCCTACGCTCACCCCACCCCCAGATCCTCCGGCAGGACGTGTCGTGATACAGCTTCAAAGGTTTTTCGGCGTGACGATCCTGTTCGTGTTGCTGGCGTCAGTGGGGATGCTCGCTCTTGCTTATGGGTCAAGACAACGTGAGCTCACGCTCGAAGGGAACGATCTGTACTCGTCGGAACGCATCGTGGTCTCTGCCGACATCGAAGACCTGAACCGGCGGATGGGCGGTTCCAAGCCGCCGTTCGTTGCCTACAAGAGGCTTGACGGTTCCGGCAGGATCCGGGCGGTGCACAGCTCTGATCCCGCGAGCTTCCCCTACCCCCTTCATCGGGGACGCCAGTTCAGCGACGCGGACCGGCGTGCGGCGCTCGTCGGTGGAAATGTTGCCACGAGGACCGTCGGCGATCGGGACGTCTTCGACTACGACGGCCATGGTTACGAGGTGGTGGGATACCTCGGCCGGGCACAGGACAGTCTGTTGCAGGACGACGTGCTGCTCGTCGACGACGCTTTGTTCGGTCGACAGACGGAAGAAACCCTCTTCCTCGACGGTGCCCACATTCAGGAGCGATTTCGTGATGCGTTTCCGGGCCAAAAGATCGGCACGATGAACCAAAGCACGAACCGGCGCACCAGCATCGATCTTGTCTCGCCGGTTCTGCTCACTCTCTCGTACGGAATCCAAGTGCTCGGCGCCGTCTTTCTCGGGCTCATCGTGGCCGCATTCACGCGGCGACGGAGCCGGATTGCTGCGCTCATCGGGCGATCACGGTTTCGGATCTGGGGAGGGTCGCTCGCACAACTTCTCGGCCCCGCATGTGTAGCCGCTGCCGCGAGCGTCGTCGCGGGTAGTTCTGCCCTGGCACGGGAAGGCCTTCGTGACCTCGTATACGATCTCGGCGCGGTCTTCGTGATCTCGGCTGCGGCCATGTCCGTGACGCTCGTCGCACAGCTGCGGAGGCCAAGGTGACAGAGCTGGGTCTGGGCCGCGACCTACGCTCGAACGGGTACCTCACGGCTCTGAAGGTCGCGGTTCTCGCTCTCGTGCTGTTGACAATTTATAACGTCTCATCGTTTTCAGCCTCCGCCGAGAGTGCCGTCAACCGAAGCTTCTCGGCCGAAGCGGAGGTCGAGCTTTATAGCCTGGCGGACACGCTCGCCGACCCGGATGAGTTCATCCGATTCCGTGAGTCGAAGAAGTCCGTGAGTACGCTCGGAGAGTTTTACAACGGTCTTTCGACGAGTCGCGAACTCACGTTTCTCTCGGCGTTCGATCAGCCCTTACCGATCTCGGATTTCCGCGGCGGCGAAAAGTTCGACGTCAACACCGAAATGGGGCTGGATCCTCGTGGTGAGTACACGGATCCTATGACTGGCGATTACGTGCGCGATGTGAAAGCGTTTCAGATGAACCGAGCCACCTATGATTTCTACCGCCTGCAGGTCGAGGACGGCAGCGAGATCGGCTGGGAGTCGGTGGATTATGGGTCCGGAACTATTCCCGTCCTGCTGGGTCATGACTACGTGGGGATTTACGAAATCGGCGCCCTCTTGGGGACCAACTACTACTCGGTCGAAATGGATCTGACGGTGGTAGGATTTCTCGAGAAGGACTCGTCGATCTTTTACAAGGGTGAGATGAACACCTTTCTCGACGATTACGTCGTGGTCCCGTATCCCCATTCGCTCGAGCCCGCTACCGACGATAATCTCTACTTTCAAGGCATCCTTTACTTTGCCATGATCAACGGCGATCTCGTGGCGGAGAGGTCGATGACCGCGGCAGATGTGATCAACAAGATCGGTACCGTCGCCGCCGCGTCAGGATTCGACGAGTATACCCTCTTGAATGTGCCGACCTATCTGGTGCAGTACCGGCAGATGCGACAGCTCATCGTCGACAATGCATCGCTGCTTGTCATTTTCGGCCTGGCGTTGTCGATCTGTGTCCTTCTGGTCACTCTCGCATTGAGCTACCTATTGACGCGCAAGCGTCTCCCACGGTACGTCACTTCGTGGGTGGTGGGGCGGCGACTGGCGGACATTCGCCGACAGAATTCGCTGATTACTGCTGCCGAGTACGGTGTGCTCGGCGCGATCGTGCTGGTCGCGGTATCACGGCTGCCGAACTGGAGTTTCTCGTCGTTGACCCTCGTGATCCTGATTGCGGGCGGACTTTTCGTCGGCGATGCGATCCTCCAATGGCGATTGATTACGGGGGAACTCGGAAAAAACTCACGACTGGCGGGAGGTTACCGATGATTGAACTGTCCGAGATCGTCAAGGACGTGCCGGAGCCGAACGGCACGCCGCGGCGGCTTTTTGAAGATTTGAATTTCAAGATGCTGTCGGGTGAGCGCTCCGTGGCCATCGTCGGACGAAGCGGTTCGGGTAAGACAACATTACTCCGCATCCTCGCGGGACTGGATTGGCGATACGGCGGGGCGTACTTCTTCGAGGGCGCCAAGTTGCCCAAGTCCGCGTCGGCGTTGGCGGATTTTCGATTCCGTCGAATCGGGGTCGTGACTCAGGAGTACGACCTGCTTCCCGACCGGAACGTTCTGCGAAATGTGATGTTCGGCGCACCCGGCGGAAAGGATCGGGCCGAGCGCGCGCGCACCTGCCTGGCGCGGGTCGGTCTCCAGGGCTTTGAGTCCAGGCGCATCGGCCAATTGTCTGGCGGTGAAGCACAGCGGGTCGCCATCGCGCGGGCGCTCGTCAAGGAACCGCTGGTGGTGTTGGCCGACGAGCCGACCGGGGCGCTGGACGAGGGGGCGGAGGATGCGATTCTCGCTCTCTTCGGAGAGTTGCAGGCGCACGGAACGCGGTTCATCATCGCGACTCACAGCCCCCGTGTCGTCGATGCCTGCGAGCGCGAGGTCCGGATCAAGAACGGCCGGCTACTGGCACCGACGGGCATCGCCGGTGCAACTCGGTAGCGACGCCTCCGAGGTGTAGGCCGGCGCAGCATGGCTGGCGGCGGACTCGAGGTACGGGTAGTCAGCGACAATTTGGCCGGCCGGGGCGAGCGAGCGCTGCCGGCCTTCTCGCGCTCGGGTGGGCAGCCGGTAGGCTTCGGCATGCGGACGAGTCGGTCGGGCGGCCGCGTCGGCGTCGGGCCGTGAGGTGCGACGCCGCCGAGGAACGTCCGGGCTCCGCAGGGCAGGGTGGTGGGTAACGCCCACCCGGGGTGACCCGCGGGACAGTGCCACAGAAAACAGACCGCCGCGTCGACCGGCTTCGGCCGGGCGGTGCGGTAAGGGTGAAACGGTGGTGTAAGAGACCACCAGCGGGCCGGGTGACCGGTCCGGCTCGGTAAACCCCACCCGGAGCAAGGTCAGACAGGGAGCGTTCGAGGGTGCCCGCCCGAGCTCCCGGGTAGGCCGCTGGAGGCGTGCGGCAACGCACGTCCTAGATGGATGGCCGCCACCCGCGCGGGGGCAACCGCGCGCGGGGACAGAACCCGGCGTACAGACCGGCTCGTCCGCATCACGATCTATCGTGCGGGTTCCTGTGGGAGGGCGCCCCAGTCCGCAGAGAGTCCGCAGGATTGCGGCGAGGGGCACTCTGAGGGGCATTGAACGCACACGAAAATGCGGGGCGGTGGTCCTTCGAAACACTGCGAATCAGGTCTCCGCCGTGTCCGCGTCAGCCCGCGGGGTGCCCGCCGGCGCCTTGCCTGACACCAACAGGTCAGGCTGGGGCGGGCTCGGTCTTGCTCGCCTGTTCGAGCGCCCAGTCGAGCGCGTAGTCGGCCACCTTCTCCCATCCGGGCGCCGCGCACGTCCAATGGTCGCGACCCGCGAACTCGAAGAACTCGGTCACCGCCGGCGACTTCCGCCAATGCTTGGCGTTCGACCGGTTCACCGACGGCGGCATGATGTGATCGGCCTCGCCGGCGATGAACAGCAGCGGCGCCCGATCGGTCGCGAAGTCGACCCAGGTCTCCTGGTGTCCGGGCTTGAAGTTGGCGATCAGGCCGTAATCCCAGACCCAACGCCCGGGAGCCGGGATGGCGTAGCGCTCCCAGACCGCCCGCGACTCTTCGGCCGAGAGGGTGTTCGTGAAGGCGTAGTGGAACTCCTCCGGAGTGAACCCCACCGCGCGGCGCCGGTTGGCCGGGTTTCGCAGCGCGGGAAAGAGCGACCGGGCCTGGGACGGCGGGTTGACGCGGACGCCCTCGGTCGGCGCCGAGTCGATGACCACCCCTGCGGCGCCGAGCCCTCGGGCGAGCAGAATCTGGGTGAGGGCGCCCCCGAAGCTGTGGCCCATGATGATCGGCGGACGGTCGAGGCCGGTGATCACGTCGGTGAGGTGCGCCAGGGTTTCGGGGACGGTCAGGTCCGCGATGATCTGTGGGTTCGCCCGCAGTGCCTCGACCTCGATCTCGAATCCCGGGTAGGCCGGGGTGACGACGGCGAATCCCTTCTGCTGGTAGTGCTGGACCCAGCCTTCCCAGCTTCGGGGCGTCATCCACAGACCGTGGATGAGGACGACGGTGTCGGGCTTCTTGCGCTCTGTGCTGTCGGAGTTCATGGTGCGCCCTTCTCAGGAGTCGATGAACACCAGCAGAAGTGCGTGCGGCCGGTCCGCCCCGGCGCCATTTCACGATAAGGAGGTCTTCACTACGTTGCCTGGCGGATCCCGAAAATCACCCCCTCGTTGTCGGCCCGGGCGCCGATATCGACTCGCCGCGCGGCTGGTATCGAGTCCGCAACCTCAGTCCGGACGGCCCGCAGGCCGCGGCCGATCGTCCCCGTCCCCGGAACGAGCCGTAACCTTCCTCGGGCGCCGCGATGTGGTGGCCTTGGCGACGGCCGCAGGTGCGCGGGTGGCCATTCGGTTCACCGGTCCGGTGCCGGTGAGCTCGGCTCGGGCCGGGCGGCGTCGGGATCCGTCCTGGTCGTGAGGAACGCCAGCAGCCGGCGGGGTCTGTCGGCTCCGCCGAGCGCCCCGCCCGCGAGGGGCAGGCTGCTGACGCCGCCGAGCAGCAGCGCGACGCCCGCCAGCACCCTGTCCTCGCGCAGAAAGGCGACGCCGAGCAGCGCGGAGGCCGCGCCCAGCAACCCGAGCGCGACGCCGGCCAAGGTGAGACTCACCCGCAATCCGGCGTCGTCGGCGCGAGCGGGGGTAACGCGCAGGACGGCAAAGCCGGCCAGCAGGAGGGCCGCCCCGGCCACGAGAACGGCGATGCCGTGCAGCGTCTTGCCCGTGCGGAGAAAGGCGACGGCCATCACCAGGACCGCCAGGCCGCCCAGCAGGAGCGCAAACCCGTTCAGTCGGAACGCGAGTCGCATCTCGGCGTCCTGTTCCTCGGCGTCTTCCTCGGCGTCCTCGCGCCGGAACAGCGGGACGGCGCCGAGTAGGAGCGAGGCTGCCGCCAACCCAAACGCGACGCCGCGCAGAACGTCGCCCGCCCGCAGGAAGGCAACGCCGACCAGGCCCACCCCGACGCTCGCCAGCAGAAAGGCGACGGCGCGCATGGTTCTGCGTTCGCGGCGGAAAGTCACGCCCTCCAGCAAGGTCGCAAGGGCGACCAGGAAAACCGCGACGGCACCCAGCAGCAGCGCGACACCCCGCAGGACATTGCCCGCACGTACGAACTCGACCGCGCCGAGGAGGCCCGCGACGCCGCACAGCAGGAACACCAGGAGCATCGTCGCGTCGCCGAAGTCGAGGTGGGTGGCGGCCAGCAGGAGTGTCGTCACCGTCGCCGCCGTGGTGGCAGCGAGGACCACACTCGTGGCCATCCCCGTGGTGGTGCCGGCCAGGGCGACTCCCGCCGGGTAGAGGAGGACCGCGACCACGGCCAGGAGGATGGTCCAGCGCGGCCGCCCGGTGCGTTCGGGATTGAGCCGGCCGCGTGGGTGCAGGTAGCCGACCAGGACGACCGCCAGGATCACGCCGGCCGCGACGACGACCTGGACCTCGGTGGGCCATCGCCACCAGGTGAGGAGCGGCTCCAGCAGCACCACCAAGGCGCCGCCGACCAGCGTCGCCCAGAGGTCGGCGGTGCTCCGGGTTCGGATCCGTTCCGCCACGACCCGACAGTAGCCGAAATGCACCGCCGACCGGGGCAAACGCCTCGCGCCATGCGCCACGTGGCGGCCGACGGCGACGGCGCCCGGACCGCCCGGCGGCTCGGGACCGAAGGTCCTTTCCCGGCCGGCCGGCTCCGGATAGGGTCGATGACGTCAGTCGTCCGTTCGAAGGAGTTCGGTCATGCCGGTACGTTCTGCCCATGCAACCTGGAGCGGCCCCCTGGAGGAGGGCAGCGGGAAGGTCGAACTGACCAGTTCCGCCACGGCCGCCTTCGATGTCTCCTTCCCCCGCCGCGCGGACGATGAGGCGCAGGGTGTGACCTGCCCGGAGGAACTCATCGCCGCCGCGCACGCGTCCTGCTACGCCATGCAGTTCTCGTTCCTGCTGACCGACGCCGGCGCGGACGACGTCACATTGGACGTGACGGCCGACGTGCGGCTCGGCCCGGACCCGACGGGCGGGTTCCGGATTCCCGGGATCAAGCTGACCGTTCGGGGGGACGCGTCCGGCATCACGGCCGAGCAGTTCGCGGAGTTGGCCGAGCAGGCGAAGAAGACCTGCCCGGTCTCGAAGGCGCTGACTGGGACGACAATCGTGCTCGACGCCGACCTCGCCTGAGCGCTCGGACGTCGGGGCCGAGCGGGTCCTGGCACCGAGATCGCCCGCGCCGGACGGGGCGGCGGTGAGGTACTCTTCCGGGGCTGTTCGGCATGAGCCGCGAGCCACACCCCAGGAGGAGCCATGGCCGAGATTGCCTATGTCATCGCCGGTTCGGAGGCCACGGGCGGCGCCGGGATCCAAGCCGACCTGAAGACCTTCGCCCACCTCGGCGTCTACGGCGTCGGGACGTTGACGTGCATCGTCTCGTTCGACCCGGGCAACCGCTGGGCGCACCGGTTCGTGCCGGTGGACCCGCAGGTGATCGCGGACCAGTTCGAGGCGGCCACGGTGACCCACGAGCCGGAGGTGGTCAAGGTCGGCATGCTGGGCACTCCGGCGACCATCGACGTGGTCGCCCGCAGCCTGCGCGGCCGGCCGTGGCGGCACGTGGTGCTCGACCCGGTGCTGATCTGCAAGGGCCAGGAGCCCGGCGCCGCGCTGGACACGGACACCGCACTGCGCGAGCAGGTGCTGCCGCTGGCGACCGTCGTCACGCCGAACCTGTTCGAGACGACGGTCCTCGCCGGCGTCGACGCGATCACCACCGTGGACGAACTGATCGAGGCGGCGCGCAAGGTGCAGGGGCTCGGCCCGCAGGTCGTCATCGCGAAGGGCGGTGTCGAACTGGCCGGGCCGGACGCCGTCGACGTCCTGGTCGACGGGGACGACGTGCACGTGCTCCGGGTGCCGAAGATCGGCGAGGAGCGGGTATCCGGCGCCGGCTGCACCTTCGCGGCGGCGATCACGGCCGAACTCGCCAAGGGCGCCTCGGTGCTTGACGCCGCGCGCACGGCCAAGAGCCTGGTGACGGCCGCCATCGCGAATCGGCTCGGATCGAACGCCCCGTTCGACGCCGTCAGCCTGTCCGGCCTCCCGGCCTGACCAGTCGACGCCGCCCGGTCACCGGGCGGCGTCGTCACCGGGCGGCGTCGGCGCGAACGGCTACCCTTTGAACACGTGACTGACCGACCTGCGGCGGCTGCCGTCGCGCCGTCCGAACTCCCACCGCCGCTGCCGGCGCGTTCGCATGCGCACCACGAGGTTCCCGAACCCTTGCGCGAGGACGTGCGCCTGCTCGGCGTTCTCCTGGGCACCGTCCTGCGCGAGGCCGGGGGCGAGGAATTGCTGGACGACGTCGAAAGCCTGCGGTCGTTGACGATCGAGGCTTACGCGGACGAGTCGGGCGCGGCGCTCGGCCGCGCCGAGATGCTGGTGGAGTCAATGAGCCTCGCCCGTGCCGAGCAGGTCACCCGGGCGTTCGCCTGCTACTTCCACCTGGCCAACCTGGCCGAGGAATACCACCGCGTCCGCGTGCTGCGCGCCCGCGAGCGCGAGCCGGAGCACGGGGCCGCCGACGACTCCCTGCCGGCCGCGTACACGCAGCTCGTGGGGGAGGTCGGCCCGGAGGAGGCGGCGCGTCGGCTGCGGGAGCTGGAGTTCCGACCGGTACTGACGGCGCATCCTACGGAGGCTCGCCGGCGTGCGGTCTCGGGCGCGGTGCGCCGGATTTCGGTCCTGCTGGACGAACGCCGGCTCGCCGAACTCGCCGGGACCAGCCGGGCGGAGAACGACCGGCGCCTGCTGGCCGAGATCGAGGCGCTGTGGCGCACGGCGCCCGTGCGGACCCGCAAGCCGTCCCCGCTGGATGAGGTGCGCACGGCGCTCGGTGTCTTTGACGCCACGCTCTTCGAGACCTTCCCGGCGGTCTACCGACGCCTGGACGACTGGCTGCTCGGTTCGCGCGCCGGCCTCGACGATCCGGCGGTGCGGCCGTTCGTCCGGCTGGGGACGTGGATCGGCGGCGACCGCGACGGCAATCCGAACGTCACCGCGGAGGTGACCCGCCAGGCCGCGGTGATCGCCTCCGAGCGGGTGCTGCTCGCGCTGGAGACGGTGGCCCGCCAGGTGGGCCGCGCATTGACCTTCGAGGACGTGTCCACCCCGGGTTCGCCGGCGCTGCACGCCCTGTGGCGGCGCCAGCGCGGCCTGTCCGAGGACCTGACCGCGGCCGCGGCCGTCTCCTCGCCGAGCGAACCGCACCGGGCGGTGATGCTGGTGATCGCCGAGCGGATCGCGGCCACCCGGCGCCGCGACGCCGACCTGGCCTACGAATCGGCCGACGACCTGTGGGCGGACCTGCGCACGGTGCAGGAATCGCTCCGCGCCGGCGGCGCCCGGCGGGCCGCGTTCGGCGACCTGCAGCAACTCATGTGGCAGGTGCGCACCTTCGGCTTCCACCTGGCGGAGATCGAGGTCCGCCAGCACTCGCAGGTGCATGCGGCCGCGCTCGACGAACTCGAGCGGCTCGGCCCCGGCGGGGACCTGTCCGAGCAGACGCATCAGGTGTTGGACACCTTCCGTGCGCTGGGCGCGATCCAGCGGCGCTGGGGACCCGCGGCCGCGCGCCGCTACATCGTGTCCTTCACTCGCCGCCCGCAGGACATCGCCGCCGTCTATCGGCTCGCGGAGGTGGCCTTCGACGGCGTGGATCTGCCGGTGATCGACGTCGTCCCGTTGTTCGAGACCTTCGCGGACCTGCGGGGCTGCGTGGATGTGCTCGACGCCGTCCTGCGCCTCGAGCCCGTTCGGCGCCGGCTCGAGGCGAACGGGCGTCAATTGGAGGTCATGCTCGGCTACTCGGACTCCTCCAAGGACGTCGGGCCGGTCTCGGCCACGCTCGCCTTGCATGACGCCCAGGCCCAGATCGCCGCGTGGGCGCAGCGCAACGACATTCGGCTGACGCTGTTCCACGGCCGCGGGGGAGCGCTGGGCCGCGGCGGCGGCCCGGCGAACCGGGCCGTGCTGGCGCAGCCGCCGGGCTCCGTGGACGGTCGCTTCAAGCTCACCGAGCAGGGCGAGGTCATCCTCGCCCGGTACGGCGACCCGACCATCGCCGCCCGGCACATCGAGCAGGTGGCGGCGGCGACGCTGCTCGCGTCGGCGCCGTCGACCCAGCGGCGCAACGAGGCGGCGGCGGCCCGGTTCGCCGACCTGGCGGCCGAACTCGACGCGTCCTCCCGCCGGCACTACCGGCATCTGGTCGACACCGAGGGGTTCGCCGCGTGGTTCGCCCGCGTGACGCCCTTGGAGGAGATCGGTCTGTTGCCGATCGGCTCCCGGCCGGCGCGCCGCGGCCTTTCGGTCGGTTCGCTGGAGGACCTGCGGGCGATCCCGTGGGTCTTCTCCTGGACCCAGGCCCGGATCAACCTCGCCGGGTGGTACGGGCTCGGGACGGCGCTGGAGGAGTACGGGGAGGTGGCGCGGCTGCGCGCCGCGCACCGGGAGTGGCCGCTGTTCGCGACGTTGCTCGACAACGTCGAGATGTCGCTCGCCAAGGCGGACGAGCGCATCGCGGCCCGATACCTTGCGCTGGCCGACGACGACGACGAGCGTGCGGCCGGCGGTGCCGCCGGCGGGCTGGGTGAGCAGGTGCTGGACGAACTGCGCCGGACCCGGCGCTGGGTGCTGGAGATCACGGGCAACCCGTGGCCGCTGGCCAATCGGCGGGTGCTCGGCCGCGCGGTCCAATTGCGCAGCCCGTACGTGGATGCGCTGTCGCTGTTGCAGTTGCGCGCCCTGCGCCGGCTCCGATCCGCCGCGGCCGGGGACCCGGACGCCGCCGCCTGGCGGCGCCTGCTGCTGCTCACGGTCAACGGCGTCGCGGCCGGGCTGCAGAACACCGGTTGACCGGCGCCCGTCCGGGGGCGGTGGGGTAGGCTGAAACGCAGAATTCGGGGGCCAAGCGGGCGGATCGGCGGGAGGAGCGTCCGCCCGTCGTCCAGGGCCACGGCTAGCGAGGTGGTACGGACGCATGGTCGACGCCGACGCGAACGGGATCGAGCTCCGCGAAGAGCCCGATCTCAGTCTCATCGAAATGTGGGGTGAGATCGACGTCGCATTGCGCGCCGAGGCCGGGGCGGCGCTGGCCAATGCGCTGGCCCGCCAATTGCCGCTCGTGGTCGACACGTCGCGGGTGACATTCATGGACTCGACCGGGATTGCATTTCTGGTCCAGTTCGCCGCAGCCGGCGCCGAGCAGGGCCTGGAGGTGCGGCTGCGCCGGACGCCGCCGGTGGTCTCCGACGTGCTGGACATGCTGGGCGTGCGGGGAATCCTGGTCCACGAGCACGATGGCGGCGACGCGATCTGATCCGGTCGGGGCGGCGGGGAACCCCCGGGCAGGGAGACCTCAGCGGTGGTCGGCGGCCATGGCGGCGGCGCCCACGATCCCGGCGGCGTTGCGCAATTGGGCGGGGATGATCGGCGCGCGCAGGTGCAGCAGCGGGAGGAATTTCTCGTGGTGTTTGCTGACCCCGCCGCCGATCACAATCAGGTCCGGCGAGAGCAGGTTCTCGATCACGCCGAAATAGCGCTGCAGGCGCCTGGCCCACTCCTCGAAGCTGAGTGCTTCCCGGTCCCGGGCGGCGTCCGAGGCGCGCGTCTCGGCGTCGACGCCATCGATCTCCAGATGCCCGAGTTCGGTGTTCGGCAGCAGCCGGCCCTCCACGATCAGCGCGGACCCGATCCCGGTCCCCAGGGTCGCGACGAGGATGACGCCCTCCGCCTCCCGGGCGGCGCCGTACCGGACCTCGCCCACGCCGGCGGCGTCGGCGTCGTTCACCGCGACCACATGCCGACCGGTCTGCCGGGTGAACAGGGCCGGCAGGTCGATGCCGGTCCAGGACTTGTCGAGGTTGGCGATCGACCGCACCACGCCGCGCTGCATCGGGGCGGGAAAGGCGACGCCGATCGGCACGTCGGCGGGCAGTTCGAAGGCGTTCACGAGTTCCGCGGCGACCGCGGCAACCGCCTTCGGCGTCGACGGCTGGGGGGTGGGGATGCGGCGGCGCTCGGCCGCGAACTCCCCGGTCCGCAGGTCCACGGGAGCGCCCTTGATGCCGCTGCCGCCGATGTCGATCCCGAAGGCATACCGCCCGGGCGCGGGTGTGTTCACAGTGTCAGGATCTCCGCTCCGTGGTCGGTGACGAGAATCGTGTGCTCGAACTGGGCCGAGCGCGATGCGTCGGCCGTGACCACGGTCCACCCGTCGTCCCAAACCCGCCATTCGGCCCTGCCCAGGGTGAGCATCGGTTCGATCGTGAACACCATCCCCGGCTCGATCCGCGTGGCGTGGTCCGGTGCGGCGTCGTAGTGCGGCACCACCAATCCCGAGTGGAACGCCTCGCCGACGCCGTGCCCGGTGTACTCGCGCACGACGCCGTAGCCGAATCGGGCGGCATAGCGCTCGATCACGCGGCCGATCACGTTGAGCTGCCGGCCGGGGGCGACGGCCTTGATCCCCCGGGCGAGCGCCTCGCGGGTCCGCGCTACGAGCAGCCTGGTCTCCTCGTCGACGATGCCGACCGGGAAGGTCGCGTTCGTGTCCCCGTGCACCCCGTCCACAAAGGCGGTGATGTCGAGGTTCACGATGTCGCCCTCGGCGAGCACGGTCGAATCGGGGATCCCGTGGCAGATCACCTCGTTCACCGAGGTGCACACCGACTTCGGGAAGCCGCGGTAGCCCAGCGTCGAGGGGTAGGCGCCATGGGCGATCAGGAACTCGTGGCCGACGCGGTCCAACTCGTCGGTGGTGACGCCCGGGGCGATGTGGGCCGCGACCGCGTCGATGGCGCGGGCGGCGATCCCGGCGGCGACCCGGATCCGGGCGATCGTCGCCGGGTCCTTGACCTCGCTGCCGGTGAACGGCGTCGGGCCGGGCTTGCCGACGTACTCGGGGCGTCGGATCGATCCGGGCACCGGCCGGGGCGGGCCGATCCGGCCGGGGGTGAGCGGGCCTCGGGGCGCGACGGCGCCGGCCACGGCGGGACTGGTCAACGGGGGAACGGACACGAATTCAGTGTACGGAACGTGCTGCGCGCCTCCTCGGGACGGGCCGGCGCCCCGGTCGTCACCCTGGGTTTGCCTCGGCGGGCTAAGCATCGGCGCCCGGGTGCGGGAGGATTGGACGATGGACACCACGCCACCGCCGACCGGCGACGATCTCGCGCCGGACGACGCGTTCTACTACGACACCCGCACCGGCGCCGTCGAGCAGGGTCGGGTGAGTTCCTGGGCGGGGCGGATGGGGCCCTACCGGACCCGGGCCGAGGCCGAGCGGGCGCTGGACATCGCCCGCGCCCGGACCGCGGCCTGGGACGAGGCCGACCGCCGTGACCGGGACGGCTGAGCCCCGGAACGGTCCGTCGGCTCACCTCGCCCGGCTCGTGGCCTGCATCGGCGTGTTCGCGTGCCTCGGGGCCGCGGGATTGGCCGGCTGCGCGGCGCCGGAAGATACCACGCAAACGCTCGGGAGCAGCAGCGCCTCGAGCGGATCGCGGATGCGGACCGGGGGTACCGCGGGTCCGGCCGCATCGGCCGTGCCGGGCGCATCGGCCGCGCCGGCTGCACGGGGCGAGACGGCCGCGCTGACGGGCGTCGTCGTCGTGCTCGATCCGGGGCACAACGGCGCGAACGCAAGGAATGCGCGAACGGTCGCGGCGCTGGTCCCCGACGGCCGGGGCGGCCGGAAGGCCTGCAATACGACGGGCACGGCGACGTCGTCGGGCTATGCCGAGCATGCGTTGGTGTGGGACGTCGCCGGGCGGGCCGCCGCGCTGCTGCGCGGCCGGGGTGCGACGGTGGTGCTCACCCGGGCCGACGACGACGGCGTCGGCCCGTGTGTGCACGAGCGCGGCGCCTTCGCGGGTGCCCACCATGCGGCCGTGCTCGTCTCGCTGCACGCGAACGGGAGCGTCAACCCGGCCGCCACCGGATTTCACGTCATCGTGCCGAACCCACCGCTCAACCCGGCCCAGGACGGCCCGAGTGCCGAACTCGCCGATCGGCTCGTGGCCGCGCTGGCGGCCGAGGGCTTTGCGCCGAACGGCGCCTACCCGCAGGGGGTGTCCCGCCGCTCGGACGTCGCCACGCTGAACTGGTCGACCGTGCCCGCCGCGATGCTCGAACTGGGGGAGATGCGCAATCGGGCCGAGGCGCGGGTGATGCAGACGGAGGCGGGCCGAGCGCGGTACGCGCAGGCCGTCGCCGCCGGGATCGAGGCCTGGGCCCTCGCCCGCCGCTGAACCTCAGGTGACGCTGTGTTCCGGACCCGGGAAGGCCCCGTCCCGGACGGCCTGCGCGTAGTCGCGGGCGGCGTCGCCCAGGGCCGTGCCGATCTCGGCGAAGCGCCGGGCGAACCGCGGCGACCAGTCGGTCATCCCAGCGAAGTCGGTCCAGACGAGCACTTGCCCGTCGCACCCCGGCCCGGCCCCGATCCCGATCGTCGGCACCTCGAGCAACTGCGAGATCCGCGTGGCGAGGTCGGCCGGCACCATCTCGAGCACGACGGCGACGGCACCCGCGGCAACCACCGCCGCGGCATCGGCGACGAGCGCGTCGGCGGCGTCCTCCCCGCGGCCCTGCACCCGCGGCCCGCCGAGCATGTGCTCCGACTGCGGCGTGAAGCCGAGGTGCCCAAGCACCGGGATCCCGGCGTCGGTCAGCGCCCGGATCTGGGCCGCGACCCGGCGCCCGCCCTCCAGCTTGACCGCGGCCGCCCCGGTCGTCTTCAGGAACCGGACGCCGGTCGCGAGCGCCTGCTCGGGCCCGGCCTCGTAGGACCCGAACGGCAGATCGACGACGACGAACGCGCGCCGGGCGGCCCCCGCCACGGCCCGCGCGGCCGGGATCAGGTCCTCGACGGTGACCGGCAGCGTGGAGGAGTGGCCGTGCATCGTGTTCCCGATCGAGTCGCCGACCAGGAGCAGGTCGATGCCGGCCGCGTCGAAGATCCGGGCGGTCACGGCGTCGTAGGCCGTCAGCATGGTGAGCTTCTGGCCGCGGGCCTTGGCGGCCGCCAGGTGGTGCACCCGCACCCGGCGCGGGCGCTCGTCCGGGGACGCCGTCGGGGCGGCAGGGGTGGCGGACATGGCTGCTCCGTTCGCTCAGTCGAGGGGTTCGCGCCAGCGGGACGTGATCGGTAGCCGCCGGTCGCGGCCGAAGGCGAGCGCGGTGACTTTCGGCCCCACGGGGTATTGGCGCCGTTTCCACTCGGCCCGGTCCACCAGCGAGACCACCCGATCCACGACCTGCGGGTCGAAGTCGCGGGCGAGCAGTTCGGCCCGCCCTTCGGCGTGGCCGATGTAGGCGGCCAGCACCTGGTCGAGCACGTCGTACTCGGGCAGGGACTGCGAGTCGAGTTGGCCCGGTCGCAGCTCCGCCGACGGCGGCTTGGTGATCGAGTTCTCCGGAATGGGCGGCTGTTCGCCGCGCGTGGCGGCCAGCGCGTTGCGGTAGCGCGCCAAGGCCCACACGGTGGACTTGTCGACGTCCTTGAGGGGCGCGTAGCCGCCGACGGCGTCGCCGTAGATCGTGGAGTAGCCGACGGCCAACTCGGACTTGTTTCCCGTCGCCAGGACGAGGTGGCCCTCGGTATTCGAGATGGTCATCAGGACGATCGCCCGCATTCGGGCCTGGAGATTCTCCGCGGCGATGCCGTCCGGGTGCAGCGCGCCCTCGACGGCCTCGACCAGGTCGGCGATCGGCTGGACGCGGTAGTCCGCGCCGATCCGACGGGCGGATTCGGCCGCGTCGCTGCGGGAGTGGTTCGAGGAGTGCCGGGATGGCATCGATACGCCGACGACGTTCTCGCCGCCGAGCGCGTCCGCCGCGATCGCGGCGACGAGCGCCGAGTCGATCCCGCCGGACAAGCCCAGAAGGACGCTCCGGAAGCCGTTCTTGCGGGCATACCCGGCCAGCCCGGTCACGCAGGCGCGGTACACCTCCTCGTGCGGCTCGGGCTCGGGGGCGAGCGTGCCGCGCCCGCCGACATCCCAGATCAGCAGGTCCTCGACGAATTGCGGCGAGGACGCGACGACGACGCCGGACTCGTCCGTGACGAAGGATCCGCCGTCGAACACCAGATCGTCCTGGCCGCCGACGAGGTTGACGTACCCGACCGGGGCGCCGACCTCGCGCGCCCGCTGGGCCGCGAGGTCCGTGCGCGCGCGGCCCTTGCCCGACTCGAACGGGGAACCGTTGAGCACCAGCAGCAGGTCGATGTCCTGCGCGGCGAGTTCCGCCACCGGACCCCCGTCCTGCCAGATGTCCTCGCAGATCACCACGCCGACGCGGGTGCCGGCGACCTCGACCAGGCAGGGATCGTGGCCCTGGGCAAAGATCCGGAACTCGTCGAAGACGCCGTAGTTGGGCAGGTGGTGCTTGTCGTACCCGGCGATGATCGCGCCGTCGCGCAGGATGACGGCCCGATTGGTCGGCAGGTCGCGGATCGGCGTATGCGGGCGGTCCGAGGCGCCCCGGCGCCGGCCGGTGCCCGCGGCGGTGCCCACGGTGCCGAGGACCACCGTGACGTCGCCGAAGCCCGCCTGGTCCAGGCTTGCGGCCACCTCGGCGCAGGCGGCCTCGGCCGCGCGGCGGAAGGAGGGCCGCAGGGCCAGGTCCTCGATCGGGTAGCCGGTGAGCGTCATCTCGGGGAAGGCGACGATCTGCGCGCCCGCCGCGGCCGCTCGTCTGGTCCATTCCAGCACCACGGCCGCGTTTCCGTCGAGGTCGCCGACGCAGGTGTCCACCTGCGCGAGGGCGACGCGTAGTCGTTCGTTGCCCGCGAGCGTCATGAGCGCAAGCGTAATGCGCCCGATCCCAGGTCCGTGGCGTCGGACCACACGGGTCGAACATGCCGTCGGACACATCTTGGGGCGGCGCTTCGGGCAGGATGGGTCCATGGACAGGCAGCAGGAGTTCGTGCTCCGCACCGTCGAGGAGCGGGACATCCGATTCATCCGGTTGTGGTTCACCGACGTGCTGGGGACGCTGAAGTCCGTCGCCGTTGCCCCCGCCGAATTGGAGTCCGCGTTCAACGAGGGCATCGGCTTCGACGGCAGCGCGATTGAGGGACTGACCCGGGTCTACGAGGCGGACATGATCGCCCGGCCCGATCCCAACACGTTCCAGGTGTTGCCCTGGCGGGGGGACCGGCACGGCACCGCCCGGATGTTCTGTGACATCCTCACGCCCGACGGCGAGCCGTCACTCGCCGATCCGCGCAACGTCCTCAAGCGGGCGTTGGCCCGGGCGAGCGAGCGGGGCTTCACCTTCTACACCCACCCCGAGGTCGAGTTCTATTTGTTCCGGGACCCCACGGACCCGGCCGGCCCGCCGGTCCCGGTCGACGCGGGGGGATACTTCGACCACCTGGCGCGCGGCTCGACGGCGGACTTCCGGCGCGACGCCATCACGATGCTCGAATCAGTGGGCATCTCGGTGGAGTTCTCCCATCACGAGGCCGGCCCGGGGCAGAACGAGATCGACCTGCGCTACGCGGACGCCCTGACCACCGCCGACAATCTGATGACGTTCCGCACCGTGGTCAAGGAGGTCGCGCTCGAGCACGGCATCATGGCCTCGTTCATGCCCAAGCCGCTGGCGGAGAGTCCCGGTTCGGGCATGCACACCCACCTGTCCCTGTTCGAGGGCGATCGGAACGTCTTTCACGAGGCGGGGGCGCAGTTCGAGCTGTCCCGGACCGCCCGCCGGTTCATCGCCGGCCTGCTCGTCCACGCCGCCGAGATCACCGCGATCACCAGCCAGCACGTCAATTCCTACAAGCGGCTGTGGGGCGGAGCCGAGGCCCCGAGCTATGTCTGCTGGGGCCACAACAACCGTTCGGCGCTGGTCCGGATCCCGATGTACAAGCCGGGCAAGGGCAATTCCAGCCGGATCGAATACCGCGCCCTCGACTCGGCGGCCAATCCGTACCTCGCCTTCGCGGTCATCCTGGCGGCGGGCCTACGCGGGATCGCCGAGGAGTACGACCTGATCGAGGCGACCGAGGACGATGTATGGGAGTTGACCGACGCCGAGCGGCGGGCGCTGGGCATCGAACCGCTGCCGCAGTCGCTCGACGCCGCGATCGGCTTGATGGAGAAATCCGAGCTTGTCGCGGAGACGTTGGGGGAGCACGTGTTCTCCTACGTGTTGCGCAATAAGCGGGCCGAGTGGGCCGGGTACAGCGCCCAGGTGACGCCGTTCGAACTGCGCCGATTCCTGCAGGTCCTGTGATCGCGTGAGCCGCGGGACGACGCCGGGCGGGGCTGCGGCGCGCGGCGAGGCGGGCGGGAGCGGCAGCGCCGGGGATGAGAGCTCCTCCCGGGCGGGTCATGAGACCTCGGCCCGGCGGGTCTCGCCGACCGCTCGGCTGGTCCGGCTCGGCTTCGTGGACACCACCCGAGCCGCTCGGCTGCTGGCGAGCGCCGACCTGCAGGCCGTGCTGGGTGACCGGGCCGACGACGTGCTCGGCGCCCTCGGCGAGTCGGCCGATCCCGACCTGGCGCTGCTCCAACTCGTCCGCCTGGCCGAGGCGGTGGGCGGCGATGCGCCGGGGGGTGAGGGTGCCGGGAACCGGGCGCCGGGGGGCGACGGGAGCCTTCGTCCGTTCCTGATCGAGATCCTGGCGGGATCGGCGGGATCGGCCGACGCCGGTCCCGGGCGGGACGGCCGGCCGCAGGCGCCGACGGCGCGCCGGCGGCTGCTCGCCGTGCTCGGTGCGTCCGTGGCCCTCGGCGATGAGATCGTGCGCCGGCCCGGTCTTCTGCGCGTCGTGGCGGACCCCACGTCGGGTACCGGCGTCGACGCCGCGGATGTGCGGGCCGAACTGCTCCGCGCCGTCGGCGCGGACCCGGCCGCCGACGCCCCCGTCGCCGCAATGGCCTCGCCGGCCGGCTCTGATGCCGCAATGGCCTCGCCGACCGGTCCGGGCGCGTCCGCGTCGAGCGAGCCCCGCGCGGCGGTCGATGCCCTGCGTCGCGCCTACCGGGAGCGGCTGCTGCGGATCGCCGCGACCGACCTGACTGTCCCGGACCCGCTCAGCCAACTGCCCGCCGTCGCGGCGGCGCTCGCGGACCTCGCCGCCGCCGCGCTGGAGGCCGCCCTGGCGGTGGCCCGGGCCGGGCAGCCGGATCACGGCCGCGCCGCCCGGCTCGCCGTCATCGCGATGGGCAAGTGCGGCGGCCGGGAACTGAACTACGTCTCCGACGTAGACGTCATCTACGTCGTCGAACCCGGTCCGGGCGCGGACGAGGCGCAGGCCACGGCCGCCGGGACCCGGCTGGCGACGGCGATGGCGCGGATCTGCGCCGGCACTGCGGGCGAACCGCCGCTGTGGCCGCTCGATGCGGCCCTCCGCCCGGAGGGCAAGCGGGGGGCGCTGGTCCGGACGCAGGCCGGCCACATCTCGTACTACGAACGCTGGGCCAAGACCTGGGAATTCCAGGCGCTGCTCAAGGCGCGCACGGTGGCGGGCGACCGCGCCGTCGGGCGGGCGTATGAGGAGGCCATCGGCCCGTTCGTGTGGTCCGCCGTCGGGCGGGAGAACTTCGTCGAGGACTCCCGGGCGATGCGGCGCCGGGTGGAGGAGCATGTGCCGCGCGCCGAGGCGGACCGGCAGCTCAAGCTCGGCCGGGGCGGCCTGCGGGACGTCGAGTTCACCGTGCAACTCCTGCAACTCGTGCACGGCCGGGCCGACGAGACTATTCGCGACCGGGACACGCTGACCGCAGTCGCGCAGCTGTCCGCGGGCGGATACATCGCCCGCGAGCACGCGGCCCGGCTGGCGGTCTGCTACCGATTTCTGCGGTCACTGGAGCACCGGATCCAATTGCACCGGTTGCGGCGCACCCACCTGATGCCCGTGGCCGAGGCTGATCTGCGCCGGCTCGCCCGCTCGCTCGGGATGCGGGCCGAGGGCGCGCAGGGCCTGCTGGAGCGGTGGCGAGGGACGCGGCGCGAGGTCCGCTCCCTGCACGAGGCGCTGTTCTACCGGCCGCTGCTGCCGGCCACGGCCCAACTCTCCCCGGCCGAGGTTTCGCTGGCCCCCGAGGTGGCCGCGGCCCGGTTCGCGGCCATCGGCTACCTCGACCCCGAGGGCGCGACGCGGCACGTGCTGGCGCTCACCGAGGGGTTGAGCCGGCGGGCAGCGATCCAGCGGCACTTGCTGCCGGTGATGCTCGGGTGGTTCGCCGAGGGCGCGAGTCCCGACGACGGCCTGGCCGCGTTTCGCCGGCTCTCCGATGAGCTGGGCACCACGCACTGGTATCTCAAGCTGCTGCGGGACTCCGGCTCGGCGGCGGCGCGGCTCGCCCACGTGCTGTCGAACTCCCGGTACGCGGCCGCGGCGCTGGCCCGCTCGCCGGAGTCCGTGACCTGGTTGGACGACGACGCCGACCTCGCGCCCCGCGGCGCGGAGCGGTTGGCGGCGGAGTCCGACGCGATCCTCGCCCGGGCGGAGGAGACGCCGGAGCGGGCGGTCGTGAGCCTGCGGGCGCTGCGCCGCCGCGAACTGGCCCGGACCGCCGTCGCGGAACTGCTCGGGGTGTCGGACCCGGTACAGGCGGCCGGGGCGATCTCCGATGCGGCGGACGTGCTCCTGGCGGGCGGCCTGCGGCTCGCCCGGCGGGTGGTAAAGGCCGAACTCGGCCGGAACCCGGCCGCCCCGGGGCCCGCGAAGGTCGCGGTGATCGCGATGGGCCGGCTCGGCGGCCGGGAGCTCGGCTACGGCTCGGACGCGGACGTGTTGTTCGTCTTCGATCCGGCGCCGGGCGCGGATGAGCGGGAGGCCCACGGCTACGCGCTCGCGGTGGCGACGCGGCTGCGATCGCTGCTGGGCGCCGTCGGCCCCGAACCCGGCCTGCCGGTGGACGCGAACCTGCGCCCGGAGGGCCGCAGCGGACCGCTGGTCCGGTCCCTGGCCTCCTACGCCGAGTACTACGGCCGGTGGGCCGCGGTCTGGGAGAGCCAGGCCCTGCTGCGGGCCCGGCCGGTGGCGGGCGACGCCGCGTTGGGCGAGCGATTCGTGGCGCTGATTGATCCGTTGCGCTACCCGGCGGCGGGGCTCGACGCCGCCGCGGTGCGCGAGGTGCGTCGGATCAAGGCGCGGGTGGAGTCGGAGCGGCTGCCGCGCGGCGTCGACCCGTCCCGGCACCTCAAGCTGGGCCGCGGCGGGGTCTCGGACGTGGAGTGGGTGGTGCAACTCCTGCAGTTGCAGCACGCCGGCACGCTGCCCGAGTTGCGCACCACCGCGACGATGACCGCACTCGACGCGGCCACTGCCGCCGGCCTCGTCGACGAGCGGGACGCGGCGACCCTGAGCGCGGCCTGGCGGCTCGCCTCGCGGGTGCGCAGCGCGGTGGTGTTGTGGTCGGGCCGCGCGGGTGGGACCAGCGCGGACCTGCTGCCGGCGGACCGCCGCGCCCTGCGCGGCCTGGCGCGGGTCCTGGATCTGCCGGGCGTGGCGACGGGGAGCGACTTGGAGGAGCACTATCTACGCACCGCGCGGCGGGCGCGCGCGACGATGGAACGGCTCTTCTACGGCTGAGCGGGGCGGGGCCGGATGCTCGCTTCGCGGCGGTGGTCGGGGCGGCATGCCCTGTGCGCCGAACCCGTGGTTCGTTGCAGTTTCGTGGCGAAAACTGCAAGTAACCACGGGTTCGGCGGCTGGGCTGACCGTCGGGCTACGGTCGAGCCGGGCTACGGTCGAGCCGGGCTACGGAGCCGGCGCCCCGGCGTTCGCTCGCGCGGTACATCAGCGTGGCCAACCCGGCGCCGACGGCGATGCACAGGGCGCCGCCGACGGCGTCCATCCAGAAGTGGTTCGCCGTCGCGACGATCACGGTGAGCGTGGCCAGCGGGTAGGCGACGCCGAGGATCTTGACCCACCGCCGTCGGGCCAGGAGCACGATGGTCAGCCCGCACCACAGCGACCAGCCGAAGTGCATCGACGGCATCGCGGCGAACTGGTTCGAGACCGGGGCGACGCTCGGCGAACTCATCGCCCCCCATGTGTGGTGGACGGCCACCGTGTCGATGAAGCCGACGTTCGTCATCAGCCGGGGCGGCGCCAGGGGATAGAAGGCGAAACCGAGCAGCGCCAGGCCGGTGCCGACCAGCAACACCGTGCGCCCGGCCGAGAAGTGCCGGGCGTGCCCCCGGTAGAGCCAGATCAGGACGGCCAGCGTGACCGCGAAGTGCAGCGTCGCGTAGTAGTAGTTCATCCCGACGATGAGCCACTCCACGCGATTGACGGCGTGATTGATCGCCTTCTCGACGCCGATGCCCAGCCGCTGCTCGAAGGCCCAGATCGACCGGGCGTGGCGGAAGGCCGAGGTTTCGTGCTCCGGAACGGCGTTGCGAATGAGCGAGTAGGCGCCGTAGCTGACCGCGAGGAGGATCATCTCGAGCCACAGCCGCAGCGGCCGGCCGGAACCGCGCCGCCACAGTTCTACGATGCCGAGTTGCCGCGCCGAGGGCCGCATCTCCCGCGGGGCTGATGGCGCCGGAGCCAGGGCCCGCACGGGCACTCCGGCGGACCCGCCCGGAGCGGGGTTCTCGAACCCGCGTTCGGCGAGAGCGGGAGCGTTCGGCGAGGCACTCTTGTTACTGGTCACGATTCGATTCCGTCGGACTGGGGTGATCGCGCGCAGGCAGCCGGCGCGGTCGGGAACCAGGAAAACACATCATCGCCCCGGAACGGAAGAGCGGCACCCGCGTACTCGACTCCTGGACCCGGGTGCGCTGCGATGTCAACCCTCCTGATTGGGTCCGCGTCGTCAGAATACCGGCTCACGTTCGCTCTGCCCCCGGGTCGGTGTACCCGAAGGGGTTCGCCTCCCGGAAGCTGCAGAGCTCGCACCGGCGGGAGCCGACCGGCGCCCCGGCGCCGCACCGCTCGCAGACCGCGCTCGGCACCAGCGCGGCCGTGCGGCGGCCGGTCGCGACGACGTCCTGCCAGGTCAAGGCCCGCGGCGCGCGGATTGCGTCCGCGGGGCAGTGGGCCAGGCAGCGCCGACAGCCGGAGCACGCCGCCGGGTCGTACCGCAGACGCCGCATGACCGTCCCGGCGGCGGCGGGCTGAGTGTGGACCGTCAGCGCGCCGGCCGGGCACACCCGTTCGCAGACGCCGCAGCCGGTGCAGCCCCGGACCTCCAGGTCGAGCGCCGGCGCCGGAACTTCGGGACCGCGCTCGACGCCGAGGCCGCGCAGCGCGACGCGAGTGCGCTCGCCGATCCCGGTCGGCGCAAGCGCCGCGGGGTCATCGGCGGCCGGCCGGGAGCGGCCCGCCAGGCCGAGGATCGTCCGGCGGGTCATCGGCAACGATGCGAGCGGGTATTCGACCGCGCGACCACCGCGGCGCGGCGCGGGCGGGTCGATCAGCAGCCGCCCGCTCGGCCTGCGCCCGGCGTCGGCCCGCCCAGCGTCGGCCCGCCCGGCGTCGAGCAGAGCGGCGACCTGCGCGGCGAGAATATCCACGGCGGCCGGGTCGGCGCAGCCCTCCCGGCGCAGGGCGACGACCGGCACCCCGCCACTGAACAACTCGAGGATGTCGACGACGGCGAGCGCGCCGACGCACCGGTCCAAGCGGATCCAGGTCGCCGGCGCCGCCGCCTGCCCGGTGGCGGGGGCCTCCGCGCAGATCAGCCCGATCGGCTCGGGCTCGGCGGCGGATCGCAGCCGGCGGAGCAGACCATGGAGCGGCGCGGGCACGGCCACCTCACCCCATCCTGGTCACCAGGTCGACCGCGAGGAGCGCGGCGCCCCGGTAGAAGTCGGCCCGGGCGTCGTCGGCGAGCAGGCGGCCCCACTGCGGCACCCACTGCGCGAGGTGGCCGGCGAGGAAGCCGTCTACCTGGCGGGCGACCGTGGCCGCCGTCGCCGCGTCGCCGTCGTCGTGGGCCGTCACCGCTCGGGCGGCGAGCTTCGCGACCAGGTCGAATTCCAGGGCGACGTGGTCGTCGGGCTCGCGCCCGAGCAGCGGCGCCCGGTAGCCGGCCGCCGCATACGCCGCCCGGACCGCGACGGTCGCGGCGCCGAAGACCAGCCGCTCGGGGGTGCGGTAGACCGACTCCCACGGCGGCGCCGCCAGCCGCGCCGGCCCGATGAAGAGCCGCTGGTATTCCGCCGCCAGGTCGGCGGGCGCGTCGCCCGCGCCGCTCGTGATCAGCGCGCGCGCCTGCACGTTTGCCGGGTCGGCCGCCGGCCAGGCGGCCATCGTCGAAGGGTCGGCGAGCCGGGCCCGCAGCGCCGGGTCCAGCGGCGCGGAGAACACCCGCGCGAAGAACGCGGCGCCGCCCGCCAGAATGTCGAGCCGGGCGCCGTCGGGCGGGACGACGCCGCCGTCCCCGACGTCGCCGTCCCCCCCGTCGTCGACTGAGCTCACGATCCGATCCCGCTCTGGGCGAGCCCGTAGAACAGCAGCCGACCGATGCCCTCGCCGACGAGCACAAGCGCGAGCGCCGCCGTCGTGATCGCGGCGAGGGACAGGGTGCCCGCCCGCTCGGTCGACGCCGCCCAGTACAGCGCGAGCCCCAGGATGCCCGCGCCGAGGACAAGCAGCACCAGCCGCAGGATGAACGGCGCCCCGACCGCCGGCTGCGCGCCGAGTTGGACGGCGTAGATCGGAATAATCACCAGTTCGACGCCGAGCATGGCGATCGAGCCCGTCGCCACCCAGCGCAGGCAGGTCCGGAGCAGGCCCGCGATCGGGTCGTTGCGGTCCGCCTGGAGGCGCCGGGCGGCCGCGATGACGAACGCGGTCCCGATCGCCAGGGTACCGAGCAGGAGCGCCGTCGCGAAGAAGGAGGCGGGCGTGTACCAGGTGTTCCAGGCGGGCTGAGCCGGCAGTTGATAGATGCGGGCGGAGGCCCAGACGAAGGCGAGGCCGATCACCGCGGTCCCGCCGGCCAGCGCCTGCCGGACACGCGAGGTGCCGATCCGTCGCCACTCGAGCACCGCGAAGGCGAACCCTGCGGCGGCGAACGCCAGGCCGAGGGCGATCTCGTTGGACAGCGGCGAGGTGCCCAGGTGCCGCAGTGAGTTCAGCGCCCGCTGCGGAGACCCCAGGTGCAGGATCGAGGCGACCAGACCGAGCACCATCACGACGCCGACGGCGTAGCCGGCCGGCCGGGTCAGCGTCTCCACCGCGGCGCGACCGTACTGACGGGCAATGAACAATTGCACCGCGCCGAGGACGACGAACGCGCCGACCGCCATCTGCGTGGCGATGGTGAACAGGACGAGGGGGAACTCCGTGGTGTCCACCTCACAGCTCCTTGGGGTTGGCCACCGACCCGGCGCCGTGCCCCTGGGGTTGGGCGTCGCGGTGGGGGTTGATGATCAGGCACGGGCGGGTGATATCCGGGTCGGGCAGCGGCGCGACGGCGCGCAGGGTGCCGTGTTCGCGTTCGAGGTCCTCAATGTCGCCGTAGTCGAGGGCGCGGGTGGGACAGGCCGCGACACAGGCGGGCGGCTTGCCGTCGGCGATCAGGTCGGCGCAGAAGTCGCACTTGGACATGACCTTCGCCGCCGGGTCGTACTGCGGCGCGCCGTACGGGCAGGCCCACTCGCAGTACCGGCATCCGATGCACACGGACTGGTCGATCGAGACGATGCCGGTCCCGGGGTCCTTGCGCATCGCGGTGGACGGACACGCCCGCACACAGGCGGGGTCCGCGCAGTGGTTGCAGGCGATCGAGGTGTAGTAGGCGAAGACGCTCGGGGAGAACGAGCCGTCTGGGCCGGTCGCGAAGGATCCGCCGGCGTACTCGGCCACCCGCCGCCAGGTCCGGCCCACGGGCAGGTCGTGCTTGTCCTTGCAGGCGACCTGGCAGGCCTTGCACCCCGTGCACCGGGTCTGGTCGAAGAAGAACCCCAGTTGCTGACTCATCGCGCCCTCCTCAGGCCTTCTCGATCTGAACCAGGGCGGTGTGCTGCGCGTTGCCGCGCGCGAGCGGCGAGGGCCGCAGGCTGGTCAGAGTGTTGGGCGAGCCGCCGGTGTCAACGCCGTCGGCGTCGGGCGTGAACCAGCCGCCTTCGGGCAGGGAGACGACGCCGGGGGCGATGCGTGGGGTGACCTTCGCCCGGATCCGGACCTTGCCGCGGTCGTTCCACACCGTGACCAGGTCGTCGGGTGCGATGCCGCGGGCACGGGCGTCGGCCGGGTTGACCCACACCTGTTGCGGGTGGGCCTCGACCATCCAATCGACGTTGCCGTACGTCGAGTGCGTCCGCTGCTTGTAGTGGTGGGAAATCATCTGCAGCGGGTAAGTGGCGTCGGCCCGGCGGGCCTCCTCGGATCCCTCCCAGGTGGGCACGTACTCCGGCAGCGCGGTGATCCGGTCCCCGTCGGCCAGTTCCCACGCCGCACCGATCTCGGCCAACTGTGCGGAGTAGATCTCGATCAGGCCCGACGGCGTGTCGAGCTTGTTCTTGACGGGGTCCGCCCGGAAATCCGCCAGCGGCACGATCGGGCCGTCGGGATTCTCGGTCTTCCAGATCCCCGCGGCCTTGAGGTCCTCGTAGTTCGGCAGGTCCGGGATGTTCTGCCGGCTTTCGGCCACGATCTGGCGCAGCCAGTCCTCCTGGGACTTGCCCTCGGTGAACTTCTCGCCCACGCCCATCCGGTCCGCGAGCTGCGCCATCATGTCGTAGATGGTGCGGCACTCGTACATGGGCTCGATCGCCTTGGACTGGAAGACCGTGTACCCGAGGCTGCCGGCGGAGCCCTGCTCGGCCAGGTCGTCCTGCTCGGCGTTGCTCACGTCCGGGAGCAGGATGTCGGCGTACCGCGCGGAGACCGTGAGCTGGTTGTCGATCACCACGATCATCTCGCACTTGGTCTCGTCGGCCAGGATCTCGCCGGTCCGGTTGTGGTCGGCGTGCTGATTGACCAGCGTGTTGCTCGCGTAGTTCCAGATGAACTTGATGCCGGTCTTGAGCCGGTCCGCGCCGCGCACGCCGGCGTTCAGGGCCGTCATCTCGGGTCCGTGGTCGATCGCCTCGGTCCAGCCGAAGTTCGAGATCGCGGTGGTGACGGGATTCTCCCCGGTCGGGAACACCGCCATCGGCAGCCCGAACGACGCCTCGCGGCCGCCGGTGCCCCCGCCGGGAATGCCGATGTTCCCGGTCAGTGCCGCCAGGGTAAAGATCGCCCGGGCCGAGTTCTCGCCCGCCGCGTGCCGCTGCGGCCCCCAGCCCTGGGTGATGTTGCACGGCTTCGCCTGGGCAATCTCCCGGGCGAGGCGCACGATCGTCGCCGCGGGCACGCCGGTGATCTGCGCGGCCCACTCGGGGGTCTTCGGCGTGCCGTCGGGGCCGTCGCCCAGGACGTAGGAGCGGTAGGAGGACCCCGCCGGGGCGCCCGCCGGCAGGTGATCCTCGTCGAAGCCGACGCAGTACTTGTCCAGGAACGCCTGGTCGTGCAGTTCCTCGCTGATCATCACGTGGGCCAGGCCCGCGACCAACGCCGGGTCCGAACCGGGGCGCAGCGGCACCCACTCGTCGGCCTGGGCGACGGCGGTGTCCGACAGGCGCGGGTCGACGACGATCACCTTGGCGCCGGACTTCTGCTTCTCGGTGAGCGTGACGAAGTTCTCCCCGCCGCCGCTCATCCTGGTCTCGGTGGGGTTATTGCCCCAGTAGACGACGAGCTTGCTGTGCACCATGTCGTCGAAGCTGTTGGACGAGACCCAGGTGCCGTAGTGGAATGGATAGGCGGACGTGATCTGCGCCGTCGAATAGTCCGAATAGTGGTTGAGGTACCCGCCGAGGAGGTTCATCAGCCGGGCGATGGGGGTGGCCGAAGGCGGCCAGCTCTTGGCCACCGTGCCGCCCAGCGTCCCGGTCCCGTAGTTGAGGTACACCGCCTCCGGGCCGTGCTCCTTCAGGATCGAGGTGAGCGACGCCGCGATCGCATCGAGGGCCTCGTCCCAGCTGATCCGTTCGAACTTCCCCTCGCCGCGCCGGGCGCCCGGCACTCGGCGCATCGGGTACTTCAGCCGGTCCGGGTGATAGATCCGGTGCCGGATCGAGCGGCCGCGGACGCAGGCGCGGATCTGCTGGCTGCCGACCTCGTCGTCGCCCGTCGGTTCGACGTCGACCCGCACGATCCGCCCGTCGGCGACCTGGTAGATCAGGGGGCAGCGCGAGCCGCAGTTCACCACGCAAGCGCCCCAAACCGCCGTCGTCCCGCCGGCCTTCGGCGCGGCTGCGGCGGTCAGCGGCACCAGGCCGCGACCGTCGGCCGCCACGGTTCCGGCGACAGCGACTGAGGCACCCGCGAGCGACGACCAGGTCATGAACGAGCGTCTGGTCAGCCCGTCGGGCGGGGGGAGGGGGTCGAGTTCGGCAGTCATCGGCGAATGCTCCTCGAGACGGAAGGGGCGCTCGCAGGGTGGGCTGCGAGCTGAACCCAGAATGGCCAATGATCTGAAAAAAATCGATCAACCAAGGTCCCGATCCGACGGGACGTCTATGCCGAAGTCTTGTTTCGCCGGGCCCCAATGGACAATTAAGGCAAGTATGTGCCGAGGCCCGCAAATGGCCGCGCCACTTGGCGGGGAGTCGGTCGGGACGGGGATATCCTCATCTTCGGGCGCGCGCTCGCCGGCGCCCACTCCGGGTTGAAACCGCACCGCCCCGGCGGGGTCTGAAGGAGCACACCATCGACGCACTGACGCACGTCGACGCGCGGGGCGCCGCGCGGATGGTTGACGTCACGCACAAGCCGGTGACCGGCCGTCGGGCCCGCGCCGTCGGGTCCGTTCGGATGTCCGCGCGGGCCCGCGAGTTGCTGTTGCGGAATGAATTGGCAAAAGGTGACGCTCTTGCGGTTGCCCGGCTCGCCGGCATCGCGGCGGCGAAGCAGACGCCCGCGCTCATTGCGCTGTGTCACCCGGTGGCGATCGGCGCCGTGACGGTCGATGTGCTCCCCGCGCCGGACGGCGTGCGTATCGAGGCGAGCGTCGCCACCGCGGATCGGACCGGCATCGAGATGGAGGCGCTGACGTGTGTCACGGTGGCCGCCTTGGCGATCGTGGACATGGTCAAGGCGGTGGACCGCAATGTGACCATCGGCGAGGCCCGCGTAGTGGAGAAGACCGGCGGGCGCTCCGGCGACTGGCGACTCGGCGACGACGGACTCCTGCACGTCGCCGCCGACGCGCGCCCCGCCGAAGCTCCGCCGGCCGGCCTGGCCGACGCTCCGCCGGCCGGCCTGGCCGACGCTCCGTTGGCGAACCGGCGGGCCCTGGTCCTGACGGTGTCCGACCGTCGGTCCGCGGGCGTTGCCGCCGATGAGTCCGGCCCGGTCGCACTCCGCCTCCTGACCGACCTGGGGGCGACGGGCCGGGTGGAGGTCGTCCCCGACGGCATCGAGGCGGTGCGTGCGGCCGTGCGGGCCGCCGTCAAAGCCGGCATCGAGCTGGTGGTGACGAGCGGCGGGACCGGAATCGGGCCCCGGGACCTGACCCCCGAGGCGCTCGAACCCGTTCTCGAACGCCGTATCCCCGGCCTCGAACACGCCATCCGCGCCGCGTCGGACCGGCCGGCCGCGGCCTTGTCCCGGGCCGTCGTCGGGAGCTGCGACCGGACGGTGGTGGTGGCGTTGCCCGGCTCGCCCGCGGCGGTCCGGGAGGGCATCGGCGCGCTGCGCCCGGTGCTGGGCCACCTGCTCGACCAGATCGGCGGCGGCGATCACGCCGCCCCGGCCGCACCCGCGGTGGAAGCCGCCCCGGCCGCACCCGCGGCGCCCGGCCCGGGAGCGTCGTCGTGACCGCGGTGGTCCGGGCGGCCGTGGTGACCGTCCCGGTCGACGTCGCCGAGCACGAGGACCTCGTCGGCGGCCAGACCGCCGGCGCCGTCGTCACCTTTGCCGGCGTCGTGCGCAACCACGACGGCGGACGCGACGTCGCCCGGCTGGACTACGAGGCGCACCCCAGCGCCGGCCACGTCGTGGCCGACGTGGCGCGTCAGGTCGCGGACCGGCACGACGCCGTCGCGCTGGCGGTGACCCACCGGGTGGGGCCGCTGACGATCGGCGACATCGCCCTGGTCGTCGCCGTCTCGGCGGCGCACCGGGCGCAGGCCTTCGCCGCCTGCGCCGACGCCGTCGACACCGTCAAGGAGCGGCTGCCCGTCTGGAAGTTGCAGGTTTTCGCCGACGGGTCGCAGGAATGGACAGGGTGCGCATGAGCCTCGTGGACGGATTCGGCCGCGTGCACCGGGATCTGCGGATCTCCCTCACCGACCGGTGCTCGCTGCGCTGCACCTATTGCATGCCGGCCGAGGGCGTGCCGCTCGCTCCCGCCGCGACCCTGCTGACCCGCGACGAGATCGTCCGCGTCGCGCGCGTGGCCTGCGAACTCGGCGTGCACGAGGTTCGCCTCACCGGGGGCGAGCCGCTGCTGCACCCGGAGATCGTCGACCTGGTCGGGGCCATCGCGGGGCTGCCGACCGCGCCGGAGGTCTCGGTCACCACCAACGGGCTTCGGCTCGCCGGCCTCGCCTTTCAGTTGGCCGACGCCGGGCTGGCCCGGGTGAACATCTCCCTCGACACGCTGGACCGGGAGCGGTTCAAGGTGCTGGCCCGGCGGGACCGGTTCGGCCAGGCCCTCGCGGGGATCGACGCCGCGCTCGCCGCCGGACTCGCGCCGGTGAAGATCAACACCGTGCTGATTCGGGGCGTGAACCTGGACGAGGCGCCGGCGTTGTTGCGGTTCGCCCTCGAGCGGGGCCTGGAGCAGCGGTTCATCGAGCAGATGCCGCTCGACGGCGGTCACATCTGGTCCCGGGCCGAGATGGTCACGGCCGACGAGATCCTCGAGTTGCTGTCCACCCAGTTCACCCTCACCGAGTTGCCCGGGCGCGGTTCCGCGCCCGCGGAGCGTTGGCTGGTCGACGGCGGACCGGCCACGGTCGGCATCATCGGCTCGGTGACCCGGCCGTTCTGCGGCGCCTGCGACCGGATCCGGCTGACCTCCGACGGGCAGATTCGCAACTGCCTGTTTGCGACCTCGGAGACGGATCTGCGCGCGATGATGCGCGCCGGCTGCTCGGACGCCGACATCGCGGGGGCGCTGGGCGCGTCGGTCGCCTCGAAGGCCGCCGGGCACCTGATCGCCACGCCGCGGTTCCGCCAGCCTCTGCGCCCGATGTCCGCCATCGGCGGGTGAGGGTCGCGTCGTCGGACCGATGGAGGCCGACGCCGGCGACTGATATCGTGATATCACCTGGTGGAGGTGGTGGCGATGCCGGACGTCTTGGTTCGTGGCCTGTCCGAACGCGCGGTCGCGCGGTTCGATGAGGAGGCCTCGGCGCTCGGGGTTTCCCGGGCCGAGGTGCTCCGCCGTCACCTCGAGACCGAGGCGGCCGTGTCCGGCCCCCGCGCCGCGATGACGGCCGAGGACTGGCAGCGGTTCGCGGAGGGGTTCGCGGATCTTGCGCACCCCGACGTGATGTCGCGGGCGTGGGGCTGACTGAGTATGGCCGAACCCGCCTGGCTGATCGACAAGTCCGCACTGGTGCGCCTGCCCTTCGCCCTCGAACGGGCGGAATGGGAGCGCCGGCTCGATCGGGGCTTGGTCCGGATCGCGAACGTCACCCGGCTCGAGGTGGGCTTCTCCGCGATCTCCGCGCGCCTTGCCCGGACGGCGCCGACGACTCCGCCGCTGTCCCTGATGCCGGTCGAGTACCTCACGCCCGGGATCGAGGATCGCGCCCTTGCCGTCCAGGTGATGCTCGCCGAGCGCGGGATGCATCGCGCCGCGTCGATCCCGGACCTTCTCGTCGCCGCGACCGCGGAGAAGCGTGGACTCGTCGTCCTCGCCGTCGACAAGGACTTCGATCTCATCGCCGAGGTGACCGGGCAGCCGGTGCAGGCACTGCGCTCCGAGTAGGCGCACGTCACCCGACCGACGCGAGTTCAAGAAAATGTGGGACTACGGGGATGTGCGCCGCCTCAGCCCCCGGCGAAGGGCGGCAGGACGTCGATCCGGGCGTCCGGGCCGAGCGCAGCCTCGCGATTGGTCACCGCGGCGCCGTCGAGCAGGAACGAGGAGATCCCGACGATCCGCGCGAGGTCGCCCGGGTGGGCGGCCGCGGCGGCGGCGAGCGCCTCGCCGACCGTCGCGGCCTCGACCCGGTCCTCGTCGACGCCGGCCGCGGCCCGCGCGCCGGCGAAGTACCGGACGGTGACCATCACTGCTCGCCGCCGTGCGCCAGCGCCAGGTCCGTCGCCGTCTTGCAGGCGGCCGCGATGGCCTCGGGGGTCGCGCCGTCGCGGCCGGCGGCGATGCCGACCAGGAACGCCGCGATCGGCGCCGCGGGGCGGGAGATCGCGTGGGCGGCGTCGCGGGTGACGTCGAGGATCACCTGCCGGCTTTCGGCCGCAGCCGGGGGCAGACCGAGGGCATCGGCGAGTTCCGTCGCCCATTGTTCCAAGCTGATCGGTTCGGTCATCGGGGCTCCTTCTCGGGGTGGTCGGCGCCGGGCGCCGGTGCGGTGTCCCCGCAGGCCGGGCACCGTGGGTTGCGGTGTACCTCGACCGTACGCCATGTCGCGTCCAGAGCCGAGTAGTACGTCGCCCGGCCGATCAACGCAGTGCCGGCCCCCGTGAGCACCTTGATCGCCTCGACCGCCTGCATCGCGCCGAGCGTGCCCGGCAGCGCGCCCAGCACGCCGACGGCCGACGCCGGCGGGACCGTTCCCGGGATCGGCGGGTTCGGATGCAGGCAGCGGTAGCACGGGCCGGCCGACCGCCAGAAGACGCTGATCGCGCCGTCGAACGCGCCGATCGCCGCCCAGACGTCCGGAATACCCAGCGCCGCACAAGCGTCCGAGACGGCGTAGCGGGTCTCGTAGTTGTCCGCACAGTCCAGCACGACGTGGTGCCCGGACAGCAGGTCCGGTCCGGTCCGCGGCGTGAACCGGACCCGGTGCGTCGTCACCGTGACGTCCGGATTCAGGGCGCGCAGCCGGTCGGCCGCGCGCTCGACCTTCGGCGCCCCGACGTCGGCCGTCCCGTAGAGGACCTGGCGCTGCAGATTCGAGACGTCGACGACGTCGTCGTCCACGATCGTGAGCCGGCCGACGCCGGCGGCGGCGAGGTAGGTCAGCGCCGGGGAGCCGAGCCCGCCCGCGCCGACGACGAGCACCGAAGCGGCCAGGAGACGCTCCTGGCCGGCGTCGCCCACCTCGGGCAGGAGCAGATGCCGGGCGTAGCGGGCGCGCTGGTCGGGCGTCAGGGCGGGCATCCGGTCATGATGCCACGGCCCGGCCGCAGGCCGGACGCGCACGCGCGCGTTCCGGGGCGAGCCGGGCGAACCTGGAAATCGCGCGGATAGGTGTGGGGCCCCGTGACCAGGTGTGGGGCACCCGTGACGCCGAAGGAGTGGCGGCGACCGCGTGGGCGGCCGCCGGTCGCTTCGGTGGCCGGGCTGCCCGAGGCGATGCGTCGTGGGCCGTGGTTGCGGCCGCCGCTTGCGGACGCGCTCATCCGTCGAGTCAGGTACTGACTCGCCGCGTCAGGTACTGACTCGCGACGCACCACCTCACGTCCACCCCCGCCCGACCGGGCCGCGTAGCACGCGAAGCGAGGCAGACGAGTTCGTCGAACACGACCCGGTCGGATGCGGTCCAGGCGCGTGAACAGTCACAACCCAACAGGTGAACCACGTGACAGTCCGCGACCAGCGCGGCGAACCGGACCCACAACAGGCTCGACGAACCACGACGCCCCCGGCGCACCAGACCCTCCGCGCACTCTCTCAGCGGAACGGCGCGTCCAGGGGCACCTCGGCGTCGGGCTCGTGCGTGATCCGGTTGCGCAGGTCGCGCCGGGTGAGCTCGATGACCCACATCCAGGCCGCATGACCGGTGATCTCCGAGAGATGCTCGCCCCACGGCTGGTCCCAGGGCGCCGGCACGGCGCCCATCAGCGGCAGGATCACGATGTGCCAGGCGAACCAGATCACCAGGCCGTAGGCGACGCCCTGCCACAACTTGATCCGGGGGAAACGCTCCGCAAGTAGGCAGTACAGCACCGCGAAGGCGATGGAGAACCCGAAGTGCAGCAGGATGCTGACCCACTGGACCTGGTTTCCGTTGATCGTGATGGTCTGGTGCACAAACGAATCCGAGAAACCGAACTTCTCCAGGAACTCCTGCGGCGGATTGGTCACGTTGCGTTCGGGCGTTCGGGGCGGGAATGGAACTTCCCAGCCGAACTTCACGATGCCGCCGATGATCCCGGTGATGACGCCCACCCAGAACGCGACGGAGTACCGCCGGCGGGACCGGGCGGGTGCGCGCGACTGGGATGCGTGTGCCATGGTCATCGGTCGCTCCTTCCGGGCCGGTTCGGTCCGCCACGAGCGGGCGGTCCCGTTGAGCGCAGTTTCGGCCAGATTTCGCCCGCACGCCCGCGGGTACGCGGCGGGGCACCGACCGGACGATCCGGTCGGTGCCCCGCGTTGCGGTCCTGCGCGGTGCTATCGCGCTACTCGGCCGACATTATGTCGCAGGAACTTGTGGTCAGGAAGTCGATGCCGGTTACGTCGCCGTCCGTCACCGTGACCGACCTCGGTTCAGGCTGGGACCAGGGCGTCGCATGGTAGAAGAGCCCGTTATGGGCGGGCACGATCCAGTAGTTCCAGTCGCCGGAGTGATCGGTGGGCAGCGTGGTGACGGAGACGACGTAGTCGCCCGGCGCCTCCACCCCGAAGGCAAAGCGCCCGTCCCCGTCCGTGGTGGTCGTGGCGACGGTGGTGCCGTTCATGGTGAGGGTGACCTCGACGCCGGCCATGGGTCCGCTTTCGCGCGGCACCGTGGGCAGCGACCAGGTGGTGCCGCCGTCCTGCGTCGGGAAGTCGCGATAAGTCCCCGGCGGGTCGGTGAAGACGAGTGCCCCGATCCCGTCCTTGCGGTAGGTACCGGAGATCAGGTACGACGCCGCCTCGGGCGGGGTCGGCGGGTCGGTGGGGGTGCCGGGGTTGGTGGGGGTGGGAGTCGGCGGGTCCGTGGGGGCGGCGGCCCCGGGGCCGGCCGGGGTCCCCGACGGCGCGGCGGGATCGCCCGGGTCGGCCGGGTCGGTGGCCGTCCCCGCGGTCTGGGCCGGCGGGCAGTCGGCCGCCGCAGCGCTGGTCGGCGTCGCGACGCCGAATGCCAGCCCGCCGACGACGACCGCGCCGAGGGCTGCGGTTCCGGCAAGGACTTGGGCACGGCCGCGGCGTCGGGCGGCGATCACCAGGATCGCTCCGACGGCGAACGCCGCCACGGCGGCGGCGAGCAGCATGCCGCTGGTGGCGCCGGTATGCGCGAGTTCGCACGGGTTGGACATGGGTGGGCTCCTGGAGACGCGAGGCAAGTCCTGCAGCCTGAAGACGCAGTCCATGGGCGGGGTGAGGCGCCGGAATGAGCGTTCACCCCGCGGCCGCTCGGCGAATCAGACGTTCGGATCGAAACCGCGATCCGCCTGGATGAGCCGCTCGCTCTCGCCGTTCTGGTCAGGCACCCAGCGCAGGAGGTCGCCGGGCTGGCAGTCGAGCACCTCGCAGAGGGCTTCGAGCGTGGTGAACCGGACCGCCTTGGCGCGTCCGTTCTTGAGCACCGCGAGGTTCGCGGGCGTGATGCCGACGCGCTCGGCGAGAGTACCCACCGCCATCTTGCGTCTGGCGAGCATGACGTCGATGTCGACGACGATCGGCATCAGATCACCTCCCTTCCAGCCATCGAGGCTCAAACAAAATCTATCGATAATCGATAACTTTGGCTGGATGACCACGGCGGCGGTGGCGGGCGCGACCCGACCGCGCCACGCTGTCGGGAGGTCGCCGGGCAGTCACCACGAGTGTGGGGTGGGGTCATGGTCGAGGAAGCGGACGCCACACGGCCGGCGCCGGGCGCCGAGCCCGCCCGCACCCTCTCGGTGCGCCAGGCGGCATTCATCGGGGTGGGCTCGATGGTCGGTGCGGGAATCTTCGCGCTGCTCGGCTCGGCGGGAGCGGTTGCCGGTGCGGCGGTGTGGGTGTCGTTCCTGCTGGCCGGGATCGTGGCGGCACTGCAGGGCTATTCCTTCGCCAAGCTCGGCGCGCAATACCCATCGGGCGGCGGATTCCTGGAGTATGTCGTCCGCGGCTGGGGCGACGGCCACTTCACCGGCGTCATCGCGTGGATGCTGTTGGCGGTCAACGCGATCATCACCGCGATGGTCGCCGTGTCCTTCGGCAGTTACGCGAGCGAGGCGTTCACGGACGGCGCGGACTGGGTGAAGCCGTTTGCCGTCCTGGTGTTGGTGGTCATGACGGCGCTCAATGTGCTCGGTTCGCAGGCGGTCGCGCGCGCACAAACCATTGTCGTGATCGTGGTGGTCGGTATTCTCGCCGTCTTCTCGGTCGCCACGCTCTGGGCGGCCGACGCCGACCTGCTCGCCTTCTCCGGTTACCCGCCGTTCGCCGACATCGTGTCCAGCGTCGCGCTGACCTTTTTCGCGTTCCTCGGATTCGGCGTCATCACCTTCACGGCGAAGGATCTGGCGGACCCGCGGCGCCAGCTCCCGCGCGCCGTCTACCTGGCGCTAGGCATTGCGACCGTGGTCTACCTCGGCGTCTCGCTGGGCGTCTTCGGCACGCTCACTCCCCAGGAGGTCATCGATTCAGGGGGTACCGCGTTGGCCGTCGCGGCCGAACCGACTCTCGGCCAGGCCGGGTACTGGATGATGACGGTGACCGCGCTGTTCGCGACTGCAGGGGCGACCAATTCCGGCCTCTTTCCGGCCACCGGCCTCGCGGACGAGATGGCGGGCCGAGGCCAGTTTCCGCCCGCGATGGGGGCGCGCGTCGGGGGCCGGGCGTCGACGGGCATCGTCGTCACGGCCGGTGCGGCCATCGTGCTCGCCGTGTTCTTCGACCTGGACGCGATCGCCTCGATCGGCAGCGCAGTGGCGCTGGTCGTCTTCGCCCTGGTGACTGCCGGGCACCTGCGGATCCGCGCCGAGACCGGCGCCAACCCGTGGGTGCTCCTCCTCGCCGATCTGACGACCGTGATCGTCCTGGCGTCGTTCGTCGTCACCACGCTGGTCGACGAACCGGGAACGATGATCGCTCTGATCGTGATCCTGGCGCTTGCCGTGGCCCTCGACGTCGTCTGGAAGAGCCGGCGATCCGGCGCCACCCGACGAGCCGCAGGCCGATCCGACGATGCGAGGCGAACGGATCGATCCGCTGGATGAGTGATTCCGAATTGTGGCGGTCCCACGTCGAGTCAGTACCTGGCGCGCCGGCCAAGGTACTGACTCGCGACGCACCACCCTGCGTCCACCTCCACCCGAGCGTGCCACGGCGCACGAGGTAGAGCCACGGCGCGCGAGGTAGAGCCGTAGCGCGACCGACACGCCGGTCCCGCGACGCCACGGATCTACCTCGGCCTCGCCGGCTCCCTCGGCGCGCGCCGCGCCGGCTCTCTCGGCGCGCGCCGCGCCGGCCCGCTCTGCGGCTCGGGAGAATGCGGGCGCTGGTCCGGCTGGGGCTGATGGCCCGCGGCTCAGCCGGCGAGCAGGTCCCGGTTGAGTTCCGCGACCCGGTGCATGGTGATGCCCTGCCGCTGCTCGTGAGCCAGGGGGTGGTCCACGCCGGGTACCACCTCGATCCGCGGGACGACGCCGGGCGCGCGGGTGTGGACGCGGACGGCGAGCGACGTCGTCGGCGACGGGTAGGGGAGCCGGCTGGCGAGATGGGCGGGCATGGGCGCCATCTCGGCCCGGCCCGGGTCCTCCCAATGCCGGGCCTGGCTCGCCATGTCCGCCTCACCGAGCGCGACCCACACGGACCAACGGAACGGTTCCTCCGCCTCCCGCACCGGGATTTCGAGATGACCGCGCAGGAAGAACCCGATCGACCCGTCGTCGTGCGGCAGGAAGCAGGTGTCCGGGGTGAGTTCGCCCGCCGCGCGTTCGGCGTCCGAGGCCAGGATCCACGGTTCGGGCGCGGCCGGCCCGAAAACCATGGCCAGGCCTTCGTGCCATTGCCCGCACGTCGCGCACGTCCACCCGCCGAGGTTCACGACGTCGTCCCCGCGGCGTCCGCGGCGACCGCCGCGCGGGCGGCTGTCCGGCGTCCCCGCAGGTCCCGGCGGGCGGCGAGGACGGCCGCCGGGGCGACGACGAGAGCGGTGAGCGCGCCTGTCGCCCAGCACGCCGTCGTCGTCCATGTGGTGGCCGCGGCCGCGGTGAGGGCGAGTCCGCCGACGAGGACCGGCCCCGCGACGGCGAACGGCACGGGGTGGGCGAACGTCTGCCGTTGCACCGTCTCCGGCCGGATCAGATGGCAGCTCATCAAGGTGCCCCAGGCGAGCGCGGCGGCGACGGCGAAGCCGGGACCGCGGCGGCCGAACAAGCTGAGCGTCAGGTTCACTCCAACGAGCGCAAACACCGCCGCGACCCAGGGGCGCGGCGGTTGCCGGGCCATCAGCACGTCGACGGCGCGGGGGAGTAGTCTCTTCGGGACCGAATTCACGCCCAAACAATTCCATCCCGGGCCGGCCGGCGCAAACGCCGCGAGACGTTTCCGCAAGCAAGGCGCCGTTGTCGCGACGACCGGCAGAAGCTCCCGGATCAGATGTCGTAGTACAACTCGAACTCGTGCGGGTGCGGCCGCAGGCGGATGGGGTCGATCTCGTTGGTCCGCTTGTAGTCGATCCAGGTCTCGATGAGGTCCGGGGTGAAGACGTCGCCCTCGGTCAGGAAGTCGTGGTCCGCCTCGAGCGTGTCGAGGACCTCCGGCAGCGAGCCGGGCACCTGATCGATCTGGGCGTGTTCCTCGGGCGGCAGTTCGTACAGGTCCTTGTCGATGGGCTCGGGCGGTTCGATCCGGTTGCGGATGCCGTCGATGCCGGCGAGCAACTGCGCGGCAAAGGCGAGGTACGGGTTGGCGGACGGGTCGGGCACGCGGAACTCGATCCGCTTGGCCTTGGGGGAGGAGCCCGTCACCGGGATCCGGATGCAGGCCGACCGGTTGCGGGCGGAGTACACCAGGTTCACCGGCGCCTCGAAACCGGGCACGAGTCGGTGGTAGGAGTTCACGGACGGGTTGGTGAACGCGAGCAACGACGGCGCGTGGCGCAGCAGGCCGCCGATGTACCAGCGGGCCAGGTCCGACAGCCCGCCGTAGCCGCGCTCGTCGAAGAACAGCGGTTCGCCGCCTTGCCACAATGACTGGTGCGAGTGCATGCCCGAGCCGTTGTCGCCGAAGATCGGCTTGGGCATGAAGGTCACCGACTTGCCCGCCTCGAAGGCCACGTTGCGAACGATGTACTTGAACTTCATCAGGTCGTCCGCGGCGTGCAGCAACGTGTTGAAGCGGTAGTTGATCTCCTGCTGGCCGGCGGTGCCCACCTCGTGGTGGGCACGCTCGACCTCGAGCCCGACGGCGCCCAGAGTCGCGCACATGTCGTCGCGCAGGTCGGCGAACCGGTCCGACGGCGAGACCGGGAAATAGCCGCCCTTGTACCGCGTCTTGTACGCCAGGTTGCCGCCCTCCTCCTCGCGCCCGGTGTTCCAGGCCGCCTCGACCGAGTCCAGGTAGTAGAAGCTGGAGTGCTGGTCGGTGGCGAATCGGGCCTCGTCGAAGATGTAGAACTCGGCCTCGGGCGCGAAGAATGCCGTGTCCGCGATGCCGGTGGACCGCAGGTAGGCCTCCGCCTTGGCGGCGATGTTCCGCGGATCGCGCGAGTACGGTTCGTCAGTGAAGGGATCGACGATGGAGAAGTTCAGCACCAGCGTCTTGCGCCTGCGGAAGGGGTCGACGAACGCCGTCTGGACATCGGGGACGAGCTTCATGTCCGATTCGTGAATCGCCTGAAAACCGCGGATCGACGACCCGTCGAACATCAGACCGTCCGTGAACGCGGATTCGGTGAACTGCGCGACCGGGATGTTGAAGTGCTGCATGACGCCGGGCAGGTCGCAGAACCGGACGTCGACGAACTCGACGCCCTCGTCCCGCGTAAAGGCGATGGCCTCATCCGCGTTTGTGAACATCCATTGCTCCTTCTCGTGTGCCGGTCCGCCCTCGTGGGTTGCCTGCAACCTACGGGGCATCCGTTACCCGATGGTGTACCCGATGTTTCAACGATGTAACACGGCGTCGCTGCACGTGACGATCTCATGTCGGCGTGCCGTCCGCGCGGCACGCGCCGGCACGCCCGCGGGTTCAGCGCCCCCGGATGCCCTTGCGGTCGGGGCGCATCCGCATCGGATCGACGCCCTTGGGGATCGGCAACTTGGGCGCGCCGAGTGCACGCAGCCGCTTGGTGACCTCAGCGGCCTCGACCTTGGTGAGCGTGGGCCGCAGCTTCTGGACCTTGCGGGGCAGTTGCTGCAGCCCGATCTGGCCGTCGTCGTTGCCGCATTGGATCGTGGTCACCGGGACGGACGGCAGTACCCGCGTCACCCGACGCTGCTCCTGTTCCAGCAGCTTCTTGACCCGGGTGCTCGGGCCCTCGCTGACCAGGACGACGCCGGCCCGGCCCACGCCGCGGTACACGAGGTCCTGACTGCGCGCATCGATCGCCACGGGCTGGTCCTCGAAGGTCCAGCCCCGCCGAATCGAGCCGAGCGCGGCGCGGGAAGCCCCGGGCTGACCCTCGATCGACCTGAAAGCCGCGCGCTCGGCGCGCCGGGTGAGAATCAGCAGCGCCCCCGTGAGACCGATCGGGACGCTGACCAAGGTCAGGTAGACCGGATGCCCCCACAGGATGCCGGCCACCACGCCGATCGCGATCACGCCGACGACGATGCCCAGCATGATCCACGTCACCGACGGGTCCTGCCGCCGGGTCATCTGGTAGGCCGCCCAAACCTGGCGGTACCAGCGCTCCTTGCGGGGCTTCTTCTCGGAGGTGCGGTCGGACGCGGATGCGCGCCCGGTCGAGCCGGTGTCCTTCGTGCGGGCCATGGTGCCCAAGTCTAGAGCGCGGCCCGCCGTTAGGGTGAACGCCATGGACAACCGTTCCGACCAGGCCCGGATGCTGCGAGTCGGTTTGATCGGATATGGCGGCGCGGGCCGGGGAATTCACGCCCGCCTCATTCGGGCGGCGGGTCAACGGGTCACCGTCGTCGTCACCCGGTCGCCGCAGCGTCGGGCCGCAGCCGCGGCGGACTGGCCGGGTGTCCGCCTCCTGGACGACGTCGCCGGCCTCGTCACGGCCCGGGCCGAGTTCGACGTCGTCGTCGTGGCGGGGCCGTCCGGATTGCACGTGGCCCACGGCGAGGTGTTGACCGCGGCCGGGATCCCGTTCCTGTTGGACAAGCCGATGGCGACCGACGCGGGCGCGGCGGCGCGCCTGTTGCGCGCGGCCGGGGAGGCCGGGGTTCCCTTCACGGTCTTCCAGAACCGCCGCTGGGACCCCGAGCAACTCACCCTGCGCGCGGTGCTGGACCGGGGCGACCTCGGCGAGGTGCACACGTTCGAGCGGCGCTGGGAGCGGTGGCGGCCGGTGCCGCAGGACCGCTGGAAGGAGACCGACCCGGTCGGCGGCGGCTTGCTGCTCGACCTCGGCACGCACCTGGTGGACTCCGCCACCCAGCTCTTCGGCCGGGTGGTGGCCGTGAGCGGCGAGTTGCGGGCGCTGACCACCCCGACGGAGGACGACGTCTTTCTGGTGTTGCACCACGCGGGGGGTGTGGTCAGTCGGTTGTGGGCGGGTTCGGTGGTCGGGGCGCCGGGGCCGCGCACCCGGGTACTCGGCCGGGCCGGCGCCTTCCTGGTCACTCGCTTCGAGGCGGACGAATCGCCATGGGATGCCTACGACGACGACGCGCCGGCCGGGACGGCCGGGTGGATCGTGCGCGGTTCCCGGCGCGAGCCGGTGGCCACCGCGCCGGGCGGCCACGAGGACTTCTATCCGCTGCTCGAGGCCTGGTTGCGCGGGCGCGGTCCGGTCCCCGTCGACCCCGCCGAGTGCGCCCGCACCGCCGAGGTGCTCGACGCCGCCCGGACCAGCCACGGCAGCCTCGTCCGGCTCTGAACGAGATTCCTCATCTGTGTCGCCCCGGCGCGGCACGCCGTGGCGCCGGCACGCCTTGGCGCCGGAACACCTTGACCTCGTGGGCGATGCCTCTCGTTCGCGCGACAAACCCCTATCTCATTCGACAAATCTCCATTTCACGCGGCGGTCACCGTCACCCGCACCCGCCGCAGCACCCTCGCCCGCCGCGCCGCATCAGTACCGTGCGCGCCGAGTCAGTACCTTGTGCGACGAGTTGGTACCGTGCGGCTGTTCAGTGCTCGTTTTCCCGGCCGCCCCCGGTACGGACTGGCCGCCCCCGTTCGGCGCGCCTCTATCTCGCGGCCGCCGCGAGCCAGGCGGCGGCGCCGGCCAGGTCGGGGTGGCTGAAGGTGAAGCCGTGCTCGGTCAGCACGGTGGGCAGGACGCGGATCGAGTTGAGGATCTCCGAGGAGAATTCGCCCAGGCCGATCTTCAGCGCGACCGCCGGAACAGGCAACGCCGTTGGGCGATGCAATGCCCGGCCGAGCGCCCGGACGATCTCGCCCAGCGGCGCCGGCTCCGGCGCGGTGAGGTTCACCGGGCCGGTGACGTCGCCGTCGAGCAATCGGCAGACCGCGGCGACGTGGTCGGTGACCGTGATCCAACTCCAGTACTGGGTGCCAGGACCCAGCCGGCCGCCCAGGCCGAGCCGCAACAGCGGCAGCAGCCGGCCGAAGGCCCCGCCTCGCGGGGCCATGACCAGGCCGGTCCGGATGTACGCCATGCGGACGCCGGCGTCGGCCGCCGGCCGGGCTGCCGCTTCCCAGGATTGGGCGAGCCGGGCGAGGAACGACCCCCCGGGCGGCGACGTCTCCGTCAGGGTCTGCGCGCCGCAGTCCCCGTAGTAGCCGACCGCCGAGCCCTGGATCCAGACCCGGGGCGGTGCCGGACTCGCCGCGACGGTGTGGGCGAGCAGCGCGGTGGAGCGGACCCGCGAATCCCACAGCACCCGCTTGTACGCGGGCGTCCAGCGATGGTCGCCGACGCCGGCCCCGGCAAGGTTCACGACGGCGTCGGCGCCGTCGAGGGCCGCCGCGTCGATCCGGTCGGCCGCGGGATTCCAGACGTAGTCACCCGGCCCGGCCGGGGTGCCCCGGACGAGGCGGCGCACGTCGTGACCGCGCTCGCGCAGGCCCGACACCAGGTGGGTGCCGATCAGCCCGTGCGAGCCGGTCACGACGACCCGCACTACAGACCGACCTCCGTCTCGAACGCGCCCTCCTCGATCCGGCGCTTGACCGTGGTGAGGAAACGGGTGGCGTCCGCGCCGTCGACCAGGCGGTGGTCGTAGGAGAGGGACAGGTACGCCATCGAGCGGATCCCCACGGTCTCGCCGCCGTCGGCGTCGGTGAGGACGACCGGACGCTTGACCACGGTTCCGGTCGCCAGGATGGCGACCTGGCCGACCGGCACGATCGGGGTGTCGATCAGGGCCCCGCCCGAGCCGGTGTTGGTGATGGTGAAGGTGCCGCCGGCGAGCTCGTCGGGACTGACCTTGTTGGCCCGGGTGCGCCCGGCGAGGTCGGCGATCTTCCGCGCGATGCCGGCCAGGTTCAGGTCGCCCGCGTCCCGGATGACCGGCACGACCAGGCCGCGCTCGGTGTCGACGGCGATGGCCAGGTTCTCCTGGCCGTGGTAGACGATCTCGTCCTCGGTGATCGTCGCGTTGATCTTCGGGTACGCCTTCAGCGCCTCGACGACGGCGAGGCCGAAGAACGGCAGGAAGGTGAGCTTGACGCCCTCGCGCGCGGCGAAGTCGTTCTTCGCCCGTTCCCGCAGGCGGGCGACGCGGGTGACGTCCACCTCGACGACGGTGGTCAACTGGGCCTGCGTGTGCAGGGCCTCCACCATCCGCGAGGCGATGAGGCGGCGCAGCCGCGTCTGCTTCTCCGTCGTGCCGCGCAGCGGGGAGACGGCGGGGATGGTCGGGGCGCGGCGGCCCGCGCCGGCCGCGGCCGGCGCTGCCGGGGCAGCGGAGGGAGCCGGGGCCGAAGCGGCCGGGGCGGC
>JAVBMU010000012.1:0-33652 GCA_031552185.1 Cellulomonadaceae bacterium | reverse complement strand
CCCGCGACCGCGCCACCAGCGGCGCCGACCTCCATGGCCGTTCCGAGCCGCGCCCGGAAACGGTCTTCGGGCAAGGACAGCCCAGACATCGCGCTGCAGGCGGTTGCCCGGCGGGGCGCCCGGCGCCAGGTCCGTCGAGCTTCTGTGCGCGGTTCCGTCCTCAGATCAGGTCGAAGAACCGCTCGAAGAACGCGGTCAGCTTCGCGATGACGGTCTGCTTCTTGGCGGCATGGCCCGAGTTTTTCGAGAACCTCGAGACGGGCGGCAGGATTTTCGTGACGGCGGTTCCGGTGGCCTTGACCTGCCCGTCGCGGAAAGCGGCGTCGATGAACGTGCGCGTCTCCTCCGGCCTGAGGTTCTCCTCGATTATGATCCGGTCCAGCTCGGACTCGCGCATCGCCGCCACGTACGCACGCCACTCATCGGCCACGTCTTCGTCGACGGAGAGGCGGTCGACAAACTCCTCGATGAGGTCCCGCTTGTTGCGCAGGCTCGGCGAGGAGCCGATGGCGCGATCGATCGTCGCCTTGATCTCCGTGTCCTCGCCGTTGCCCTTGGCCGCCCGGTACGCCTCGACGAGCATGAGGATGTAGTCGACGTTGATCTCGACCTGCTTGATCAACTCGATCTCGAACACGACGTCATCGTTGATCGACTCTCGCTCCGCCCGGGCCAGGCGGCGGAACGCGGCGTACAACTCCAGGTAGATCGACTGATAGTCCTGCCGGTCCCGGTCCGAGAGCACGTCCGCGCCCGTGAAGTCGTCGAAGCACACCAGGATGTTGCGCAGCCGCAGCAACTCGCCGAACAGTCTGATGAAAGCCTTCTGGGCTTCCTCGCCGATGATCGTTGCCCCGAGCGGGAACCGCTGCCGCAACTCGGCGACCCGGTCGGCGTAGGCTCCGAAGTACTCCCGGTACGGCTTGAGCAGCACGATCCCGGCGGCATCATCGTTCCCGAACAGCGCGAGCGCGTCGTTCGTCTCTTGCTCCAGGTTCCGAAAGGAGACGATGTTGCCGTAGGTCTTGACCGAGTTCAGGATCCGGTTGGTCCTGGAGAACGCCTGGATCAGTCCGTGGGCGCGGAGGTTCTTGTCCACCCACAGCGTGTTCAGCGTCGTGGCGTCGAACCCGGTGAGGAACATATTGACGACGATGACCAGGTCTATCTCGCGGTTCTTCAGCCGCAGCGACAGGTCCTTGTAGTAGTTCTGGAACTTGTCCGCCGAGGTATCGAAGCTGGTGCCGAACATTGCGTTGTAGTCCCGGATCGCGTCCTCCAGGAAGTCCCGGCTGCTCTCGTCCAACCGGTCGGTCTCGAACTCCTCCTCGCCCAGCAGACCGACGGCGGCCTCGTCCTCGGCCTCGTTCGCGGCGTAGGAAAAGACCAGCCCCACCTTGAGCCGCTTGGCCTCCGGCGCGTCCTCCTGCAGGAGTCCGAACAAGTTGTAGTAGATCTTCGCGGCCTCGATCGACGCCGTGGCAAATAAGGCGTTGAACCCCGCCACGCGCCGGTCCTGCAGGGCGTAGGTCTGGTTGCGGCGGGTCTTCTGGTCGAAGTGCTCCAGTATGTACGCCACGATTCCGCGCATGCGCTCCAGGTCACAGAGTGCCCGCTCGGTGTCGATCGCCTTCACTCGCTTGTCCACGACGTCGCCGGTCTTCACCGTATTGATGAAGTCGATGCGGAACGGCAGCACGTTGTGGTCGTTGATCGCGTCCACGATCGTGTAGGTGTGCGCCGCCATCCGGTGGCTCTCCGGTGGGCAGCCGGCCGGGTCGCCGTGCAGGTAGCAGCCGAACGCCTGCACCGTCGTCCGGAGGTTCGGCCGGCCGCCGGTGCTCGCGTTCGCGGCGAAGATCGGGGTACCGGTGAACCCGAACAGGTGGTACAGCTTGAATGCCCTGGTAATCGCATTGTGCATGTCCCCGAACTGGGAACGGTGGCACTCGTCGAAGATGATCACGACGTGCCGGCCATAGATCTCGTGGCCCTTGTTCTTGGCGATGAACCTCGACAGCTTCTGGATCGTCGTGATGATGATCCTCGCCCCGGGGTCCTCCAACTGCCGCTGGAGCACCGCCGTCGAGGCGTTGGAGTTGGCCGCTCCCTTCTGGAACCGGTCGTACTCACGCATCGTCTGGTAATCGAGGTCCTTGCGGTCGACGACGAACAGCACCTTCTCCACGTATTCGAGTCGTGAGGCGAGCTGCGCCGTCTTGAAGCTGGTGAGCGTCTTGCCCGAGCCGGTGGCGTGCCACACATAGCCGCCCGCCGCCAGGGTGCCGACATGCTTGTACGTCGTCGCCGCCGCAATCTTCGACAGGATCCGCTCGGTCGCCGCGATCTGGTACGGGCGCATCACGAGCAGCATCTTGTCCGCCGTCAGCACGCAGTACTTCGTCAGCACATTCAGCAGCGAATGTTTGGCGAAAAACGTCGTCGCGAACCCCACCAGATCCGTGATCGGCTTGTTCGTCGCGTCTGCCCACCACGACGTGAACTCGAAGCTGTTCGACGTCCGGCGGCGCCGCTTCGACTTGGCCTGATCGTCGAGATGCTGGGCGCGCACCGTGTTCGAGTAGTACTTCGTCAACGTCCCATTGCTGATGACGAAGAGTTGGACGTACTCGAAGAGACCCGACCCGGACCAGAACGAGTCCCGCTGATAGCGGTTGATCTGATTGAACGCCTCGCGCAGTTCCACCCCGCGCCGCTTGAGTTCGACATGCACCAGCGGCAGCCCGTTGACCAGGATCGTCACGTCGTATCGGTGGGCCCGCCGCGGGGCCGCGTCCGGGCCCGACGCCGGCGCGCCCGGCACCTCGTACTGATTGATCACCTGCAGCCGGTTGCGATGGATGTGAATCTTGTCCAGCAACGTGACGTTCTTCGACGTTCCGTCGTCTCGCTTGAGGATCTGGACATGATCCTCCTGAATCCGGATCGTCTTCTCGGCGACGCTGTCCCGCTCCCCGGAGATCTTCTCAGCGAAGAAGCGCGACCACTCCCCATCCGTGAACCTGATCTGGTTCAGCGTTTCGAGTTGCGTCCGGAGATTCGCGACCAGGTCCGCCTCGGACGCGATCGGCAGGTACTCGTACGCCTGCTCGCGCAGCAGCCGGATCAGTTCCGCCTCGAGTTCCGCCTCGGACTGGTACCGCGTCGCCTCCGCCGGGTCCGTCACGAACTCCGCGACCACCGTCGACTCCGAGGACAACGCGATCGGCTCATACCGCGCCGCCGTACCCTCGCTCACACCGAAGCCTCCTCGAACGACAACAACCGATCCCGGTAGTGCGCGTACTGCTGACGGCGGGCCGCGATTTCCGCGGGCAGCCCGGACGACAAGTCGTTGACCAGCGCGTCGAACTTGTCGAGAATCGCGACGATCCGGCGCTGCTCCTCGATGCTCGGTACGGGGACCACGATCTTGCCGAGATTCGCACCGCCAACGCGCTTCACCTTGGCACGCGCCACGTACTTCTCCTTCTGCGCATGGAAGGCGGCCGTCTGCATCACGTAGGCGATATATGTCGGGTCCGCCTCCGAGCGGAACGCGAAGGAATCGTCATGGATGGCGACATCGGTGTCGCCAAGCCAAGCGACAGCCTTGGCCACGTCTTCAACCGTCTCACCGACACCCGCGACGACGACGTCTCCTGGCTTTGCGAATCGCAGACCGCCGGCGATCTCCTCGCGGACGTGTGACAGCGTCACCCTCGCGGACGTTCCGAAGTGCGTGTAGATCTCGCCGTAGTGAATGCACGGAATACCCGTGGCCGCGAAGTCTGCCTTCGTGAACCGGCGGCCGCGATGAAAATTCCCGACTGCACTGAGAGACTTCCACGCAATGCCTGTACGACCCTCGAAGGCAAGCAGATCGTCCCGGTAGTGGGCATACTGCTGCCTGCGAGCCTCCAGCTCTGCCTCCAGCTCCGCCTCCAGCTCCGCCTCCAGCTGGGTGAAGGCGTCCAGGATTCTCACGATCTCCTGCTGCACCTCAATAGGCGGCACGGGGATTCGGATCTTCGCCAGACTGCCGCCCGAGATGCGGCGAACTTTGGCGCCCGTGATCCAGATCCTCTTTTGACTCTGGAATTGCTCGGACTGAAAAAAGTACGCCGCGTATTTCGGTTCCAGGCTGTGTTGGTAAATGTATGCATCGCCGCTGACCGCCACATCCACCTCGCCGAGCCAAGCGGTGGCCTTGGCGACTGCGCCATCGTCCTCGCTAGTAGTCGCGATGACGAGATCGCCGGGTTTCGCTTTACGTGAGCGCGTCGCGAGCTGCGGCGTCACTGATGAAACCGTCTCGGTAGTCCAGACTCCATACTCGGTATGGATCTGACCGTAGTGGATGGCCGGCACACCGTCGTCGAGCAGGTCCTTCTTCTGCAGACCGTTCCCACGGATAAACGTACCGACCTCACCGAGAGGCTGCCGGGGGACGCCCCTTGCCGCGTACCGCTTGATCAGGTCGTCGATGCGACTCACTTGTCCTCACCGTCTTGGAGTTCGTGCTCGATCTGCTCAATCGTGGGCAGGCTCGACTCGAGGCCTGTGGGCAGCGCTTTGGTGAGTTCGTAGGAGGAGACGCCGATCGGCTTGTCGAAGCCGCGCAGCGTGTACTCCGCGAACAGGCGATCGGGCTCCTGGCACAGGGTGCGCCCGATGGTCGGCCCGTCGCCCTCGTGTCGGAGCTGGTCGTCAACGAGGTTGCAGTAGAGATTGACCTTCCCGGCGCCGAATGCACGCATGTACCACGCACGGGTGGTGAGGTCCCTCGCCTTGGTCATGAGGAGGTCGTGGTGACCCCAGCCGACCGATAGGAAGACAGCACGCGGAGGTTGTGCCACAGGCTGTGGCACAACCTCGGTCGAGCCCACCTCGGCAGCGGTGGGGCCGGCATCGGCACCTTGTGCCACCGGCCGCGGCGAAAACTCAACGCGGCCGTACTCGCGGTAGAAGGAGCGCATGCGCTTGATGTTTCGTTCGGAGAACCCCTTCTCCTCGGGCATGTCCTGCCGAAGGTCCCGCGCAAGGCGAGGGATGCCGGCGGTTCCCCAACCCTCGCGCCGCCGGCGGGCGTCAATGCGACGGCCGATCGCCCAATACAGGGCGATCAGTCCAGCGGTCGCGGACATGACGGCGCGCGCTTGCGCCCGCCGGACGCGCTCCTTGATGTCCGTCCGCAGAACGGGGTTCGGCAGATCGAGAGCGTCGGTCATCGACGTGCCTCCGCCGTTGGCTTGACAGCACTCGGGCAGGACCTCCGGGACAGACGGACGATCTCCCCAGCCGGGTGCTCACTCACGAGGGCTCCCCGTCCAGGTCGGCGACAATGGCGTCGATCTGCTCTCGCAGCACGGCCTGCCGGGCGACGATGCCGTCGATGCGAGCGTTCAGTTCGACGATGTCGACGACTTCCCGGGTGTCCTCCGCCTCGACCCACGAGGACACCGAGATATTGTAGGCGTTCGCACCGATGGCCTCGTTGTCGACGAGCCGGGCGAAGTGGGCGACGTCCTCGCGGGCGGTGAACGCGTCGAGGATCCGCTGCTGGTTGGCATCGGTGAGCTTGTTCTTGTTCCCGCCGCGGACGAATTCGGCGGAGGCGTCGATGAACAGCACGGCGCTGTCGAGCTTTGACTTCTTGAGGACGATGACGCACGTGGCGATCGTGGTGCCGAAGAATAGGTCCGGCGGGAGCTGGATCACGGCGTCGACGTAGTTGTTGTCGATCAGATACTTGCGGATCTTCTGCTCGGCCCCGCCGCGGTAAAGCACGCCGGGGAATTCGACGATCGCCGCGGTCCCGTTGACCGCGAGCCACGACAGCATGTGCATCGTGAACGCCAGGTCCGCCTTGGACTTCGGCGCGAGCACCCCGGCCGGGGCGTACCGCGGGTCGTTGATGAGCAGCGGGTTGGCGTCGCCCTCCCATTTGATCGAATAGGGGGGGTTGGACACGATCGCCTCGAACGGCTCGTCGCCCCAGTGCTCCGGGTCGATGAGGGTGTCGCCGTGGGCGATGTCGAAGTGATCGAAGTCGACGTCGTGCAGGAACATGTTGATCCGGCACAGGTTGTAGGTGGTCAGGTTGATCTCCTGTCCGTAGTACCCCTGGCGGACGCCGTCCTTGCCGAGCACCTTGCGGTACTTCAGCAGCAGGGAACCGGACCCGCAGGCCGGGTCGTAGACCTTGTTGACGCTCGCCTTCCCGACGACGGTGATGCGGGCGAGCAACTCGGAGACCTCCTGCGGGGTGTAGTACTCCCCGCCGGACTTGCCGGCCGAGGAGGCGTACATCTGCATGAGGTACTCATACGCGTCGCCGAAGGCGTCGATCTTGTTCTCGCTGAACGCCCCGTTGCCGAGGTTGAGGTCCCCGATCGCATCGAGCAGTCGCACGAGCTTCTCGTTGCGTTTGGCTACCGTGGGGCCGAGCTTGTTCGAGTTGACGTCGACGTCGTCGAACAGGCCCTTGAGGTCGTCCTCGGCGTCTGCGCCCACGGCCGAAGCCTGGATGTTCCGGAAGACCCGCTGGAGGGTCTCATTGAGGTTCGCATCACGCGGGGCGCGGGCGCGGACGTTGGCGAACAGCTCCGACGGGCGGATGAAGAAGCCTTTCTCGGCCACGATCTCGCGAACGAGGCCGTCGTCGTCGACGTCGGCGTTCGGGGCCTTCGCGTAATCGAAGTCCGGGTTGCCCGCCTCATGCTCGTCGGCGTTGAGGTAGGCGGTGAGGTCCTCCGAGATGTAGCGGTAGAACAAGAAGCCGAGGACATACTGCTTGAAGTCCCACCCGTCCACGGACCCGCGCAGGTCGTTCGCGATCCGCCAGATGGTCTTGTGCAACTCGGCCCGCTGGACCTCCCGATTCATGGCTCCGACCCTATCCGCGCGGGCTGACAACGTGCGCACGCACGCCGCCCCGGGTGGGGTCTGCCCCAGCCACGCCCTGTCGAGGCCGTCACCGACGCGCTGCGGACCGCGGTGTTCACCCGCGGCGGCGCGCTGTACCGGACGGCAATCCTGGCAGTGCTCGGCCAGGTCCGGCACGCAACGGCAGGCGCCGGCGGCGAGGGCATGCGCGCCCGGTGGGTCCTCGCCACGGCCGACCTGGCGAACGTCGGTGGGTGGATGGCGTACGACGCAGGCGACTACGACGCCGCACGGCGGATGCTCACCTACGCGCTCGCCCTCGCCCGGAGGACGCAGGGCGACGGTTCGCAACCGATCTCGCCCTGGGGTGGCGAGGGGCTCTCCATGGGGTCGGCCGTGCGCCGGGCGGTGGTCGGGTGGGTCAGTTGAGGGTTTGGAGTGCGGCGCGGATGTGCTCGCGTGGTTCGACGACGTCGGCGGGGTTGGGGTGGCGGGTGGCGACGGCGTCGAGGGTGAGCAGGCGGGGCCGGCCGCGGGTGAAGCCGAGTGCGGCCATGGCGTCGGCGGACTTGATCGCGTCCGTGGTCGCGGTGTCAGTGTCGCCGGCGATCAGGCGGGCGACGGCGAGGTCTGCCTGGGCGCTGATGCGGTCGCGGCCGGCGTCGTCGGGGTAGGCGTCGACGGCGGCGGCCAGGTGCTCGACGGCGGCGGCCAGGTGCTCGACGGCGGCGGGCGCGTACTCGGGGCGGGTCCGGGCAAGCAGGAACGGCACCCGGCCTTCGCCGGCGCGGATGGCGGCGGGGGTGATGAACAGTGCCCAGGGTGGGGGTGTCGGGGCCGTCGGCGCGGTCGTAGGTGTCCAGGGCTTCGGCGGTGGCCCGGTGGGCGGCGTCGGCGTCGGCCAGGGTGGCCCGGCAGGGGGCGACCATGGCAACCAGTAGGCCGCGGGTCGGGGCTGATACCGGGCGCGCGTCGGCGAGGTCTTCGGCGAGTTTGCACAGGGTCAGGGCCTCGCGAGCACGGGTCGCGGCGGTCGAGCCGGCAAGTCCCAGGGATTGGTGGGCCATGTCGCGGAGGATCATCACGGCCAGGTCGAGCGCGCGCGGGTCGTCGTCGGTGTTGCGGGCGGTGGCCAGGGCGAGCGTCCATGCCTCGCGGGCGCGGGAGTCGTCGCCGGAGTCGTAGTAGGCCCAACCCGTGATGTGAGCCAGTTCGGCCGTCGCGACCTGCAACCGGCCGCGCACCCCCGGGGCACAGGACGCGGTGCGAAGGTCGCGGACCTGGGCCAGGTGAGCAACGGCGCTCGACCGGCACAACGCGCCACCGCGCGCGGCCGCGGCGCGGCGAAAGTCACGGGTGACGGCTTCGATGGTCTCGATATCGGCCGTCCCGATCCGGGTACGCCGCACGGTGTCGGCCCCGGTGCGGGCCAGGAAGTCGAAGCTCTGGGCATCCAGAGCAGCGGGGGCCGAGATGGCGCCCATGACCACGATGAGGAAGTCGCGGCGGTTCACCCAATCCATCCCTTCGTCGTCGTCCACGCCGTCACCAACCAGTTCGGGCGGGATATCGAGTCCTTCGACGATGCGTGCGACCACGTGCCGGGTCAGGACCTTTCGCCGGCCGTTGACGATCCGGGACACGGCCGACTGGTCCATGCCCACGGCCACCCCAAGGTCGAGCTGGGACAGCCCGGTATGGGCGCGGATGAACCGGAACACGGCGCCGAAGTCGGCCCGGGCCAGGGCATCGCGCAACCGTGGGATGTCCCACAGTCCCGGCGGTACCGGCTCGACCATGCCCCCTCCAATTCGTCGACCATGCCCCCTCCAATTCGCCGCGTTGCGCGCGTTATCTCCCAGCCTCACCCGGGGCGCCGGGCGCGGTCACCGGTCCCGCGGCGGGGGCCGGTCCTCGACGCCTTCGGGGCCTTCCGCTCGCGCGGCCCGATCACCGGGGCCGGGGCATGACCTTCCGGCGCCCGCCCGGCGCACGCCTACAGCTCCGCGCGGACGTCTTCGATGAAATCCAGGCAGCCCACGGGATCAGGACCCGCTACCAACTCGCGGTCCGGCTCGGCCTGTACCCCTCGACCCTCGAACGCGCACTGGCCAACGAAACGTCCCTGCCATTCGTCTTCATAGCCGCCTACTGCCGAACCTTCGGCCTGAGCCTTGGCGAAGCATTCGAAATCGTCTACGACGACGAATGACCCGCGACGCCGATACCCCTGTGGGGTATGTTGAGCGGCCACGAAGTCTCGACCGGCGAGCGCGAAAACGGGCGGGTGTCCACCGATTCCGACACCCGGTCCGGTGGCGTTATGGTCGCCCTGGATGACGCCCGGTCGGCACAGGTTGTGTCCAAAACGTGTCCAAACCCGGCCCGCACCGCATGACGAAGGGGCCGGGATCGTTGGAATTCCAACGATCCCGGCCCCTCCTCACGGGCGGTAGCGGTGGGATTTGAACCCACGGTGGACTCATCACCCACACACGCTTTCGAGGCGTGCTCCTTAGGCCGCTCGGACACGCTACCTCGCCGAATTGCTCCGGCCGAAGAATGATACCTGGCCCGTCCCCGATCGGCCGAATCGTTACGCGGCTCGGCGACGGGCCGGGCGGCACCGGGGCTGCGCGCACTTGCCGGCCGCATCCGGCGTCGAGCGCCGGCGCCGGGCGTCCGACGCACCGCCGCGCTGCCCAAAGTTGCCCGCGCACGCCCCGCGCGACCCCTGCCCCATCGCGGCAATCCCCGGCGCGCCGCGCGCACCCATCGACCCGCGCCGCCGGAAAATTCCACCCGCCGGTCGGCCTTATAGCACACTGTCAATCTGGAAGAATCGCTCGTATCGCCACGACAGCAGGGGAGTCATCGACATGCTCGAGTACGCGCCGATCGGAATCGATCTCGTCGCCATCACGGTTCTGGTCCTGGGCCTCTACTATCCACGCCATCGGCGCCGGGACCTGGTAGTCGCCCTCTTCGGGGTCAACGTCGGCGTCCTGGCCGTTTCGACAGCGCTGACAGGCGAACAGATCGGCGCGGGGCTGGGGCTCGGGCTGTTCGGCGTCCTGTCGATCATCCGGCTCCGGTCCACGGAGCTGAGCCAGACGGAGGTCGCGTACTACTTCTCGGCTCTGGCCTTCGGCCTGCTGGGCGGGATCGGACGGAACAATCCTGGGACGTCGTTGGTGGGCGCCGGGCTGATTCTGGTGGTGATCGGCGCGGCCGATCACCCCCGGCTCCTGCGCAAGAACCGCTCCCAGACCATGGTGCTGGACCGGGCCTTCCCCGAGGAGGCGGGCATGATCGCCTACCTGGAGCAATTGCTCGCGGCCCGAGTCCGTTCGGTCAGCGTGCAACGGGTCGACCTGGTCAACGACTCCACGATCGTGGACGTATGCTTCACGCCCCAGTCCGGGGCTTGGCGCTCCGCGCGCGCCCACGCGGCGGTCGACGACGGATCCGGCCGAGTCGCCGCGGGCCACGGCGCCCCCGCAACGCACGGCGCCCCCGCAACGCACGGCGCCCCCGCAACGCACGGCGCCCCCGCAACACACGGCGCCCCCGCAACACACGGCGCCCCCGCAACACACGGCGCCCCCGCAACGCACAGCGCCCCCGCGGGCTACACCGTGGCAGCAGGCCACCCCGTGGCAGCAGGCCACCCCGTCGCGGCAAACCGCGGGGCGCCGGCATGACGGTCACCGCCGAGCTCCTGGGCGCCGTCGAACCCCACGACCCGATCGGGCTGGACGAGTTGGTCCAGGCCGCCGATCTCCAGTCCCGGACGGACCGCAAGTACGTACTCACCCGGCACGAGGCGCTCGCGGTGCTGAGTGCCCTGCCGGCCGACGCGCGGGTCCTCGAGATCGAGCGGCGGCGCGCGTTCGCCTACGAGTCGGTGTACTTCGACACCCCGGAGCTCCTCGCCTATCACCTCACCGCGCTGCGTCGGCGGCGCCGGTTCAAGGTCCGCACCCGGGCCTATCTCGACTCGGGCGAGCAGTTCCTGGAGGTCAAGACCCGCACCCGCGGCACGACCGTGAAGCATCGCCTCCCCCACGATGACGATCTGAGGTCCATCGGCGACGCCGGCCGGGCCTTCGTCGACGGCGTGCTGAGCGTCAACGGCGTCGCCCAGGCGCCGCTACTGACCTTCGCGCCCGCGCTCATCACGACCTACAGCCGGATCACCATCCTGCTGCCCGGCGCCACGACCACCGCGCGCGCGACGGTCGACAGCCGCCTGGTTTGGGTGGAGGGTCCGGTCTCCGTCGCCAATCCGGAGACGGTCATCCTGGAGACGAAGACGGCGACCGCGCCGTCGTTCCTGGACCGCATGTTGTGGCGGCGCGGGTTGCGCCCGAACCGCGTCTCCAAGTACGGCACCGGGCTGGCGGTGCTGCACCCGGACTATCCGGGCGGCCCGTGGCGACGTGTCATTCGCCGCCACTTCGAACACCTCGAACCGGTCGGCGCCGGGCACCTGCGCACGTGCGGCCCGCCGGCGTCGGCGCGGGCGCCTCGGCGCTGGTAGGACCGGCGCTGGTAGGACCGGCGCGCGCTAGCTGGCGCCGTGCCACCTCGGCGCCCGGGCGGCCACCTCGGTGCGGGCGGCTCGCGCCCGCCCTACAAGTAGGACCGCGGGTCCCGCACCCGTTGGACCACGGCCGGGAGTTCAAGGGTTGCCACGACCACCGATGCGGCGATGACCCACGCCGAACCCCATTCCACCAAGAGCACCGGGACGATCGGGGGGATGGCGAAGATCACCGCCCACCCGGACCGGCCGAGCACCCGCGGGACCGAGGACGCCCCCGCCAGCGCGCCGTAGCAGCCGAGCGCGACGATCGGCGCGCCGACGTGCAGGTCACCGGACCGCACCGCGGAAACCGCGACGGTCAGCAACGCCGTCGGCGCCGCGCAGGCCAGCAGCGACCCGGCGGACAGCCACGGACGCAAAAACACGGCGTCGACAAAGACCGCCGCGCGGTGTTGCAGCCGCCACCGGACCAGGGTCAGCAGCGGCTCGGCCAGGGCGACCCCGAGGGCGACCGCCGCAATCGTCATCGCGCGGAAGCCGGTCGACGTCGTGACCGCGAGCACCACCAGCGTGGTTGCGAGGAACGCCGCCTGGAAGAAGGCGGGCACCGCCACCCGCAGATCGGCCCACCGCCGAACGGGAAGCCGAGGCGCCGACTGCCGGCCCGAACTCACGGCGAGCGCGAGCGCGCACACCGTGGCGAACCCCACCCACCCGAGCAGGTCCAGCGACCCGGCGAACCACACCGCCAGGCCCGCCGCGGCGCCGAGGACCACCACCGTCGCGCACCGACGCACGAGGTCGGCCGCGCTGCCGATCGCGAACAGCACCGCATAGACCTGCAGCCCGATCTCGTAGCATATCCAGTCCGCCCGCTGCCCGACCGACGGCCACACCAGGCCGGCGAGCAGCGCGACCGCCGCCGTAACCGTCACGAACCCGACCGCCCACCGCACGGCCGCGCGCCGGCCCCCGGCCAGATCCCCCCGGCCCCGGTGCGCCCAGACGATGGAACCGACGATGTGCCCGCCGATCCAGGCCGCGCACGTCGAGGCCGCGATCGCCGGCGCCGGGACCTCGAGCGCCACGATGACCAGCGCAGCCAGGACGACGCCGCACAACAGCACCACCGCGCGCCAGATTTGCTCGCGCACGTCCGGCCACCCGAGCGTGGTCCGCGGCTCCTCCCAGACGGTCTCGCCCCGCGCCGAGGAATACACCCGCTCGGCGACCTCGAACAGGCCCTCGTCCAGGTGGTACCGGCAGCCGTGGTCGGTGACGCCCTTCGATTCGAGTTCGGCCGCGACATCCAGTTCGTCGACCGCACCGCGGCCGATGTCCGCGAGGGAGGCCGCGTCCTCCTCGGCCGTCGGCTCGGGGTACGGCGCCGGCGCCGCCCGGACTCCCCTGATTCCCAACCCCGTCATGACGACGCTCCCACACTGAGCCGGTCCTCGGACGGTGGGGCCAGCGACCCGTACGTCCGGTCGTACGCCTCGATGAGTTGGCGCAGGCTGAACCGCTCGCGAGCCCAGCCGGCCGCCAGCTTCCCCATGTGCGCCCGGCGCACCGGCTGGGACAACAATGGCAGGCAGGCGTCGGCCAGGCCGCGCTCGTCGTCGGGCTGCACCACCCGGGCGACGCGCTGCTCCGCGTCGACGCACTCCCGGGCGCTGCCGCGATCGATCGCCACGCTGGCGCGGCCGGACATCAGCGCGCACAACAGCGGATAGCAGACGCCCGTGGCGGCCGGCGAGACCACGATCACCGAGCCGGCCGCCAAGGCGGCCCCCGGGTTGGTGGGCCCGTGCACGGAGACCAGGCTCGCGGTGCCGAGGTCCCGAGCCTTCGCGAGCAACGCCCGCCCGGCCTCCGACGACGCATCCTCACCGCCGAAGATGCGCAACCGCGTCCGGGGCAGGGCATCCAGCATCAGGGCGTGGGCGCGGATCAGCGTTTCCACGCCGTGGTCCGGCGTGAGCTCGCCGAGAAAGGCCAGCACGGGTTCGTCCGGCTCGTCGGTGAGCACGGGGAACCGATTCTCGTCGACGCCCGGCGGAATCACCCGCAGCCGGCTCCGGTCGGCCCCCAGCCGCCGCGCCCACGCGGCGTCGTACTCGGAGCCGGGCAGGACGGCGTCGGCCTCCTCCAGGACCACCCGGGACACCGCCCGGGTGAAGGTGGAAATCACCCGGCGGCGCACCCAATTCGGCTCGTCGCGCCGCAGTGCAAGGTACTGTTCGCGCAGGTAGACGCCGAGTTCGGTGAGCACCAGCGGGTTGCCGTCGCGCCACTTCGTGGCGACGCCGAGCAGCCCGCACGGGCCGTTCGCGGTGGCGTGCACGACGTCGGTCTCGGGGATTCGGAAGGCGGTCAGGGCGAGCAGGCGGTCGACGACGGCGGCCACGGCGACGGCGTCGGCCACGGTCATGGCCGGCAACTGCCCGGCATCGGCGCGTTCATTCCAGGCCGCGATGAGCGCGGCGCTGGAATCGCGCCGGGCGAGGGTCGCCCGGATGTCGATCACGTCCTGCAACGCGACGATCCGGCGCAAGCAGGCGCGCAACCCGGCGACCTGGGCCTCCGAGCCCGGGTTCAGGACGCACCGCCACAACACCGCCAGTTCCCGTTGCACGGCCGGCACGTCGACCCGGCCGGTCCGCTGCCGCCGTCGGGCCGGCAGGGGCACCCCGATGGCGCGCTGAACGAGGTAGCGGACGTTCGTCGGCTCCGGCCAGACCGGAACCTCCCGGCCGGTCACGCCGAGTGCGACGACGTCGAACGAGTGCCGCGGCAGGCCGCGGATCAGCAGATCGCACCACTGGCTGACGTCACCGGACGCGACCGGGTATGTCCCCTCCGTGATCAGCGTCACTCTCACGGCGTCGTGACTCCACGCTTGTCCACGTGCTCCCCGTTCTGCGGGTTCACGGTCGGGGCGAATGCCCCTCACCCCTCCCATTGTCGCTGACCCACAAGGGTGCCCGAACCACCCGGCGGGCCGGCGGAGCGTTCCGCAATCCGGCCGGCCGGCGGCCGGTGGGCGGGCCGGTGGTTCGAACGGTTCAGCGCCGGGCGGCGAAGAACTCCTGCAGCAGCCGGGTGCTTTCGGCGGCGGACACGCCGCCGACAACCTCGACCCCGCCGGGTCCCCGGCCGTCCCGGACGAGATCCCACACGGAGCCGACGGCGCCCGCTTTCGGGTCCCACGCACCGAAGACGACGCGGCCGATCCTGGCCAGGACGATCGCGCCGGCGCACATCGCGCAGGGCTCCAGGGTCACGACGATCGTGCAGCCGTCCAGCCGCCACGCGCCGACGGCGAGCGCGGCCGCCCGCAGCGCGAGGACCTCGGCATGGGCGGTCGGGTCGCCCATCTGTTCGCGGCGGTTGCGCCCGCGCCCGAGGACCCGCCCGTCCGGGCCGACGACGACCGCCCCGACCGGGACGTCGCCGGTGCTGAGGGCGCCGCGGGCCTCGTCGAGGGCCGCCGCCATCAGATTCGCCCAGACGCGATGCCGCTCGGCGACCGATGCCGGCGGGAAGGGCTCGCTGCGCATAGGGGACTCCGGACTCGACGGACCCGGCGCGGCCGGGCGCGGCCGGCGGGCATCGCCAGGCTACCCGGGGCGGATCGGCGGAGCCGGGCGGTACGGTTGCGTCATGCGCCTGCATGTCGCCAACCACCCCCTCGTGGCCCACAAACTGACCGTGCTGCGCAACAAGAACACCCAGTCGCCGACATTTCGCCTGCTTGTGGATGAATTGGTGACGCTGCTCGCCTACGAGGCGACCCGCGACGTCGCGACCGAACCCCACACCATCGAGACCCCGGTGGCGACGACGGTCGGGGTGCGGCTGGCCGAGCCCTGCCCGCTCGTCGTCCCGATTCTGCGCGCCGGCCTGGGCATGCTCGAGGGTATGACCCGGCTGCTGCCGACGGCCGAGGTCGGCTTCCTCGGCATGCAGCGGGACGAGACCACCCTCGAGGCCATCACCTATGCCAATCGGCTGCCCGAGGACCTCACCGGCCGGCAGGTCTTCCTGCTGGACCCGATGCTCGCCACCGGCGGAACCCTGATCGCCGCCATCGACTACGTCTTTGCGCGCGGCGCGCGCGACGTCACGGCGGTCTGCCTCCTGGCCGCTCCCGAGGGGCTCGCCGCGCTCGAGGCTGCGGTCGGCGACCGGGTGGACGTCACCATCGTCGTCGCCGCGAAGGATGAGCGGCTCAACGAGTTGGCATACATCGTGCCGGGCCTCGGCGACGCCGGGGACCGGCTGTACGGCGTCGTCTGACGCCGTCGGGCCTTCTCAACCGGCGAGAAAGCCGGCTGCCAAGTTTGGCGTTACCCCAAATCGCCGGCATGCTCACAAACAGCGTTTCGACCCTGCGCCACACCCCCCGCGTGCGGCGCGGACGCGACGAAACGCCGCGCCGCGACCGCCCCTCCCCCCGGGGCCCGCGGCACCGCCGACCCGCCGGTCCCCCGGCGGGTCGGCGCGCGTCAGGTGATCGACGCCACGGCGAGCCGGTACCCGGAATCCGACCGACCCGGCGGGCAGGAGTCCGTCCGATGCAGCATGGACCACGGCAGCGCGTCGGTCCTGGCGGTGCCGGGCGCCGACTGCGGGGCCGGCGCGCCGTCGGGCGAGCCGGCGTTGCCGGCGCCGGCGGAGTCCCCCGAGCCCGCGGCGACGTCCCCGGCGGCGCCGCCCGACCCGACGGCACCCGACCCGACGGCGTCGGAGGCGGTCGCGCCCGAAGCGACGCCGGAGACGGCGCCCGAGGTCACGGCGCCGGCACTGGTGTCCGGGCCGCTCGGCGGGGCCGCGCCGAGCCGGATCAGGATCCACCCCCGGCCGAGGCGCTGGGCACCCGCCGCCGTCGCCGTCACGCGGACGACGTACCGGCCCGCGGCGGCCGAGCCGTCCGCGACGACCCGAATCGCCACCCGCTGCCGCTCGCCCCGTTCGATGACCAGGCCGGCGGGAGCGGCGCAGACGGCCCCGCCCGCGGCGGCCGTGCAGGTCCACCCGCCGGTGTGCTGCTCGCCGGCGGAGTCGACGGCGAGCGCCAACCCGGCGGGCAGGGCAAGCGTCAGCGACGCGTCACGGGCTGGTCCGTCCCCGGTGTTCGCCAGCGGCACCACCATGGTCGCCTCGCCCGGATTATCCAGCGCCACGATCGCCCGCGAACTGACCCGCAACCGGGGCCCGTAGGACGACGCCGTAGCGGCGAGGACCTGCCGGCGCGCATCGACGCCGACCGCGTGCACCTCGGCCGCAAATTCGTAGCTCCCCCCGGACCGAGCGATCACGGACAGCTTCAATGCCCGCGCCTGATGCGGATGGATAGTGCCCAGGGCGCAGGAGACCCGGCTGGTCCGGTCGGTGCGCCGAACCGCCGGCAGGCAAGATAGCGCGGCCGCGGCAGTTTCGATCGGCAGGGCCGAACCGTGCGGCGACGACGGTCGGTCGAGCACGACGCCGGGCGGCAGGTCGATGTCCACCTCGACGTCCTCGATGTCGGTCGCTCGGTTGTTTTGCGCGGTCACTTCGAGGTCGGCCGGGACCCGGGCCGCCATGGTCAGGGCGCCCAGCGAGACGTCGAGGGGTGCCAGGCCCGCCGCGTCGACGGCGCCGTCGGCCGACGGGTCCGACGACGCGGCGGTCGCCCCGTCCGCCGCACCGGGGAGCAGATTCGCGGGCGAGGTGGGATCGGTCGCAGGCGAGGCCTGCGCCGACGTTTCGCCCGCGGCCGCCGACCCGGCCGGCTCACCGGCCGGCGGCGTCGAGGAGGATGGCGGGGCGGCGGCGACCGCCGAGGCCGGTTCGACGGGCGTCGTCGGGCCGGTGGAGACGGCAAAGGCGCCGGCGACGCCGAGGCTCGCCACCGCGACTACGCCGGCGGCGACCGTGGCAAGCGGGGCAGCGCCGACGGCGGCGACCGCCCCGGCGGTCGCCGCGCCCAGAGCACCGGTTGCCCCGGCCGCGGCGGCCGCCGGCGCGGCGGCGGCAACGGAGGTACCGACGCCGGTCAGCGTCGCGCCGGCGCTCCCGCCGGAGACGCCCAGCGCGAAGCTGCTGCCGGAAACCCCGAGCGCGGTGCCCGAGCCGGCGGCGGCGCCCGTCGCGCCCGCACCCGCGGCGCCACCGACCCCAATCCCCGCACCGGCCCCGCCGGCACTCGCGGCCCCGCCGGCACTCGCGGCCCCGCCGGCACTCGCAGCGGCGCTCGCGCCACCGGCCGCGGCACCGAGCAAGGGCAGCCCCTCGCCGACGAGACCAAGCGCCGCGGCGCCGAGCACCATGGGCGCGATCACACTGCGCATCCCGTGGGACACGTCACTGAGTTCGGTCTCCAGACTCCGGCAGTGCGTGCAACCGTCCAGGTGCCGGTCCACCACCCGCTGGTCGCGCCGGGCCAGCCCGCCGCGAACATAGGAACCCAGGAGCGTCGTGACCCGTCGGCAGCCGCTCTCCTGGCGGGTGGAAAGGTGCTGTTGCAGGTACGCCTCGCGCAGCCCCTCCCGCGCGCGGTAACCCAGCGCCGAGACGCCGTTCGCCGTCATGCCGAAGACCGGCGCGATCTCCGCCGGCCCGCGGCCCTCGACCTCCATGTACCACAGCACGGATTGCCACCGCTCCGGCAGTGACGCGTAGGCGCGGGCGACCATTGTGTGTTCCAGGCCGACCAGCGCGGGTTCCTCGCTCGAGCCGGCCGCGCCCAGGATGCTCTCGAAGGCCCCGACGTCGTCGGTCGTCGTCGTCCGCCGCGATCGGGTCCCGAAGTCGTGCGCGATCCGCCGCACCGCGGTGAACAGGTAGGCGCGGAAAGCGATATCGGGGCCCCGTCCCGCACGCAGCGCAGCGAGCACGCGGGTGAAAGCGTCCGCGACAACGTCTTCGACATCCATCGGCGCGGAGCAGGTCTGGCGCGCGACGGCGCGTGCGGCGGGAGCGTGCCGCTCGTAGAGAAGGGCGAACGCGTCGTCGTCCCCACACCGAATGGCGGCGATCAGATCGGCCTCGGTGGGAGCGTGCCCAACGGCACCCAAAGCAGGAAGTGGCGTCATGGTGGCCCCGTCCCACGCCAAAAAAGGGCCCCCATGCTCGAGGCACTTGGACCATCCTAGGCCGGTGATCCTTTTCCCGTCCTGCGGAAAGGATCACCGGGTTCGTCGCCCCCGGTCGGCCGCTGCGCGCCGGCAGATCCGACCGCGAAAAACTTTGCCGTTCGGCGTCATGCCCCGGACGGTCGGCGGTCTCTAGAAGTATGGGACCACCGCCCGCCGTCGCTGCGCCGCGCACCGAAAAGGTGCGCGAGCAGTGGCGACGCGTGAGCACGAGCGGGCCCTGGCGCCGTTCGTCGGACTGGTACCACCCCGCTGTCGACGCCGTCGTCGCGGCCGTGACGACGGCCCGCCGGGCCGGCGACGATGCTGCCCGGGACGGGCCGGCACCGGCGCTCGCCGACGCCGCGGACCGACTGGGGACCGCTCGCGGCCACAGCGGCGTCGGCATCGGCGAGACGATCGATGACCTCGCCTGCCTTTTCCAGGTGATCGGGCTGGAGCCCGACCTCGCCGTCCTGCGGGCGCTCAGCGTCGGCTGGGCCGCGGGTGCCGACGGCGCCGCCGTCGCCCCCGGGGTCCGGGATCCGATGTCCGGCCTGGCTACGGACGGGTACTTTGCCCAGCGCCTCGCCGAGGTCTATTGCGCCGCGGATCGCGAGCACGTTGCGGCGGCCGAGTTGGCCGCCCTCCTCGTCCTGGATGCGGCCGAGCCCGCCGCTGCCACCCCCGCGGGCCGGATGGTGGGCGCGGCCACGCTCGGCCGGGCATTGATCGGTGTGTTCGGCGCCGGCCATCCGATGGCGGCACTCGGCCGCGGGCACGCCGTCGTCCTGGTCGGGCCGCCCGCCGACGACGCCGATCGGTGCAGCCGGGAGGCATCCTTCGCCTTCGCGCTGCACAACTGCGGGCTCGGTCACAGCCGACCTCACGCCCGGATCCTTCCGCTGCCCGAATCCCACGCGCTCGCCGTCGAGCTGTTGCACACGCTGCGGCGCTGAGGCCCGGCCGGTCCTGCTCCTGCCTGTGGATAACTGAGGGCCGTTTGGACGCTCGCCCGCCTGGGCGTTACCCTCGGCGGATCCGATACATCCGATAACGGCGCATACGTGCAACAGGCATCCCCGAAGCGGGCCATGCTCGCTGGAATGGGCGGCCTGCTGTGTCTCGGCGCGCTCCTCGCGGTCCGGTGGCTCGGTCAGACCATGGTGGGACCAAGCGGACCGGAAAGCCTCGCGTTTCTGGCCGCTGCTGCGCTTGCGCTGGTGGGCTGCGCTACCGCCGCCGGCGCGTTCGTCCGGGTACTCGCCGTCCGGATCGATCCGAACCGGGCCACCGCGTGGCTGGTCGGCTGGCGTCAGCTCGCCCACGACGCCACCGGCGTAGTTCAGCAAGCGATCACCTTGACCACACTGGCCAGCGTCTTTCTGCTCGGCGGCGCCGTCACGCTCATCACGCAGGAGGTCGACGCGAACGACCCTCGTTCCGACCAGTGGGTGGTCTCCGCCGACGGGCTGACCACCGAGCAAGCGCTCGGGACGGCCGCCGTCGTGGGGACCTCGCCGATCCTGATTCGCCAGTCCGCCACCCAGGACCACGTCCTGGGTACCTGCCGGGCACTCCGCCGCTCATTTGGGAACGTCGTCGAAAGCTCCGGTCGAGCGTGCCGGCCGGGGCAGAAGTATCCGACGCATGCGCTGGTCGTGAACGATGGCGGGACCACGACGCCGGTCGGTCTGTTCGCCAATGCCTCATCGGTCGAGACGGTCGATCCGACCGCCGCATCGGCCGGCGCCCTCCGCACCGGAGCGGAGACCTCGAGCTATGCCCTCATCGGCGATGTCGCGGACATTGACGCCATGCAGACAGCGGCCCTTGCGATCGCGCCCGGAGCACAATTCAGTCGCACCGTCGGGAGCGCCGAGACGTACCTCATCGGGCCCAGGATTTCGCGGCTGGTTCTCGCGGCGACCGGCTTCGGTCTCCTCGCCGTCGTCGCCGCCCTGCTGTTGTCGCTGTCCGGCGCAGGGTTCATCGCCCAGGCAACCGTGCGGTACGCGACTCTCGGTGCGAGCCGAGCCGGCCTCCGCCGGATCGCTGCCACCCGCACCGGCATCTCGCTCGGGCTGGGTTGCCTCATCGCCCTCGTCGTGAGCTGGACGATCGCCCAGGCTTACCTGAGCCTCGGCAGCATCTACCACCCCGACGTCGACTCGCTTTTGCGGATCGCCGCCCTGCTTGCCGGGGCGATCACCGTCGGCGTTGCCGGGGCATGGCTGACGGGAGCGCCCCGCCGGCATCTGCGCTGAGGCCCGGCGGTCGGGCCCGGAACTGCGGGCACCACCATGTCGCGCGCACGGCACCAACGCGGTTGGCATCGAGGCGGCGGCCGGCTCAGGCCGGCGGCGCCGGCCGCCACAGGACGACGGCGCGGGTCGGGGTCTCGGACGCGGCCGGGCGGCGCACCCGCCGCCCCCGCGGCACGACCATGACCTCCCCGCCGACGCCCGCCGCGAACACGCGATCGCCGGCCGCGACCCGCGCCGCGAGCGCCTCCAGGCGCCGCTCGAGCAGGTCGACGTGCGCCTCCAGGGCAAGGATCCGCTGAATGCCGGCGAGGTTGATCCCCTCGTCGTGACTCAGCCGCTGCACCTCGAGCAGCTTCGCGACATCGCGCATCGAGTACCGCCGCCCGCGGCCCGGGGCGCGGCGCGGGACGACCAGGCCGAGCCGATCGTACTGGCGCAGGGTCTGCGGGTGCATTCCGGCGAGCGCCGCCGCGGCGGAGATCACCAACACCGGTTCGTCGTCCATCGCCCCTCCTCGCTCCCGGCGTCGCTCCCGACATCTATCCCGACGTCGCTCCCGACGGCCGCGCCGATTCGCGCGGTTGCGCCAATGACATTCTCTACGTCATCGCGTCGCGAGTGAGTTGGGCGCGCACGTCCTGCCCGTCAGTCTCGGCCGCCAGCGCCTCGACGGCCGCCTTCGCCGCCCGGGACAGCTTCTGCGGCACCACGACGCGGACCTGGACGAGCAGGTCGCCCGTCCCCTTGGCCGTCTGCACCCCCCGGCCCTTCACCCGCAGCACGCGGTCCGCCGGGGTACCCGCCGGGACCTTGACCTTGACCGGGCCGCCGGTGAGCGCCGGGACCTCGATAGTCGCCCCGAGCGTGGCCTCGGCGAAGGTGACCGGAACGGTGGCGCGCAGGTTGTTCCCGTCCATCGTGAACACCGGGTGCGGCGTGACGGAGACCGTGATGATCAGGTCGCCCGGCGGACCACCGAGGGGGCTGGGCCGGCCCTTGCCCCGGAGGCGGATCTTCTGGCCGTCACGCACACCCGGCGGAATTCGCGTGGTCACCGTGCGCCCGTCGACCGTGAAGGACACCGTCGAACCCTCCACGGCCTGGCGGAACGGCAGCGTCGTCGCCGCCGGCACGTCCTGGCCGGCCTGGGCGGGCGGCGCACCGTACCCCCCGGCACCGCCGTACCCGCCCGCGCCGGCGAACATCCCGGCCAGCAGGTCCTCGAGGCCGGGCGAACCGGCGCCGCCGGTGTTGTACCGGATCCGACCGCCCTGACCGGCGCCGAACATGCCCCCGAACATGTCCTCGAAGCCGCCGTTGCCGCCGGGGCCGCCCGCGGCGAAGCGGGCGCCGCCGCCCGCCATTGTCCGGATCGCGTCGTACTGCCGGCGCTGCTCGACGTCGGACAGGACGGCGTACGCCTCGCCGATCTCCTTGAATTTCGCCTCCGCCTGAGAGTCATCGGGGTTCTGATCGGGGTGCCAGGTGCGGGCGAGCTTGCGGTAGGCCTTCTTGATCGCGGCGTCGTCGGCGTCCTTGGGCACGCCGAGGGCGGCGTAGAAGTCCTTCTCGATCCAGTCCTGTCCGGTCACGTGAGCCGGCCCCCGTCCTCTTCGTCGTGGTTGGTGCGATGCCCCGGCGCCGCGCCGGCGCCGCGCCGGTACGGCCGGCGCGGCGCAGGTGGCGCCGGGGGACGGGGCTATTGCGGGCCGACGACGGAGACGCGCGCCGCCCGCACGATCCGCTCGCCGATCCGATAGCCGGGCTCGATGACGATGTTCACGGTCGTCGTGGTTGCCTCGGGATCCGCCTGGTGCATGAGCGCGTCGTGCACCGTGGGGTCGAACTCCTCGCCGACCAGCCCGTAGCGAACGATCCCGAACTTACCCAACGCGGCGTCGAGCTTGTCGGAGATCGCGGCGAAGGGTCCGCTGAGTTCCCCGTGACTGCGGGCCCGGTCGATGTCGTCCAGGACCGGCAGCAGCGTCGTCAACACGTCCTCGATGCCCCGGGTCCGGGCGGCCTCCTGGTCCCGCAGCGACCGCTTGCGGTAGTTCGTGAAACTCGCCCGCTCCCGCTGCAGGGCGTCGAGGTGCTCGGCGGCCTCCGACTTCGCGGCCAGCAGCGCGGCGTCGCCGCTCGCCTCGCCCGACGGCTCGAAGTCCAGGCCCGCGAGCAGATCCGCCTCCGGCGTCGACGTGCCGGGCCGGATCACGCCCTCCGGCGTCACCTTCCGCTTGTCCGTGAAGTGGAACGGCTTCTCGGCGGACTCGGCGGTCGGGTCGGCTGCGCCCGGCTCGCCGGTGGCCGGGTCGGTCGCCGCCGTGCCCTCGGGTGCCGACGAGCCGGCCGGCTGGTCCCCGGCCGGCGTCGGCGTGGGCAATGCCTGTTCCACCGCGGCGTCGGCCCCGCCCGCCCCGGCCTCGGCCGGGGCACCCTTGGACGCGGAGTGCCCAGTCGCACCGGAGCCCGCCGGACGCGCCTCGCCCGAGGGCTTCCCGCCCACCGGCTCAGCACCCGGCGCGGGCGGGTCCGCCGGCCGGCCGACCCGGTCCGGGCCGGCCGTCGGCTCGTGCGGACGTTCGGGCTTGGCGCCGCTCGGGTCGGGCTTCTTGGTGGTCACTTGCCGTCCTCGTCGTCCACGATCTCGGCGTCGACGACGTCCTCGTCCCGGGCGCTCTTGGCGTCCCCGGCCGGCGCGCCGGCGGTGGCGCCGGCGGTGCCCTCAGGCTGGGCGGCCGCGAGCGCCGGGCCGATCTTCTGGGAGGAAGCGCCGAGCTTCTCGTACGCCGCCTTGACCGCGGCCGCGTCCTCGCCCTCCAACGCGGTCTTCACAGCCGCGATGTCGGCCTCGACCTCGGAGGTCACGTCAGCCGGGAGCTTGTCGGCGTTCTCCTTGATCAGCTTCTCCGTGGAGTAGGCGAACGCTTCCGCCTGGTTGCGGGTCTCGGCCTCCTCCCGGCGCTTCTTGTCCTCGGCAGCGTGCGCCTCGGCGTCCTTGACCATGCGGTCGATGTCCTCCTTCGGCAGCGCCGAGCCGCCGGTGATCCGCATCGACTGCTCCTTGCCGGTGCCACGGTCCTTGGCGGAGACGTGCACGATGCCGTTCGCGTCGATGTCGAAGGTGACCTCGATCTGCGGCATGCCGCGCGGGGCCGGTGCGATGCCGGTCAGCTCGAACGTCCCGAGGCCCTTGTTGTCCCGGGCAAACTCGCGTTCGCCCTGGTAGACCTGGATCAGCACGGAGGGCTGGTTGTCGTCCGCCGTCGAGAAGATCTCCGAGCGCTTGGTGGGGATCGCGGTGTTGCGGTCGATGAGGCGCGTCATCACACCACCCTTGGTCTCGATGCCGAGCGAGAGCGGGGTGACGTCGATCAGCAAGACGTCCTTGCGGTCGCCCGAGATGACCCCGGCCTGCAGGGCGGCGCCGACGGCGACCACCTCGTCCGGGTTCACGCCCTTGTTGGGCTCCCGGCCGCCGGTCAGTTCCTTGACCAGGTCCGTCACCGCGGGCATGCGGGTCGAACCGCCCACGAGGACCACGTGGTCGATGTCGCCCAACGCGATCCCGGCGTCGCGGATCACGGCGTGGAACGGGGCCTTGCAGCGGTCCAGCAGGTCCTGCGTCATCTGCTGGAACTGGGCGCGGGTGAGCTTCTCGTCCAGGTGAATGGGGCCGTTCTCGCTCATCGACAGGTACTGCATCGAGATGGTCGTGCTGGTGGCCGAGGACAGTTCCTTCTTGGCCTGCTCCGCCGCCTCGCGCAGCCGCTGCAGCGCAATCTTGTCCTTCGACAGGTCGACGCCGGAGGCGTTCTTCACCTGCTTGATGAGGTGCTCGACGATCCGGTTGTCCCAGTCGTCGCCACCGAGCCGGTTGTCGCCCGACGTCGCGCGGACCTGGATGGTCGAGAAATCGTCCTCGTCCTTGCCGACCTCGAGGAGGGACACGTCGAAGGTGCCACCGCCGAGGTCGAAGACCAGGATCAGTTCGTCCTCCTTACCCTTCTCCAGGCCGTAGGCGAGGGCGGCCGCCGTCGGCTCGTTGACGATCCGGGTCACGTTGAGCCCGGCGATCTGGCCCGCGTCCTTCGTGGCCTGGCGCTCGGCGTCGTTGAAGTACGCCGGGACGGTGATCACGGCGTCGGTGATCGGCTCGCCGAGGTACTCCTCGGCGTCGCGCTTGAGCTTGCCGAGGACCCGCGCGCTGATCTCCTGCGCGTTGTACTTCTTGTCGTCGATCATCACCGACCAGTCGGTGCCCATGTGCCGCTTGATGGAGCTGATCGTCCGGTCGACGTTCGTCACGGCCTGGCGCTTGGCGACCTCGCCGACCAGGACCTCACCCGTCTTGGAGAAGGCGACCACGGACGGCGTCGTGCGGGAGCCCTCCGCATTCGCGATGACGGTGGGCTCGCCACCCTCAAGAACAGCGACCACCGAATTGGTGGTGCCGAGGTCAATACCGACTGCTCGTGCCATGGGTGTTGCCTCCGTTGTGAGTGGGGGTCAGTGCGACCGGAGAGGTTGAGTCGTTCGGACTCAGGTTAGAACTTGCGCGGAGGCGGCGCAAGTTCCTGGGGCATCGAGTTGAGCGGAGGAGACTCAAGTCCGCCGCCGACGGCCGTCTTGGGCGCGGCCGCCGTCCGCCCCCGCGGCATTCGTCTAGCGGCCGGCGCGCATGTCGGGCGGATTGCGCGGTAGGAGTTCATTGAGGCTCGTACCGAGTACCTGCGCCAGGGCGATCAGGTTGAGCAGCGTCGGATTCGCGATCCGTCCCGCTCTCGATTCGCCCTTCTCGAGTTGGTGGTAGTAACCCCGGGTCAACCCCGCCGCGTTGGCGACCCGCTCCTGGCTCAGCCCGGCCGCGGTCCGCAGCCGACTGAGTTCGAGTCCGAGGCCGCGGACGTACGCGGCCCACTCATCGGTGCGCGGACCAGTCATAGCCCCAAGGTGGACGAAATAGTTGAAATGGCATGCCTGCTTCAGCGTACCTTTCGCCGAGCAGCAGGTCATCGGCTCGGGTTACGCAACGGGCGAACAGGATATAACGCCTTGGTCAGCCCGACGGACCGGCCTCGACGCGGCGTTCGCCGGTCGGCAGCGACGAATTTCGTCCTGCGGCGGACGTGCTCGCGCGCCGGCGTCCCGCCGGTCGGCTTCCCGCCGAGTCGGCGATTACTTGCAGCTTTCGGGCGAAAACCGCAAGTAATCACGGGATCGGCACTCGAGTTTGGACGCGGATCAGTCGTGGGTTTCGCGTTGCTCCTCGATGATGACGCCGTCCAGCATCTGAATCACCAAAGGAACGCCGACGAGCGTCGACGCCGTGATGTCCGGATCATCCGGGGAGGTGTCGTCATCCATGGGCGCTGCCTCGGGGGGCGCCGCGGGCGGGGCGGCACCCCGCCCAGTCGGTCGGCCGGGAGTCTGCGCGGCCGAATCGGTGCGTCCGGCCACCCCGGACCGGCTCGGTCGCGCGGCGGGCCCCGGGGCAGACTTCTCCTGCCCGCGGCCGGCGGGATGCTCCGGAGGCGGCTCGGGAGCGCCGTCCCACTCGGCCGGCGGCTCCGGTGCAGGCAGCCCGCGAAGCCACGCGTCATCGGCATCCGAGGCCGCCGACTGCGCCTGTGGGGACCGGGAACCGGAGGATTCGGGCCGCCCGCGTCGGTCCCTGCGGCCCCTGGTGGACTCGAGGTCGTCGCGGCCCGCCGCGGCGGCCGCATCAGGGAGGGCATTGTCCGACGTCGCCCCGTTCGACCCCGAGGGACTCGGTCCCGTTGCGCTGGGGGCGGTCCCGTCGGTTGCCGGCGTCCGTCGGGCCGGCTCGCGCGATGCGGTTGAGGTGCCGGTCGACGCCGGAGCCACGCGAAGCGCACCGCCGGCAGCACCGCCGGCAGCACCGCCGCCGCCCGGAACAACTCCGCCCGGGGTGCCGATTCCGCCCCCGGAAGACCGCGATTCGACCCGGACCTGCAATCCGAGCGTCTGATAGACGGCATCCTGGACGGCCCCGGTGTGGCGCGCGGAGCCAAAGGTCCGAGCCAAGCCCTCGGACGGGAACGCGAGCGCGAGCAGATCCCCGGTCAACTCCGCGACTTGGGCATTCGCGCTGACCAGAGCCCACGTCGATCGGCTCGCGCTGAGTGTCTCCAACACCTCGGGCCAGCGGCGGCGCACGTCCTCCGTCGTCAACGCACCTGCCGGCGCGTCGGATGCTGCCCCGGACCCGAACGGGTTCGAACTCGGCTCGGGAGCGCCACCCGGACCGCCGCCCCTTCCGCCCGACGGGTCAACCATGTCACCGCGCACTTCGGGCGGACCTCCACCCGGTCGCCCCGAGGCGTCCACCGACCCCGCCGCCGCCACGCCATGGTCGTCGCGCGGCGAAGCCGCTCCCTCCACCGACCCGGCGCCCGCCGCCCGACCGCTCGGCCCGCCGGCCGCGACCCCGCCCCGTTCGAGCCGGTCGAGCCGCGCCGCCAAGCCCGCCGCGCCGTCGTCGGCTCCCGGCAGCAGGAGCCGGGCGCACAACAGCTCGAGGTGCAGGCGGGGCGACGTCGCACCGGTCATCTCGGTGAGCGCAGCGTTCGCGAGGTCGGCGGCACGGGACAAATCGGCCACGCCCAGGCCGGCCGTCTGGGCGCGCATCCGCTCCATTTGATCCGCGGGGATGCTCCCCAACGCCGCCGGCGCGGAGTCGCCCGAGACGGCAATCACGATCAGGTCCCGCAATCGCTCCAGCACGTCCTCGACGAATCGGCGCGGTTCGTGCCCCGCCGTAATCACGCGGTCGACCACGCGGAACATCGACGCACCGTCGCGAGCGGCCAGCGCGTCGACGACGTCGTCGAGCAGTGTTGCCGGGGTGTAGCCCAGTAGGGCGACGGCGCGGGCGTAGTCGATCTCCCCGCCGTCGGAGCCGGCCATCAGTTGGTCCAGCACGGACAGCGAATCGCGCACGGACCCGCCCCCCGCCCGGGTCACCAGGGGCACCACGCCGGGGGCGAGCCGAATTCCCTCGGCGGCGCACAATTCCTCCACGTACGGGCCGAGCACATCGGGCGCGACGAGCCGGAACGGATAGTGGTGGGTGCGGGACCGGATCGTGCCGATGACCTTGTCCGGCTCCGTCGTCGCGAAGACGAATTTCACGTGCTCGGGTGGTTCCTCGACCAGCTTGAGCAGGGCGTTGAAGCCCTGCGAGGTGACCATATGCGCCTCGTCGAGGACGAAAATCTTGAACCGGTCCCGGGCGGGGGCGAAGACCGCCCGCTCCCGCAACTCCCGCGCGTCGTCGACGCCGTTGTGCGACGCCGCGTCGATCTCGACGACGTCGAGGCTCCCCGGCCCGCCCCGGGCCAGTTCCCGGCAGGACTCACACTCCCCGCACGGAGTGTCGATCGGGTGGTCCGGCGTATTGCGGGCACAGTTCAGCGTGCGGGCCAGGATCCGGGCCGACGTCGTCTTGCCGCAGCCGCGCGGACCGGAGAACAGGTACGCATGCGTGACCCGGCCGGTGCGCAGCGCCTGGCGCAGCGGGCCGGTGACGTGATCCTGGCCGATGACCTCGGCGAAGGTCTCCGGCCGGTAGCGGCGATACAGGGCGGTGCTCACGCCGCCACTCTAGACGGAGGGGCCCACGCCCGGCGGTGTGGTGCGCGGCGTTTGCCCCCGCGAATCTCAGCGGTGCAGCGCCCGCCGGGCGAGCGAGTTCCCGAGCAACTGCGCCAGTTGGACGATGCCGATGATGATCAGCACCACCAGGGCCGTCACGCTCCAGTCGTATTGCCGGTAGCCGTAGTTGAGCGCGAAGTCCCCCAGCCCACCCCCGCCGATGAACCCGGCGAGCGCGGACATATCGAGCACCCCCACGAACAGGAAGGTGTAGCCGAGAATCAGCGGCGCGAGCGCCTCCGGGATCAGCACGGTGAGGATAATCCGCAGCGCCGACGCCCCCATCGCCCGGGCCGCCTCCACGACGCCCGGATCAATGCCGACCAAGTTCTGCTCGACCAGGCGGGCGCAGGCGAAAGACGCCATCACGCACATCGCGAAGGTGAAGGCATCGATTCCCGTCGTGCGACCCACCACGGCCCGGGTCAGCGGCCCGAGCGCAACCAGGAAAATCAGGAACGGAATCGGCCGCACAATGTTCACGGCCACATTGAGCACTCCGAAGACGAACCGATTCGCCAGCAGGTTCCCCCGCCTCGACACGTACAACCCGATACCCAGCAGCAGGCCGCAGAAGCCGCCGATCAGCAGCGTCAGCGCCACCATGTACACCGTCTGCCCGAACGCCTCCCGCAGCAGCGGCCCCAGATAGCTCCAGTCCATCAGGCAACCTCTTCCGGCCGGACCGGCGCGGCGGCGGTACCGAAGTCGACGACGTCGGTCACCGCTCGCAGCGCCTGCACCGCGGCCTCGATCGCCGCCGGCTCCCCCACTAGCTCCACCGTCAACGACCCGTACGGCCGCTGCGCCACCTCGGTGATCCCGCCGAAGACGACCGTCCCATCCACCCCGTGCTCGCGCAGCGTGCGGGTGAGCAGCGCGGAGGACCCGGTCACCTCGTCCACGCCGATGGTCACGATCCGGCCGGCGTGCCGAGTCCGCAGCCGGGTCAGCACCGCCACGCTCGGCCGGTCCTTCAGCGCCGTCGCGACGAACCGCCGCGTGACCGGATGCCCCGGCGCTGAGAACACCTGGTACGCATCGCCGAGTTCGACCACCCGGCCGTGTTCCATCACCGCCACGCGGTCGCACGCCTGACGCACCACGTCCATCTCGTGCGTCACGATCACGATAGTGACGCCCAACTCCCGGTTCACCCGGCGCAGCAGCGACAACACATCCTGCGTGGTCTCCGGGTCGAGGGCCGACGTCGCCTCGTCCGCGAGCAGGATCCGCGGGTTGCCGGCCAGTGCCCGAGCGATGCCCACCCGCTGTTTCTGCCCCCCGGACAGCCGAGCCGGGTAGCTGCGCGCCTTGTCCGCGATTCCGACGAAGTCGAGCAGCTCTGCCACCCGGGCCGCCCGCTTGGCCCGTGGCCAGCCGGCGACCTTGAGCGGGTAGGCAATGTTGGCCTCGACCGTCCGGGAGCCGAGCAGGTTGAACTGCTGAAAAATCATCCCGATCCCGGCCCGCACATGCCGCAGCCGCGACTCGGCCAGCCCGGTGATGGTGACGCCGTCGACCACGACCTCGCCGGCCGTGGGCTTTTCCAGGGCATTGATGAGCCGCACCAGCGTGCTCTTGCCCGCCCCGGAATAGCCGATCAGGCCGAAGATCTCTCCAGCCCGCACGTCCAGGCTGACGTCGTCGACAGCGCGCACCTCGCGCCGGTCCGCGGAGAAGACCTTGCTGACGCCCCGCAGGCGAATGATCGGTTCGCCCCCGGCTGCGGCGTGGTCGGTGGTCATGGCGTCTCCTCGCTCGGCCTCAGCCCTGCGCGGCCTTGAGGTTGTCCTGAATGCCGGCGAGGATCTTCTCCAACTCGGGGCCGCTGTTGTTCTTGAAGACGGCGGCATCGCCCCAGACCTCGCGGGCGGCGGCTTCGACGGCGGCCGAGTGATAGATCTCGATGAGCTTCTTGAACGTCGGGTTGTTCTGGTCGGTCGCCCGCGCCACCCAAACGTTGATGTATGGCTCGGCCGACGCCGAATCGGGGTCGTCCTTGTACAGCGCGTCCTGGGCCGTGAGGTCCGCCTGGACAAGATAATCGTTGTTGATCACCGCGCCGTCGACGTCGGCCAGGGCAAGCGCGGTCTGGGCGGCGTCGACCGGGGTGACCTTCACCTTCGACTCGCTCGCGATGACGTCGCCCGGCCGGGAGAACGAGTTGCCGCCGTCCTTCAACTTCAGCAACCCGGCCGCCTGGAGGACCAGCAACGCCCGGGCCTGGTTCGTGTCGTCGTTCGGGATGGCGACCTCGCCGCCCTTGGTGAACTCGTCGAGCGCCTGGTGCTTCTTGGAGTACAGCCCCAGGGGGTAGACGGCGGTCGCCCCGATCGGGGTCAGGTCGCTGTTGGTCTTCACGTTGTACTGCGAGAGGAACTGCAGGTGCTGGAACTGGTTCAGGTCGAGATCGCCCTCGGCGAGGCCCTGGTTCGGCAGTTGGTAGTCGGTGAAGTTGACCAGCTTCACGGTGATGCCGGCGTCCTTGGCCGCCTTTGTGAACACCGTCCAGTAGGGCTTGGCGGAGTCGACGACGCCGATCCTGATCGGGTGCCCGGCGTCGCCGGACGCGGCCACGCCGTCCGCGCTGCCGCCGGCGCAGGCGCTCAGGCTGACGGCGACGACGGCCGCCGTGGCGGCGGCGAGCAAAGCGGACAGGGACGGGCGCGAACTGCTGCGTGACATGGTGATCCTTCGTGGTGATCCGGGGCGCTGGGCCCGGGCGCTGCTGGGGCGTCGCGCCGCGCGCACCGACGAGGGCGGTGGGCGGCGCGGGTGGTCGGCGGCGGCAACATCGACGCACGACGACGACGGGCATGGGGCATCGGCCCGCGCATGGGGCGGGCCGGGCGGCCCGACGGGACCTTCGTCAGCCGTCGAGCCGGCTGAGCATTCGCCCGGCGCCGCCAATGCCGCGCAGCTGCGGCAGACGCGCGCAGATCACTGCGCACGCGGGGCTCACGGGGCGGGCTGTCATGCCGACATGATGAGGGACGCCGGCCGACGAGCGCCAATCAGGCGCGCCGCGCGTCCCAGCATGTGGACGTTGTGATAATCACAGCGCCGCGCCGCCGGTGCCCGTGCCGCCGTCCCGGCGCTGATGGCGCCGTCCCGGGCACGCAAAGGACCCCCCGCGCACCCACCAGAGCCTGCCTACCCTTGCTGCCTTCCGGCCCTGGGGGGGTTCGGCGGGTTGATGCCGCACGAGGGGTCTGCCCCAAGCCTAGCCGAACTCGGCGGGCCACCGCGCCGGACGCCGGGACGGCGCCGCGCCGTCGCCGGATCGGTGCGGCAACATCCACACCGGGGGGAATCGATTCGGCGCGGTCGGCGTCGTCCGGTATCCTCGTTGCGCTGCGTCGTCCGCTTCGGGCTCGCCCGGACGGTCGCCGCGGTGCCAGGAGGATTCGCCTAGTGGCCTATGGCGCACGCTTGGAAAGCGTGTTGGGTTAACCGCCCTCGGGGGTTCGAATCCCCCATCCTCCGCCCATCTATGCAGGTCAAAGCCCCGCGACGCCGAAGCGTCGCGGGGCTCTGGTCACGCTTGGGGGAGGTCCGTCTCAGTTTCCGTCTCACTTTGCGATTCCGCACCGCCCGCATCACCTGACCCAGCGGCCCAGAGGAGTCCCCCCACCTGCGCAGCCACGGCGTCGCGGAGTGGATCGATGACGTGTTGGTACCGAGCTGCCATCGCTGACGATGACCAGCCCATGAGGCTCGTGACGGTCCGTTCCGGCACGCCCAGGATGAGCAGCACGGTCGCGGCGGTGTGTCGGGCGTCATGAAGGCGACCATCGCGAACGCCGGCAACTTGGAGCAGTGACTTCCAGTTGTGGTAGTCGGTGTTCGGGTTCAGCGCCCTGCCCGTCTCGGTGGCGAAGATCCAGTTCTCTCCGGCCCAGAGCTGACGGGCTCTGACACGGTCCTGATCCTGCGCCTTCTTCTGGGTGACAAGAAGTTCAACCAACGGTGTCGGAAGTCCGATCTTGCGACGCCCGGCCCGAGACTTCGTCGTCGTGGCATCCTCGTTTGTCTGTCGCCGCTCTGGACAGTAGCCCGCCTTCTTTCCGCAAGGCTTCGCGCAGCCATGCGCATAGCGGGGCCGCGGTCGTCCCCGGCGGACACTCAGCATGCCGCGTTCGAGGTCAGCGTCACTCCACTGGAGCCCAAGGACTTCGCTTTGCCTCAGCCCGAGCGACAAGGCGAGTGCCCAGCGCGCGCCATTCCGCGGGAGCTGACTCGCTGCGTCGAGGATTCGCCGTACCTCTTCCAGCAAGTACGGTTCGACCTCCGCCGGCTCCGACGCCGGTGCCTTCGCGGACATCGCCGGATTGGCAGTGATGTGGCCTCGTCGCACTGCCACGTTCAACGCAGTGCGGATCGTCCGGTGAACGTGGTTCACAGTGCCCGGTGCCTTTCCGGCTTTGAGGAGCTTGAGATAAAAGCGCTCCAGCTGCTCGGGCGTCAGACGTTCGATGCGGTGACCACCAACCCCCGGAATGAGATGCACGCGCACGTCAACTTCGTAACCGGCGTGCGTACTCGCCTTGATCGCCGGCGGAACGGCGATTGTTTCGATCCAGTGGGTCAGCCACTTTTCGACGGTCCACACGTCGCGGGATGCCCTGCGAACCTTGCAGGCGTCACGCTGGCTTGCCAGTTCTTTGACGGCCGCACGAACTTCACGCTCGGTCTTCCGTTCGATGTGGCGTCGGTCTGGTCGGCCGTCGTCGCGAATACCGACAGTCACGCGCCCGTGCCATTTGCCGTCGATTCCCTGGTAGACGCTCGATTCCCCGTTGGGTCGCCGGGTTCCCACTACTGCACTCCCAACCGGTCGTTGACGAACTGGACGATGGATTCGCTGGGGATCCGGCGCAGTCGGCCGATGCGGACGGAACGGATGGTCCCGTCCTTGACGAGTGCGAACATCGAGGTTCGGCCGATGCGGAGCACGTCGGCGGCTTCCTCGACGGTGAGCAGGCTGAGCGGGTTCGGTCCGGCGGTGGTCATCGGTTGCCTCCGGTGTGGTTGGTCTGGCAGCGGGTGAGGAGTCCGGGGGTGGTGAGGGGTTCGCCGCACGCGGGGCATGTTGAAGTTGTGGGTGGGGTGCCGTCCCTTGCCGTCCCAGCCGTCCCATTGCAGGTCAG
>JAVBMU010000075.1:0-5237 GCA_031552185.1 Cellulomonadaceae bacterium | reverse complement strand
CCCGCGCCGATCAGGCCGAGGCGGCCGGTGCCGGCGCCGAGGCCGGCGCGGGCGTCGACGAGGTCGACGCCCCGCCGCCGGCGGCCGCCGAGGCCGCGGGCTTCTTCGACCCGCCGCCTGCCGCCGTCCCGCCGCCTGCCGCCGTGCCCCTGCGGGCGGAGGAGCGCGAGTCCGTCCGGTAGAACCCCGAGCCCTTGAACGTCACGCCCACGGAGGAGAAGACCTTGCGCAGGCGCCCCTCGCACTGGGGGCAGATCGTCAGGGCGTCGTCCGAGAACGACTGGCGCACGTCGAACGTGTGACCGCAGGCGGTGCAGGCGTAGGCATAGGTGGGCACGGGCTCTCCTCGTCGTATCGGCCTTCCCCGGCATGAACCGAAACTGGCACTCAGATCTTCCGAGTGCCAATGATACGGTGCACCGCCGGGGGTAGTCTCGCACCGTGACCGCCCACGTTGCCGAAGCTACCCGCACGCTCGCCCCCGCGGCGCCCCGTCGGCGCCTGCGCAGGGTGTTGCTGGTGATCGCAATGATTGTGGTGCTCGCGCTCATTGCCGGTGGGGCGTTCGCGCTCTGGACCGTTCGACGGCCGCTGCCCCAGACCGGCGGCGAGGCGCGGCTGGCGGGGCTCGACGGCGCGGTCCGGGTGGTCCGCGATGCGCACGGGATCCCGCAGATCTACGCGTCCACGGCGGAGGATCTCTTCCGGGCCCAGGGCTACGTCCACGCGCAGGACCGCTTCTTCGAGATGGACTACCGCCGGCACGTGACCGCCGGCCGGCTGGCGGAACTCGTCGGCGAGAACGCGGACGCGATCAAGGCGGACAAGGTCGTGCGCACCCTCGGCTGGCGCCGCGTCGCCCAGGTGGAGTGGGACACCGTCCTCTCCCCGACCACGAAAGCCTATCTGCAGGCATACGCCGACGGCGTCAACGCCTACCTCAAGGACCGCAAGCCGAGCCAAATCGCGCTCGAGTACACCGTGCTCGGGACCACGGTGCGGGTCGACGCCCCGCAGAAGTGGGACCCGGTCGACTCGGTCGCCTGGCTCAAGGCCATGGCGTGGGACCTGCGCGGCAACTACCACACGGAACTGGGCCGGGCGCTCGCCTACACCACCATCAAGGACGTCGCCCGGGTCAACGAACTGTTCCCGGCCTACCCGAGTTCCCAGAACGCGCCGATCCTCAGCCCCCGGGACCTGACCAACACCGCGGACGACGGCGCCGCCGCCCCCCTGTCGAAGGACGGCGTCGACCTGGCCTCGCCCGCGGTCTCGAGGGCGTTGTCCGCCACGGCCGGTGCGCTCGGTGCGGTGCCGGTCCTGATCGGCAAGGACGACGGCGTCGGCTCGAACTCGTGGGTCGTCGCCGGCCGGTACACGACCACGGGCAGGCCGTTGCTCGCCAACGATCCGCACCTGGACTTCAGCGCCCCGAGCGTGTGGGTCCAGGGCGGCCTGCATTGCACCGACGTCGGCCCGGCCTGCCCGTTCGATGTCGCCGGGTTCTCCTTCGCCGGCTTCCCGGGGATCATCATCGGGCACAACGCGAAGCTCGCCTGGGGCGTCACGAACATGTATGCGGACGTCACCGACTTCTTCATCGAGCGGGTGCGCGAGGACACGTATTTGCGGGGTGCCGACTGGGAACCGATGACGACGCGCCGCGAGACCATCCACGTCAATGGCGGCGACGACGTCCACCTGGAGGTGGTCTCGACGATGCACGGGCCGATCATCTCCGACGTGCTCGACGACGTGGAGCCGGTGGTCGAGTCGCCGACCGAGGGGCCGAAGCTCGGCGAATTCGCGGTCGCACTGGGCTGGACGGCCCTGACGCCCGGCTACACCGCGGACGCCGTCTTCATGCTTAATACCGCGGCGGACGCCGACGACGTCCGCGCCGCGGCCGAGAAGTTCGAGGTCCCGGCGCAGAACATCGTGTTCGCGACCACCGACGGGCACATCGGCTACCAGGCCCCCGGCGCAATCCCGATCCGGCAGAACGTCCCGGGCGCCCCGGTGCCCAGCGACGGCACCTGGCCCCGGCCCGGCTGGGACGAGCGGTACGACTGGACCGGGTACGTCAGCTCCGACCGGATGCCCCGCGCGCTCGACCCGGCCGAGGGATTCATCGTCGCCGCGAACCAGGCGGTGCTGCCGGCGTCGTCGGAACCCTTCCTCAGCCGGGACTGGGACTACGGGTACCGGGCCCAGCGCATCCGCACCCTGATCGAGGAGCGGATCGCCGCGGGCAAGAAGTTCTCGGTCGCCACCATGAACACCATCCAGAACGACGACGTCAGCCCCTACGCCGCCATTCTGGTCCCGGCGCTGCTCGACCAGCGGCTGCCGGACGCGTTCTCGGCCGCCGGGCAGCGGTTGCTGGCGGACTGGGATTACCACATGGAGGAGGACTCGGCGGCGGCCGCGTACTTCGCCGCCGTCTGGCGCAACCTGCTCCGCATCACGTTCTGGGACGACCTGCCCGCCGCCTACCGCCCCCAGGGCAACAGCCAGTGGCTCGCCGTCATCCAGAACCTGCTCGGCAAGGAACATGACGCGTTCTGGGACAACCGGGAGACGGTGAGCGTCGTCGAATCGCGGGACGAGGTGCTGACCCAGGCGCTCGTCCTGGCCCGCCGCGACCTGACGGTGCGACTCGGTAAGAAGCCGTCCGACTGGCGGTGGGGCGCGCTGCACCGGCTCGCGCCGAAACACCCGGTGCTCGGCGGCGACACGATCCCCGGCGTGGTCAGCAACTATTTCAACCCCGACGCGGTCGGCGTTCCCGGCAGCGGTTCGCTGGTGAACGCGATGTCCTGGGATGCCTCCACCAACTCGTTCGAGGTCACCGCGGGTCCGGCGCTGCGCATGGTGGTGGACCTCGCCGACTTGGACAACTCCACTTGGCTCATTCCGTTGGGGGTGTCCGGGCATCCGGCGTCGACCCACTACACGGATCAGTACAGCGCCTTCACCGCGGGGCGGACGTTCGCGTGGCCGTACAGCGCGAGCGCCGTGGCCGCGGCCCAGGACAAGGAACTGCGGCTCCGACCCTAGCCGGCCTGCTCGCCGAGCCGGCGCCACCCCGCCGGGGTCACGACGTTGCCGACCCGGCGGTCGTGGGGCTCCACGGGCAGCGGGCGCACGGTCGCGTCGTAGACCTCCTCGGGGAAGACGATGGCGACGACCGGCGTGCCCGGCCGAACATGCGCCAGCACCCGGTCATACCAGCCGCCGCCATGGCCCAGCCGGACCCCGGTGGTGTCCACCGCGAGTGCCGGCACGATCACGACGTCGGCCTCCGCCACCGCGTCCCCGCCGAGGGTCGGGCCACTGGGCTCGGGCGGGCGCCCCGGGGCGCGGAACTGCAAGTCGTCCACCCCCGCGAAGGGGGCCCATTCGCGGCGCAGCCCGGCCCCGAGGACCGGCAGCAGGACGCGGATCCCGCGCGCGGCGAGGGCCTCCAGGAGTGGGATCGTGGCCGGCTCGGTCGGGACGGCCGAGTACGCCGTCACGCACCGGGCGGCCGCCACGACGGGCTGGGCGACCACGATCTCGGCAATGGCCTCGCCCGCCTGCGCCCGGCGGCGCTCGGAGCGTTCCTGGCGCTGCTTTCGGATCGCGGCGCGGAGCATGTCTTTCGCGTCCTCGGCGTCGATTCCGGCGCGCACCGGATACGGCTGGGAGGATGTGGCCATCGCTCTAGTGTCCCGGTTCCGGCACGGCGGCAAAGAGTGTTGTGTGCACCAGGTCACTCTAGCCGGGCGAAGTCGGGGCACGGGGCCGCGCCCGCTTGTGCGTCGTCATTGTGATCCGCGCGTCGGGCAAGTAATGTCAGGCGTCGCCGGCGCCGCCGGCCCATCCCATCCGTTGCAGCGCCGTCCCGAAGGCCGCGAAGTGACTCAGAAGACCGCCCGTAGTTGGGCCTTGGCCAAGCCGTGGCCGGTCACGCTGCGGGAGGACGACGCCGCCGGCGTCGTCGTCCTGCGCCCCCTGCGGCGCCGGGACGCCCAGGCCTGGCTTGCCCTGCGGGCGCGCAACGCCCACTGGTTGGACCCGTGGGAGGCAAGCTCGCCCGACGAGTCCACCGCCGCTCCCACCACCTTCGGCGAGTACGTGCGGACCCTGTCCGCCCAGGCGCGCACCGGCTCGGCGTTGCCGTTCGGAGTCGAGTTCGACGGCGCGCTGGCCGGGCAGCTCACCGTCTCCGGGATCACTTACGGTTCGCTGCGATCGGCCGGCATCGGGTATTGGGTGGGCGAGGAATTCGCCGGGCGCGGGATTATCCCCACCGCGGTCGCCATGGCGAGCGACTACGGGTTCGGCGTCCTCGGATTGCACCGCATCGAGATCAATATTCGGCCGGAGAACGGCCCGAGTTTGCGCGTCGTCGAGAAGCTCGGCTTCCGCGATGAGGGGGTGCGGGAGCGGTATCTGCATATCGCCGGATCGTGGTGTGACCACCGCACCTTTGCGCTCACCGCCGAGGAAGTGCCGGGGGGGCTGCTCGCCCGGTGGCAGGCGCGCCGGGCGCCGCGCTTGTCCTGAGGCGTTTCGGCCGCCGCGCTTGTCCTGAGGCGTTTCGGCCGCCGAAATGCCGGCGCGCCGGACGCCGAAGGGCGGACGCCTCGGCCGCACCGGCGACGGTCGCGACCACGCGGAACCGCCCATGTGGCCGACACGCCGGAGCGCGTCCGGCCGCGCGTCCCGCTGCTCGCCTACCGTCGTAAGTGTGGAGTCGGTGGCCGGGCTGGCAGCGCTCGTGCTCTTCGTGCTCTGGCTCGGTTATTACGTTCCGCACCGGGTGCGCCACCGCCAGACGATGGTTGAGGCGCACACCGAGGACCGCTACTCCGACTCCCTGCGGATCCTCGCCGCTGCCGGGTCGGACGCGGGGAGGCTCCCCCAGGTGACTGCCGTCGTCCGGGAGCCGGCCGGGGAGCCGGCCCGGGCGCTGCTCCTACCGGTCGGACCCGCGCCGACCGCCGATCGACCGCAGGATCGCCGGCCCGACCGCCGAAGAGCCGACCAACGAGAAACCGACCGCCGAGAAACCGACCGCCGAGAACCCGATCGCCATGAGGAGGAGGGGCCGACCGTCGTGGATCCGACCGAGCGCCGCACCATCGGGTCGCGTTCCCCTGCCGGCAGCGGCGGGCCTGAGCACGGTGCCCGCGGGGGCGGCGCGCGGGCCGTCGGCCCCGCCGCCCGGGCGAGCCTCGGGCGCGGCC
>JAVBMU010000013.1:0-57123 GCA_031552185.1 Cellulomonadaceae bacterium | reverse complement strand
CTCGGTCGACGCCAACGTCAACCCGAGCAGACACCCGACGAAAATCGCGAAGCCCACACCCTTACGGACCTTCGCGTACACCACGGCCAACACGGCCATCACCAGGAACAACGGAAACGTCACCACAAGAACAGCCCTCCTCTGGACTGAGCGTTTACATGTCACGCCTGTACATGCGCCCCTCACTAGCGCTGCTAGGTTGCGCTCCACCGTACGGGAAACGAGTACGTTGCGCAACCGTGTTCGGATACGCTGTATCCGTGACCAATGACGCGCGCCGCGAGCTGATCGCGGCAAATGAGCGATACCGGAAGACCGAAGCAGCGCATGGCGACGCGCGGCGCGAGGTTGTCGAGGCGGTCGTCGCGGCCCTTCGAGCTGGCGTCGGACCGACAGAGGTTGTTGCGCTCTCGCCGTTCACCGCGGCCTACGTCCGGCGAATTGCACGCGACAACGGCATCCCGCCAGCCGCTCCGGGGCCGAAGCGCGGCACCGACGCGTAACGCCTCACACCACCGTTGACCAGCCATGAAGCCATCCAAGGCTGACTCGCGACGGCGCGAAATGACGGTTGTGTGACGTTGACGTGACCCCGCAGTGACACGGCGGTGGCATCCAGCGAAGCGAAGGATGGAGATGAACGCAGTCGAGAAGTGGAACGGTGCCCAGGCGAGCGCGTTGAGGGGCGCCCTGCGGATGTCGAACGAGGCCTTCGCAGGGCGCCTCGGCGCCTCCGTCCGGACCGTCGCACGGTGGAACGCCGATCCGGACGTTGTCCCGATGCCGGAGATGCAGCGCGCACTTGACACGCTCCTGGCAAGGTCGACCGAGAGCGAGCGGGAGCGATTTGAAGGAACTGGCGGGACACAGGGCGTACGCCCGAGTCACCCGGAGGCGGCCGTCAGCGACGGCCCGGCCCTGACCGACCGGAACCTCACGGAAGCGCTTGACTGGCTGGACAGGCACGCTGGCTGGGTACCGGGGACCGCGTGGAAGAGGGTCCGGCCGAAAGTCCACGAAACTCGTAGCCGCGAGCATCAAGACCTCGCCTTCCAGCGCGCAAGGGTGCAGCGCGACGAAGTAACGTCCGCGCTGGCCGGCTATTACGGAAATCCCCCCGAGGGTCACGGCCTCTACGCCGTGGCCACGCCCACGGGACTGTTGCGGTGCGCAATTCTGACCTCAGCAGAATGGACCTTCGAGCGGGCAGCCGATCAGGCGTTACAGTGCCAACTCTCATTCACATCCGAGGATGCGCCTCCGCACCGACTGAGCCCTGACACTGCCGCCGCAGGCGTGAGCCGCTTGGCTGAGGTGGCCATCGCGGGCACACAGTTGGTGAACGAACGTCTTTACCGGCTCACACGGCTTGCAGCGTCACGGACTGGGCTCAGCGGGACGGTCAGCCTTGACGAATTCGTCGCCTACGCGCTAACGCTCGACCTACTTGAAGGCGAGTTGCTCGATGCGCTCGCAACTGGCAAGTCGACCGTTCCCGGGACGCTTCCTCTTCGCGATGCATTCTTGCCCGATCTCCCCCACGTTCTAGCGTTTCGTAATCGACTATGCGCCGGCGGCCCGTCAACACTGACTGCAATCGCTCGGCCGGCCACGGGCCGGCGGCCCCGAGACTACGTGTTCCTCGTGCAGCAGCGCTCAGGCCAGGTTCTGAACGCGGCCGGACGCCTGTCTGTCATCCCGCGCGCGTTCCACGAACCGTTCTCTGACCCGGCCGAAGACGCCGACCTCGCAGCGACGGTTGAGCGTGAGATGGAAGAAGAGCTATTCGGGCGGCACGATGTGGACTCGACGGTTGCGCTGAATCGCTCGGCAGACCCGATGCATCGGGACCGGCTTTCAGAGCCGATGCGCTGGCTTGATGACCACCGTAGTGACGAGGAATGGCGAGTCGAATGCACTGGGCTCGGCATCAACCTCATCAATGGGAACTACGAGGCATCGACCCTACTGGTTGTCGAGAACGAAGAATGGTGGGCACGGTTCGGCGGGAGCATCGAAGCGAACTGGGAATCGGAATCGTTGCGCCGGTACTCGACGAAGCAGCCGGAGCTTATTACGTCACTCCTGCGGGAACCAGGATGGAGCAACGAAGGACTATTCGCTCTCCTGCAGGGCCTGAGAACGCTCGGCAAATTTGGAGCCGACCGCGTAGATATTCCGTCAATCGAACTAGAGGAAGCTATATGAGTTCCCTGTCATACACCGGTAACGCTTTCAACGATGCACCCGAGCACCGTGGCTGGATCATCGGACACTTCATGGCCGAAGAGGACGTCAGGCACAGCCGCGACGTCGAAGTCAAGTGGTCGACACATCCCGCCGGCGACGAGCGCCAGCAATGGACCCAGGACGATGTGCGGCCAACGGTCGTAGTCCTGATCTCCGGCAACTTCGTCGTCGAGTTGTCCACGGAAACCGCCGAACTTACACGGGCCGGCGATTACGTCATGTGGGGGCCCGGCGTTGATCACGCTTGGCGGGCGGTCGAGGACTCTGTCGTCCTGACCGTCCGTTGGCCATCGGTTGGGTGACTCCAACTCGCCGGGGCGACGCCGATTGCGGCTCAACTGGGACTCCGATTGGGAGGGGCCAGCCAATGGCCGTGCTCAGCCGCAGCCAAGCTCAGGCAGCTTGGGTACGAGATGCGCGTGCCTGACGATCTGCCTGACTACGGGAGCCGACTCAAGTCGATGCGCTGCCACCGGCGGCGCTCAGCGGCAGCGGGTGTGACGTCGCGCGATAATCCGTGGCCGCCCCTTGAGTGCCCTGACACGGAAGAGGTCACTGGTTCGATCCCAGTATCGCCCACCCAAGTATTACCGCAGGTCAAAGGCCGTTCCGGAGCGATCCGGGACGGCCTCGCTTTGTGTTGATGAAGCGCCGCCGAACGGCCGTCGCGCCGCCAAGTCGGCCGCTGCCGCGGAGCGCGGAGTGCCTCGCCGAGGCGGGGCCGGGCGGCGCGGCCTACCGTGAGGATGGCGCGGACGCGTCGGCGTCGCCGGCGGCGGGTGACATCGGAGGAAGCCATGTCCGGAACACGGAGCATCGACGAGCCGCATGAGCGCCGGCCCTTCCAGGATCACGGGCACATCGACGTCGTCACGCTGGGCGACTTCACCTTGGGCCGAGCCGTCTTCGAACCGGGCTGGCGGTGGTCCCAGGACATCAAGCCGCTGGTCGGCACCGAATCTTGCCTCCTCCACCACACCGGCATCTGCCTCTCGGGCGCAATGACCGTGCGATTCGACGACGGCCGGGAGATCGACATCCGCGCCGGTGATGTCGTGGACATCGCCCCCGGGCACGACGGGTGGACCGTCGGCGACGAGCCGTGCATCGTGTTGGACAGCGGCATCCCCGCCGCCGAGGGCGCCTGATGCGGCCGACCCGACCGCGCCGGGCCGCAGCAACCCACGGGCATGACGCCGAGGCCACGGTGACGGCCACCGACGCCGCGCGGCCGTGCCCGGCGTCGACCGGCCTGGTTCCGTTCGGCCGGGGGTCAGGCCGCCCCTCGACCACGGAAACCTCGACGTCATCGATCGGGATGGCGACGCCGCGATCCTTGACCATGATCAAGTCCGCCGACCGGCGGACCCGACGAGGGGATGACTCATGGCGCTGGGCTGGAAACTGGTCATGGATACGGGCGATCCGCATCGCCAGGCGGCCTTCTGGGCCGAGGCGCTCGGCTACGAGCTCGAGGACAACAGCGCGCTGATCGACCAACTGCTGGCCGCGGGCGCGGTCGCCCGCGACCAGTGCCTCGAATTTCGTGGTCGGCTTTTCTTCCGCGACGCCGCCGCGATCCGCCACCCGGACGAGCCGTTCGACCCGGTGAGCGGGACCGGACTCGGCCGGCGAGTCCTGTTCAACCGCGTGCCGGAACCCAAGACGGTCAAGAACCGCGTGCACATCGACGTCCACACCGACGGCGACCGGGAGGCGACCGTCGCCCGGCTCGAACAGCAGGGCGCGACGGCGCTGCGGCACGTCCGCGAGCAGGGTGGCGAATGGACAGTGATGGCGGACCCGGAGGGCAACGAGTTCTGCGTCCAGTAGCCCCTGCCGACCGCGCTCGCCCGGGACCCGGCGGGGCCGGATCCCGGGCGAGGCGACGGTCGATCAGGCCGGCACGAAAGCGAACAGCCAGCGTTGCAGGTAGCGCGGGATCACCGGCGTCGGGATCTTGGCGCGGCCCGTGCCTTCGGAGAATCGATGCACCTGGTACCCACCCGGGTCGGTGCCGCCGACGCGCAGGTTGTGGTCAGCGGCCATGCCCCCGTAGAAGAATCCCTTGTCCTCGAAGGGGACCACGTTGCGCAGCCCGTGCGTCGACTTCGAACCCATGCCCTTCAGGTCCTCCGCGACCGCCGGCCGCGACGGCGAATCCATCCGCCACAGGTCGGCGCCACCGAGTAATCGGTCGGCCACCGGGGCCATCCGCCCGTAGTAGAGACGGGTCAGGAAACTCATCTTGAGATACTCGTACGCGATGGGCACATAGGCCTTGAGGGCGCCGGACAGGTCGCACGTCCCGATGTACAGCCGGTCGTTGAAGACGAACATCCGCCAGGTGTAGTAGTTCAGCGGATTGCCGAAGCCGGCCAGCCCGAACCGGGGCGCCTGTCGCAACTTGTTGGGCTTGTCGACCCACTTGCCCGTGGCTGTGTTCAGGACGGGCAGCCTCACGTTGCCGTACAGCAGCGTGACACTCTGCTTTTTGATGCCCGTGGTGGCGCCGACATTATCGAATCGGAGCAGCGCCGACGCGCGGCCGGCGTCGATCGCGGCGTCGAGTCGGGCCTGTTCCTTCGCCGGTTGTCCTGTCCTCCATATCGTCTGCAGCGAACTGAGAACAGCGTTCATCTGGAAGGTGCCGACGTACAGCGAACCACGCCAGGATGCCAGAGCGCCGAACGCGATCGAGGCCGCAGCAGTCGGGTCCGGGTCGTAGTCGGCGTAACTGAAGATGGGCCGCCACGAGTTGAGATCGGCGGGGGTGAGGCCGCCCGCGCGCAGCTTCGGGCCGTACCACACCTTTGCGGGCCCGTTCTTGATCGAACCGCCGGCTGCGGCGTCGATGAAGGGCCAGCCCGAGACCGCGATCGCGCCGTTGTGCTCGACCAGGTACGCGGCTTCGTTACCGGGAAGCTTGCCGACCACCTGCCAGGAGAAGGGTTGCCCCGTCGTCCCGGTCCACTTGAGGATCAGCCCATTGAACTCGCCGGCCTGCCGGGCGGAGGCGTAGAGGTGTCCGTCGGAGGCGACGATAGTGTCCCGGATCTGAGCGTATTCGGGATAGATCCGCGATCCGAGATACCGCCCGGTGCTGCCCTCGAACGCAAAGACCGCCATGCCGTCGACCCTCATGGTGCCGTCCGGCACGATCCTCGGACCGAAGAGCATCACAACATCCTTGTGGGCGCCTCCGCCGCGCAGACCCAGCACTCCGTCGAGGTGCGGGTCATCCGGCGTGATGTCGGTGACCGCGTCCGTCCTGGAGTCGACGCGAAGCACTCTCGGGGACCGGATGTCGCCCTGGTACGGTCCGTAGCGATCCACGGTGGGACCGTTTGCGATCTGGCACGCCGTGTCCTCGCCATCGAGCGCGGTCTGGATACCCGCCGCCGCGGGGTAGAGGCACGTGACGTTCGACCCGGTGCCGAAGTACGCGAAGTCGCCCGATCGCGCGCTCCCCCACGCATAACTCTGGTTGACCCGCGGACGATACCCCGCGGGGCACACCCCGCTCGCGGGCATGGGCAGCGGGGTCGTCGTGGCGTTGAGGTAGCACTCGTCGGGCGCTGCTTGGGTGACGAGCTTTCGATCCAGGACCGGACCGGGGAAGATCTTGGCGGCCGCCGCGCGTGCCCCGGCCGTCACGGTCGCCGCGGGGTTGGCGCCCGCTACGGGTCCGGACGACGGGGCGGGCGTGGGAGTCGCGGACGCCGCGCTCGGCGCGACACTCTGGCCTGCCATCACGAGGCCGCAGAGCGCACCCGCGACGACGAGGTAGCGCCTCCTGCCTGTGCGAGTTGTCATCATTCGGTTTCCTCCTAGTTGACTACTTCAAGGCGTTTTGTTGAGGAATATTCGGGTCATCGCTGACCGTAACGCCAAGTATGGGGCAAGACTTCGCCATGTGCAGGGTGAAAAATCGCTTGAATCCGTTGCATCGGACCCGTGAGGCAGGCGCGGATGCGGACAGATCGCCTCATCGCGGACAGATTGGGTCAGTCAAACCGGCCGATTACGTCAGGAAGGGACCGCCCCGGATGCGGGCGCCGGATGGGTGAGTTCGTCAGGGGCTGGCCCGGCGCGGCATCCTTGTCCGGTGTCCGATACGCACCCCACGGTTCCGCCCGGCAGTAGCCCGCCCCGCAGCATCCCCCCCGGCCGTCCCACCCTGCCCCGCAGCATTCCGCCCGGTCGCGCGGCCCGACCCCGCAGCTTCCCGCCCGGCAGCACCCCGCCCGGTGTCCCGCTGCCGGGTGCCTTTCCGCCGCCTGCGCCTGTCCCGCCGGCGCCCGTCCCGCCGGCGCCTGTCCCACGTGACCCCGCGGCCTCGACCGGCAGCACTCCACCGAGGCCCCCGTTGTCCGGCGCCACCCCGCGAGGCCTCGCCGCGCACCGCCCGCCGGGCCCCGCCGTCGAGCAAACGGCCGTTTTCCCGCCCGGCGCCCTCGTCGGGCACCGCCCGCCGGGCGCCGCCATCGGACCCCGCCCGGCGGGTCCGGCCGCCGTCGGGCAAACGGCGGTTTTCCCGCCGGGCGCGCTGGTCGGACCTCACCCTCCCGGGCCCGCCGTCGGACAGACAGCCGTTTTTCCGCCGGGCATCATCGTCGAGCAGCGCGGGCGGACCGTGGCAGAACCGGCGCTTGAGCAGCCCGCCACCCTCGCGGCCAACGCGGTCGAACGACCGCCCCGCCCTGCCATCGAACCGCCCCGCCCTGCCATCGAACCGCCCGGGCCTGCCATCGAACCGCCACCCGGCCGTCCCGTCGAACCGCCCGCTCCCGCCGTCGAGAAGACCTCGTCCGCGCCGCAGCCGTCCGCACCGCGCCGCGCGGTCCCGGGAGTCGACAGCGCCATCGCGATCGACGTCGGCGGCACGGGGATCCGGGGCGAACTCGTCACCCCGGACGGCGTGATCCTGGCGCGCATCGAGCGTCCCACCCCGCCGGGGCCGGCCGCGCGCGACGCTGTCGCGGACCTCGGGTCGGAGTTGCTGCGGCGGGCGCCGGGTCGGGTGGTCGGGGCCGGCGTCGTCCTCCCCGGACTGGTCGACTCCGTGAAGGGGTTCGCCGTCCACGGCGGGGACCTCGGGTGGCGGAAGATGGAACTGGTCGGGGCGCTCGGCCACGTGTGGCGGATTCCGGTCCGGGTGGCGTCGGCGGTGGGATCCGGGGCCGTCGTCGAGCACCGCTACGGGGCCGCGCGCGGCCTCCCCGACTTCGCTTTCGTGTCGATCGGCGCCCGGATCGATGCCGTCCTGGTGACCGAGGGGCGGCTGCGCATCGGAGCCCGGGGCGAGTGTGCACAACTCGGTCACCTGAGCGTGCGCGCGGATCCGCGATGCGGCTGCGGCGGCAACGGGTGTGTGGTCACGCTCGCGTCCTCACTCGCCATCGCGCAGCGGTACGAGTTGACCGGCGGGCCGACGGTGCCGGGCGCGCGCGAGGTGGTCCCCCGGTTGGGTCTGGACCCGGTCGCCGACCTGGTGTGGGGACAGGCCGTCGCGGCCCTCGCCGAGGGGTTGGTCAACCTCGTCCTCATGAGCGCGACGCCGGTCGTCGTCATCGGCGGCGGCGTCGTCGAGGCCGGCGCCGCCCTCCTGGAGCCGCTGGTGGCGGCGCTCGGGGACCGGGTGCGCGTCGTCGAGCCACCGCGGCTCGCCGCCGCCGCCTACGGCGGGCGGGGCGCCATTGTGGGCGCCGCGCTCCTGGCTTACGCCGACTGGACCCGCGACGTCGTGGGCGACGCCGGCCGGTGACCACCCCCTGACTCGGGGTAGATAAGCCCGAGCGGGGCAGCCCACCCCCGAGGTAGATCCGTCCGGTCGCCGGCAGCGTTCCCATGCGCCCGCGCGGATCTACCTCGACCCGCGCGGATCTACCTCGTCAGGCGCGGCTCCGCGGGACAGTTCGCCGAGCAGGACCCGATACTCCTCGATGGTGATCTCCCCCGACGCGAGCCGGTGATCGAGGGTCTTGCGCGGCGTCCTCGGGGCGCGGACCGACGCTGCCGGGCCCGACGACGCCCCGGCCGAAGCCGGCGCCGGCCCGTGCCGCGCGCTCACAAGCTGGCGGGCAAGCCAGACAATCACAACGATCAAGCCGAGCAAGAACAGGCCGAGCAGGATTCCGGCCACGGCGGTGAACTGACCCAGCATGCTGCCCTCTCCCCTATCAGATCCCACGCTTTCAGATCCCACGCATTCGGATCCCACGCATTCAAATCCCACGGCGGGCCGATGGGGCCGCTACCCGCCGATCTCGTAGACCGCGATGATCCCGCGGTCCACGACCTTGCTGGCGAACCGCGGGAGTTCGCGGCTCTCCGGATGGACCCGGCGGTCGACGACGAGGTAGCGGACACCTCGGGCTCGCAGCGCGGACACCGTGGCCACGGTCGGTCGGTAGAACGCGGCATCGTTGTTCTTCAGCAAGTCCGGATCCCAGAACGGCCCCCGGTCCGTGAAATGGGGTGCCACCTTGGGTGCCGGGTTGCTGTAGGACCACCCCTCGACGTGAACGGGTACCTCGGTGAGCGCGGCGAGAGTGAACCGCCGGGCGTCGCAGCCCAGCATCGGATCGCCGCGGTCCAAGCAGTGCGCGTTCGTCGCGATCAGATCGTCCGGTCCCGCGTGCGCCCGAATCCATCGCCCTGCCTGCGCCTCCTCGGGCGCGATGGCCGGACCGTCGAATCTCGCGTCCTCCTCGAGGCCGAGCCGGCCGTTCGGCGAATGCACGAGCAGAGTCCCGCCGGCGACCGCAGTCGTCAGGACGAGCGCGGCGACGACCCCGGGGCGGGCAGCCCGCATCGGGCCGGCCCGCCCCAGCCTGGAGCGGGCGCGAACCAGACCCGGAACGAGCGCCGCGGCGACGCCGAGCACCGCAATCACGGCGAGCAGCACCAGGACCGGCTGGACCAGCGTCCCGCCCGCTCCGGAGCCGTCGGCGGGCCGCGTGCCGGTGCCCAAGCGCACCACCGCCGTCGCGCCGACGCCGGCAAGCAGACCGCCGCCTGCCACGGCGAGCGTCCGCCGGGTGGACAGGCCGCTGCGCCGGCACGCCACGGCGATCCCCCAGGCGGACAAGATCCCGAAGACCGGCCACGCCGATCGCAGGAAGTACAGCTGGCTGAGCCCCGGGTGTTGGCCCGCGACGGCGGCGCATCCCCCGCCCAGGGCAACGCCGAGCAGCAGCCACATTCGAAGGTCCCGATACGCCCAACGCACCAGGAAGACGACGCCGACCATGGCCGCGAACCACGCGACCGCGACCAGGACGAGGGCCACCAGCAACACCCGGAACCCGGTCAGGTCGCCGATCACCCGGCCCACCTGCATCCGACTCAGCAGCTGTCGACCGTCGCCGAGTTCGAGCGAGCGCGAACTGGTCCCGGTCACCAGCGCCATCGCCAGCCCGAAGACGACCACCGCGAGCACGCCGACAATCGCCAACCGCAGGACGTCGCGTCGGTTCCAGATCAGCGCGGCCACCCCCGCCAGCGCAACTCCGCAGAGCAGGATGGGCAGGAACGTCGCCTTCGCACCCGCGGCGGCCAGGGCGAGCACCGCGGCCGGCCCGAACAGGCTCCGGCGCCGCTCGGTCGGAACCAGCAGCAGGCACACCACGAACAGGAGCGCCAGGAAGAGCGGTTCGCCGAACGTCTGGGTCGGGCTGCGGAAGGTGCCCAAGTTCAGGAAGCCGGCGTCGCAAAACGGCGTGGCCGACCAGCCGTAGGCCGACCACGGTCCCGCGAGCGCGCCCAGGACCGCGCCGAGCGCGCCCGCGGCCGCGGACCGGGCAAGCCGCGCCGCGAGCACCCCGCACAGCGCGATGCTCAGCACCGTCAGCGGAAGCGTGTGCAGGCGGAACACAACGAGGGTCAGATCGGCGCCGGTCCATTGGTGCAGGTCCGCGAGGTGCTCGTACACCATGATGTGATACCGCAACGGTGTGTCCGGCACGTAGGGGTAGGTCAGCGGCCACGGCCGGTCCACCGCCCACACGAGGGATTGCTGGAACGGCATGTCCACGTACGGCGCAGTCGGATAGAACTGGCCCGACCACCCTGGAATCGGCGCGATCGGATTCGTCCGGAAGGCGTCGTTCGCGATCACCCACCCCGCGACACCGGCGGCGCCCGCGACGGCCCATGGCAGCGCGCGTCCGCCGGTCGGCCCCTCGTATCGCCAGACACGGCGCAGCCGGGGCACGGTGCTGACGACGACGACGGTCGCGACCGCCCACAGCGGTGTCAGCCACTGCAAGCCGGCGGCCGAGAGGAGCCAGCGCAGCAGAACCTGGACAGCCAACGCAAGCCCGGAACCGACCGCGACCTGTTCGAGCAGCGACCGGGGCCGGACCGGAAACAGCCGCCACAGCAACGTGCCCGGCAGCGCGACCAGCAGGACGTAGTAGGCGAGGGCCGCCGCGACCGCGCGCACCGGCGTGTCGTGGGCCACCAGCAGCGCGCCGCAACCGAGGGTCGCGACGCCGGCCGGAATCCAGCCGACGCCGGGTATCCCGAGGCCCGGCCTCCGCCGGTCCGGTTCGGGCACCGGCGCCGGCTCGGGCGCCGGCTCGGCCGCCGGCTCGGCCGGCTCGGGCACCGGCTCGGCCCCCGGCCGGACGGTGGTCACCCGGAAGGCGACCCGGTCATAGAAGAGGTAGTTCCAGACCGCGCCGCAAGCGATCCCCGCCAGCTTGGGGATCCACAGCAGCGCCGGCTCCCCCGGGTCGCCCCGGCTCGACATCACCTGGCCGACGCCGAGGATCATCGCAGGCTGCAACACCCACAGTCCGAAGCCGGTCCCGCCCAGAAAGAGCAGGAATTGCCGCGCCGGCCGCCCGGTCCGGTCGCCGAAGGTGAAGCGGCGATTGGCGACAAAGCTGAACGCAAGCCCCGCCGTCGTCGAGATCGCGTTGGCGCCGAGGACCGGCAGCCCCGCCGCCCGCAGCGCCACGAAGGCGAGGAGGTCGATCAGGGTGTTGACCACCCCGATGGCTGCGAAGTTGCCGACCCTCCTCGTGGTGCTGGTCACCGCAACTCGCGCGGCAACGCGCGGTCGGCCATCTGCAGCGGCCGGGCCGAGAGGACGGAACGCACCACGTAGAGCGGTCGGTCCTGCGCCTCGACGTAGATACGCCCGATGTATCCCCCGAGGACGCCCAGCATCGAGATCTGCACCCCGCCGAGGAGAAATACCCCGACGGACAGGAACGCCCAGCCCGGGATCGCGGCCTGCGGGTCGAAGATCTTGACGCCGACCACGTAGAGCAGGACCAGGACACTGAAGACCGAGATGCTCACGCCGAGCCGCGAGATGAGTTGCAGGGGTTTGGTCGAGAACCCCAGGACTCCATCGGCGGCGAGCCGCAGCATCTTGGCGAGCGAGTACCCGGTCTCCCCGGCGAACCGCGGATCGCGATCGAACTGCACCGCTTCCTGGCGGAAGCCGACGTCGGCCACCATGCCGCGCACGTAACGATTCGCCTCGCGGTATTTGCGCAGTTGATCGGCCACCCGCCGGCTGATCAGCCGGAAGTCGCCGGTGTCCCGGGGGATCTCGATCGTGGAGAGCCGGGCGAGCATTCGGTAGTACACGTGGGCGGTGAGACGCTTCAGGGCGCCGTCCTGGCGGGATCGGCGCTGGGCGTAGACGACGTCGACGCCGGCCGCCCAACGCTCAATCAGCTCCAGGCACACGCCGGGCGGGTCCTGCAGGTCGGTGTCCATGATGATGATCGCGTCGCCCCGGGCCACGTCGAGCCCCGCCGTGACCGCCAACTGATGACCGAAATTGCGGGAGAAATCCACGACGATGGCCCGCGGATCGCGCTCGAATATGGCGGTCAGGGCTTTGGACGAACCATCAGTGCTGCCGTCGTCGACGAAGACGAACTCGAACTCATACCGGCCCTCCAGGGGCTGAATCGCGGTCTGCAACTCACCGAAGAAGCGGTCGATCCCGAGAACTTCGTTGTACACGGGGAGGACAAAACTCACGATTGGCCGGTCAGGCATGAGGCGCTCCATGCTCGGATACAGTTGGATACGAGCGAACTCTAGCAATTGGAGCGCTGCCGCCCAAGTACGCGGCGCCTTTTCCACAGTCGCCCGTCTCGTCCGGCCCCCGAGACCGCGAGGCGGGCCGACCCGTGAGGTCGGCCCGCCTCGTCGTGCCGGCGCGCCGTGCCGGCCGGCGCCCGTGCTACAGCGCGCTGAGGATGTCGTCCACGCGGGCCTTGGCGTCACCGAACAGCATGGCCGTGTTCTGCCGGAAGAACAGCGGGTTCTGCACGCCCGCATATCCGGTCGCCATCGACCGCTTGAAGACGATGACCTGCTCGGCCTTCCACACCTCGAGCACCGGCATGCCGGCAATCGGCGAACCCGGGTCCTCGAGGGCGTCCGGGTTCACGACGTCGTTCGCCCCGATGACGAGGACGACATCCGTGTCCGGGAAGTCCGGGTTGATCTCGTCCATCTCCAGCACGATGTCGTACGGCACCTTCGCCTCGGCCAGCAGCACGTTCATGTGCCCGGGCAGGCGTCCGGCCACGGGGTGGACCCCGAACCGTACCGTGGTCCCGTTGGCCCGGAGCCGGGAAACCAACTCGGCGACGGGGTACTGTGCCTTGGCCACGGCCATGCCGTAGCCGGGGACGATCGCCACGGACTTCGCCTGCTTGAGCATGTCGGCGACGTCGGGCGCCTTGACCTCGGTGTGGTCGCCGTACTCACGGCCATCCGCGGCGGTGGAGCCCTCCTCGACGCCGAAGCCGCCGAGGATGACGGAGATGAACGACCGGTTCATCGCCTTGCACATGATGTACGAGAGGATCGCACCGGAGGAGCCCACCAGGGCACCGGTGACGATCAGCAGGGCGTTGTTCAGCATGAAGCCGGCCGCGGCGGCCGCCCACCCCGAGTACGAGTTGAGCATCGACACGACCACGGGCATGTCGCCCCCGCCGATGGCGACCACCAGGTGCCACCCCAGGACCAGGGCGATCACCGTCATGAGAATCAGCGGCACCACCGAGTGGGTGGGAATGAACCAGGCCATCAGGCCGAGGCTGACGACGACGGCCCCGGCGTTCAGCGTGTTGCGGGACGGCAGCATCAGCGGCGCGGAGGAGATCCTCGCGGCGAGCTTGAGATAGGCCACCACGGAGCCGGTGAACGTGATCGCACCGATGAAGACGCCGAGGAAGACCTCGGTCAGGTGCACGGCGTCGGGATCATCGACGAGGAAGGAACCGAAGCCGACCAGCACGGCCGCGATGCCGACGAAGCTGTGCAGGATGGCGATCATCTCGGGCATCTGCGTCATCTCGACGCGAGCCGCCCGCAGGAACCCGATCACCAGGCCGATCACCAACACCACCGCGATCAGGCCGGCGGTGACGGCGGCCGAGCGCTCGCTCTCGTCGAGCGCCCGCGCGACGGTCGCGGCCAACGCGAGGGCCATGCCGATCATGCCGAGCACGTTGCCCCGCCGGGCGGACTCCGGCCGGGACAGCCCGGCCAGGGACAGAATGAACAGAACGGCCGCAAGAACGTAGACGGCTGAGGACGCGGTATCCAGGTTCATCAGACGTCCTTCCGGAACATGCGGATCATGCGGTTCGCGACGAGGAAGCCACCGAAGATATTGATGCTGGCGACCGCCGCGGCGATGCAGGCGATCACGGTCACGAGCAGATCATCCTGCCCGATCTGCAGGAGCGCCCCGACCAGGATGATTCCGGAGATCGCGTTGGTCTGGGCCATCAGCGGCGTGTGCAGCGAGTGGCTGACGTTCGAGATGACGTAGTAGCCGACGAAGACGGCGAGGATGAAGACCGTCATCGCCGCCAGCAGCTCTGTCCCGCCGGCGGCGAGGCCCAGCGTCAGGGCAACCGCGCCCACCGTCATCAGAATCGTGTTCCGCCGCTTGCGGCTCGCCGCCCGCTCGGCGTCGATCCGGGCCTGCTCGGCGGCCTCCGCGGCGGCGACCTTCGGGTCCTTGGGCGCGACCTTCGCCGCCCCCGCGCTCACTGCCACGGGCGGCGGCGGCCACAGCAGCTCGCCGGCCCGGGCGACCGTCATCCCCCGCTGCACCTGGTCCTCGAAGTCGAGCACCAGTTGCCCGTCCTTGCCGGGCGTGAGCAGCTTCATCAGGTGGACGATGTTGGTGCCGAACAACTGTGAGGTGTGCTGCGGCATCCGGCCCGCGAGGTCGGTCCAACCGAGCACGGTCACGCCGTTCGGTGTGACGATCTTCTCGCCCGGCACGGTCGATTCGCAGTTGCCGCCGCCCGACGCCGCCAGGTCGACCACCACGGAGCCGGGCCGCATCGCGGCCACCATCTCGGCCGTGATCGTGCGCGGCGCCCGGCCCCGGACCAGAGCCGTGGTGACCACGATGTCCGCGTCGGCACTCTCCCGCGCGTACATCTCGGCCGTCGCGCGTTCCTGGTCGACGGTCAGCGCCCGGGCGTAGCCGTCCGCGGAGACCTCCTGCTGGGCGGCCTCCGCGCGCACGAACGTCGCGCCCATGGACTCGATCTCCTCGGACGCCTCGGGCCGCACGTCGAAGGCGCGGACCTGAGCACCGAGGCTGGCCGCCGTCCCGATCGCCGCCAGACCCGCCACGCCGCCGCCGATTACGAACACCTTGGCGGGCGGCGTCTTGCCCGCGGCGGTCACCTGGCCGCCGAACATCCCGCCGTACTCCTCGGCCGCCTCGACCACGCCGCGGTAGCCGGCGACGTTCGAGAGGGTCGACAGCACATCCAGCGCCTGCGCCCTGGAGATGCGTGGCACCGCGTCCAACGCGAGGGCCGTGACCCCGCGCTCGACGAATGGTGTGATGCCGTCCGGGTTCGCCGCCGGGCCGAGCATTGCGATCAGAGTCGATCCCGGCGTCATCGCCGCGATCTCGGCGGCCGTCGGCGCATTCACCGCCGTCACAATGTCACTAGCCCAAACCTGGGTCTTGTCACCGATAGTCGCCCCCGCGGCCGCATAGGCCTCGTCGGAGAAAGTCGCGCCCGCCCCGGCACCCGATTGCACGACGACGTCGTACCCCAGGGCAACCAGCTGACCGACCGTCTTCGGAGTCGCGGCGACCAGCCGCTCACCGGCGCGGGACTCGTGTGGAATACCGATCCTCATGCCTCAACTCCCTGCGTCTTCTTCATCGATCGCGCACAGGTGACGACCTCCCGCACCCGCCGGATTGATCCGGAATTCGGGCGGCGCGCAGGTCGTCGTCCGCAACCTACCACGCGGCCGGACGCCGATCGGGCGCCTAGGCTCATTCCGTGAACGACGCCACATCGCCGACTTCGGAACCCGTCAGCCGGGCGATGCGGCGGGCAAAGTCGCAGGCCCGGGTGTCGCACGTCACTATTGGCAGGGTTCGGCACGACGCCTCCGGCCGGGTGAGCATTGATTGCTCGTGCGGCATGACGCTGACCAACGGGCCGGATTGGACCGTCGACGAACACATCCGGCTGCACCGCGCCGAGGCCCGCTACCTCGCCCTGTCCGGCGTCGCGCCCGCGGGCATGCCCCGGCTGATCGCCGTCGCCGCGGATCGGCTGCCCCGCCTCGACTGAGCCGGCCGGCCCGACTGAGCCGGCCGGCCCGACTGAGCCGGCCGTCCCGACTGAGCCGGCCGTCCCGACTGAGCCGGCCGTCCCGACTGAGCTGCCCTGCCTCAACGGAGCCGGCCTACAGGCCGTCCGGGTCGTCCCAGGACGTGCCGCTCGAGGCGCCGGCGATCGGCCGGCATTCCGCCGCGGTGAGGGACGACGGCGCCTTCGTGGCATCGCCCCCGGCCAGCACGTCGCCGTGGGCGTCGGCGGGCCGTGGGGCGGGCGCGATCTTTGCGGTCGCGATGTCGGCTTCGTTCACATCGGTGGCGTAGCGGTCGGCCGGGGAACCGCCGATGCGATCGGTATGGGGGTCGCCCTTGGGGTCGGTGGGCGCGCCGGGCTCTGTCATACCTCGGGTCTATCAGGTTCGGGGAGCGAGTGCACGTACCCCTCGGTCCCCCGCGCAGCGACGAGCGTCCCGAGCACCGGTCCGGCGGCCCATTCACCCGGCGGGCCGGACACGCTGGGCATCAGCACGACAGGGAATCGCGCGGGCCGGCCTGGCATAATTGAGACAGACGTCCGTTCTGGTCAGGAAGGAGGCAGATGTGGTGATCGAAGCAGCCGTCCTGGCAGCCCTGGTCTGGGCCGGCCGGCGCATCACTGAGGCGGTGGACGGACAGGTCGACGACGCACTGGGAAAGGCATTGGACAAGTTGCGCGCCGCCATCGCGAAGCGACTCGGGAAGACGGCGGTCCAGAAAGTGGACACCGAGATCGCGGCTGCGGGCGCCCTGACCCCGACGACGCGCACCGAGATCGAGGCCGCAGTGCACGCCCTCACGACCACCGACCCAGAGTTCGACGGCGAACTGCGGGGCATTCTCGATGAGATCCTGCTACTTCCGCAGGGCGCCGTCTTGCTCGCGGGGACCGGATACCACGTCGCCGGGCGGGATTCTTACGCAGGCCCGGGGGCGGGGCAACAGATCCAGCGGGCCGAGCAGGTCTTCAACGTCGAGCGGGTCGAGGGCGGTCTGCACTTCGGAGTGCCGCCGGACCCTCGCTAGCCAGGTCGGGTGTCGGGCCGAACGACCTGGCGATACTGCCCGGCCCGAAAGCGCCGGTGTGGTCGTCCTACGCCCGTCAGGTGACGGAGATCAGCCCCGAGGTCCTGCTGGATCGCGAGGCGGAACTCGACCGGATGCGAGTGTTCTGTACGGATGACGACGCGCCGCCATATCTGTGGTGGCGCGCAGAACCGTGGGCGGGGAAGACGGCGCTCATGGCGTGGTTCGCTCTGCACCCGCCGGCGGGCGTCGATGTTGTGGCGTTCTTCATCCGTCGCCGCATCAGCACGGAGAACGACTCCAACGCGTACCTCGAGGTGGTGATGGAGCAGTTGGCCGGACTCGGCGCGCCCATGCCGTCGCACACCAACGAATCGACCCGGGTCGCCCACTACTGGGGACTGCTCGCCGCGGCGGCACATGGTTGCGCGCAGGCGGGGCGGCGACTCGTGCTGCTCGTGGACGGGCTGGACGAGGACGTCGGCGCCCGCCCGGACAGCGGACTCCCGAGCATCGTCTCGCTGCTGCCTCGCGAGTCGGATTCAGGGCTGCGGGTCCTCGTGGCCGGGCGGTGGAATCCCGAGGTCCCCATCGATGTGCCCGACGACCATCCGGTGCGGGAGCCGAGGTATCGCCACCGGCTCACCACCTCCGCCCACGCCACGGCAACGAAGGAGCGAGCGGAGGAATCGCTTCGAGACGTGCGCCGAACCCCGGTCGGGCGGGCGATCCTCGAGCTTCTCGTCGCCGCAAGTGCCCCTTTGACCAGCGACGAACTTGTCGAACTCATCGACCTCTCCGGAATGGAGGCGGATCCGCTCGAGGTTTCGGACAACCTCGTCTCCCACCGGAGCGCCAGCCTCATGACCCGGCCGAGTCCGTGGCGGGCCGACGCCTCCCCTGGGTTCATCTTCGCTCATGACCTCATTGCCGAGGCCGCACGCAAGGGAGTCAAGCCGACGACGACCCGCCGTTGGCGCGACGTGATCGACACTTGGGCCGACGGCTACGCCGCGCGCGGCTGGCCCGAGGACACGCCCGAGTACCTGCTCATGGGATACCCGGAACTCCTGGTCGCCCGTGGGGAGATCGCGCGTCTTGTCGCAATCGCCATCGACAGAGTTCGAGATGAACGGCTGCTCGAGCTGACCGGCACCGACGGAAGCGCCCTGCACGAGATCGACCTGGCGCTGAGCGGGTTGACGGGCGAGAACGACCGAGACCTCCCCGACGCCGCAGTTCTTGCCTTTCGCCGACACCAGTTGCGAAGCCGCACCGGCGATCTCCCGGCTCCACTCGCGGCGGTCTGGGTGCTGCTCGGACAGGACGAACGCGCGATCCGGCTCGTCGCCACCATCACCAACCCGTGGGCGCAGGCTCAGGCGCTGAGCGCCATCGCAAACGCCATGGTCGCGAGGGGCGAGGCCGACCGGGCCGGCGAACTGGCCGCCACCATCGCCGACCGAGGGGTACAGGCACGGGTGTGGAGCACCATTGCCGCAACCATCGCGGCCGACGGCGACCCGGACCGGGCCGCCGAACTGGCCGCCGGCATTACCGACCCGCACACGCGGGCCCGGACGTTGTGCACCATCGCCGCAACCATCGCGGCCGACGGCGAAACCGACCGGGCCGCCGAACTGGCCGCCGGCATTACCGGCCGGCTGGAACAGGCCCAGGCGCTGAGCGCCATCGCACACGCCATGGCCGCCCAGGGCGAGACCGACCGGGCCGAGGATCTGCTCCGCGACGTCACCACACTCGCCGCTGCCATCCCCGACCCCGAGGAGCAGTCCCGGGCACTGAGCGCCGTCGCACACACGATCGCGGCCAACGGCGAGATCCATCGGGCCGCCGAACTTGCCGCCACCATCCCCGGCCCGCAGCTGCGGGCCCAGGCGCTGAGCGCCATCGCGCACGCGGGCGCGGCCAACGGCGAGATCGATCGGGCCGCCGAACTTGCCGCCACCATCGCCAACCCGTGGGCGCAAGCCCACGCGCTGGGCGCCATCGCACACGCGGGCGCGGCCAACGGCGAGACCGACCGGGCCGCCGAACTCCTCCGCGACGCCACCGAGTTGGCCGGCACCATCACGGACCCGTGGTTGCAGGCCGAGGCGCTGAGCGCCATCGCACACACCATGGCCACGACCGGCGAGACCGACCGGGCCACCGAGTTGGCCGGCACCATCACCGACCCGTGGTTGCAGGCCGAGGCGCTGAGCGCCATCGCACACACCATGGCCACGACCGGCGAGACCGACCGGGCCACCGAACTGGCCGGCACCATCACCGACCCGTGGTTGCAGGCCGAGGCGCTGAGCGCCATCGCACACACGATGGCCACGACCGGCGAGACCGACCGGGCCGCCGCACTGCTCCGCGACGCCACCACACTCGCCGCCGGCATCGCCGACCCCGAGGAACTCGCCTGGACGTTGAGCGCCGTCGCCCAAGCCATGGCGGCGAACGGCGAGACGGATCGGGCCGCCGAGTTGGCGGCCACTTTCACCAGCCTCCGGGCGCAGGCCGAGGCGCTCAGCGCCATTGCAGACACCATCGCGACCAACGCCGACGTCGAACCGGCCGCCGCACTGCTCCGTGACGCCACCACGCTCGCCGCCGGCATCGCCGACCCCGAGGAACAGGCCCAGGCGCTGAGCGCCATCGCACACACCATCGCGACCAACGCCGACATCGAACCGGCCGCCGCACTGCTCCGCGACGCCACCACGCTCGCCGCCGGCATCGCCGACCCCAAGGAACAGGCCCATGCCCTGAGCGCCATCGCACAAGCCATGGCGGCCGGCGGCGAGACCGACCGCGCAGGCGAACTGGCCGCCGGCATCACCGACCCGCAGGTGCAGGCCCGGGCGCTGAGCGCCATCGCACAAACCATGGCGGAAAAAGGCGACATCGACCGCGCCGGCGAACTGGCCGCCGCAATCAACGAACCTTGGTTGCAGGCCCGGGCGCTGAGCGCCATCGCACAAGCCATCGCGGAAAAGGGCGACACCGACCGGGCCGGCCAACTGGCCGCAGGCATCAACAACCCGCGGGCGCGGGTCCGGACGCTGAGCGCCATCGCACAGACCATCGCGGCCAATGGCGACACCGACCGGGCCACTGAACTGGCCGGCACCATAGCCGACCCGCAGCTTCGGGCCCGCACGTTGACGGCCATCGCACAAGCCGTCGGGGCCCGCGGCGACACCCGCCACGCCGGCGAACTGCTCCGCACCGCCACCGCCCTCGCCGGCACTATCACCAACCGGTGGGAACGCGCCCAGATCCTTGCCACCGTCGCGCAACGCATCGCAGACAACGGCGATATCCGGCGGGCCGGCGAACTGGCCGCCGGCATCACCGACCCGTGGGAACGCGCCCAAGCCTTGAGCACCATCGCCGCAACGACCGCCCAGCAGGGCGACACCCGGCGGGCCGGCGAACTGCTTCGCGACGCCACCGCGTTGGCCGCCGAGATCACCAACCCGGAGCAACAGGCCCACGCCCTGCGCACCATCGCGCACACGATGGCCGCTCAGGGCAAGACGAGCGAATTGCCGCCGGTGCTGCTTCGGATCATCGTTCTCTCGCCGCTGCGGGATGTGCCGGAGCTGCTTCGCCGCTTTGCCCCCGCCGCGTTCGAGGCCCTCGTGACTGAGGTCTGCCACGAGTACGGCGTGTCCCAACCGAGATCCGCCCAACACACCCGAATTGAGCAGCCGCCGAGCGCCCGCACCACCTCGTGACATCCTTGCCGGATGCAGACCTGGCCGGGACGCCCCTATCCCCTGGGCGCGAGCTACGACGGGACGGGCACCAACTTTGCCCTCTTCTCATCCGTCGCCACACGAGTTGAACTGTGCCTGATCAGCGACGACGGCACCGAAAACCGGATCAACGTCACCGAAGTCGACGCGCACGTCTGGCACGTCTACCTGCCCGCCATCGGGCCGGGCACGCGCTACGGCTACCGGGTCCACGGTCCCTACGAGCCGGAGTCCGGGCATCGATGCAACCCGGCCAAGCTCCTGCTCGACCCGTACGCCAAGGCGATCGACGGTGTTATCGACGGTGATCCGTCGCTGTTCTCCTACCAGCCGGGCCGGCCCGACGAGACCGCGCTGAATACGGCCGATTCGGCCGGGCACACCATGGTCGGCGTCGTCGTCAATCCGTATTTCGATTGGGCGCACGACCGGCCGCCGATGCGTGATTATCACGACAGTGTGATTTATGAGTCACACGTCAAGGGCATGACCATGCGGCACCCCGGTGTGCCCGCCGAGCTGCGGGGAACGTACGCGGGGATGGCGCACCCCGCCGTCATCGACCACCTGAGTTCGCTCGGGGTGACCGCCGTCGAATTGATGCCGGTACACCAGTTCGTCACCGACCCGAGCCTGACCGCGCGCGGCCTGGTGAATTACTGGGGCTACCACACGATCGGCTTCTTCGCCCCGCACGGCGGGTTCGCCGCCTACGGCACCCGAGGCGCGCAGGTGGCCGAATTCAAGGCCATGGTCAAGGCGATGCATGAGGCCGACATAGAGGTGATCCTCGACGTCGTCTACAACCACACCGCCGAGGGAAATCACCTGGGCCCGACGCTGTCCTTCCGCGGCATCGACAACGCCGCCTATTACCGACTGGTCGACGGCGATCAGCGACACTACTTCGACACCACCGGCACGGGCAACTCGCTGCTCATGCGCTCCCCGCAGGTGCTGCAACTGATCATGGATTCGCTGCGGTACTGGATCACCGAGATGCATGTGGACGGGTTCCGGTTCGACCTCGCCGCCACCCTCGCCCGGCAGTTCCACGAGGTGGATCGGCTGTCGGCGTTCTTCGACATCGTGCACCAGGACCCGGTGATCTCCCAGGTCAAGTTGATCGCCGAGCCGTGGGACCTGGGCGACGGCGGCTACCAGGTGGGCGGGTTCCCGCCGTTGTGGACCGAATGGAACGGCCGCTTCCGGGACACCGTGCGCGACTTCTGGCGCGGCGAGCCGTCCACGTTGCCGGAGTTCGCCAGCCGACTGACCGGCTCGTCGGACCTGTACGAGCACACGGGCCGCAAGCCGATCGCCTCGATCAACTTCGTCACCGCGCACGACGGCTTCACGCTGACCGACCTCGTGTCCTACAACAGCAAGCACAATGAGGACAACGGCGAGGAAAACCGGGACGGGGAAAGCCACAACCGGTCCTGGAACTGCGGCGTCGAAGGCCCGAGCGACGAGGCCGACGTCCGCGCCCTGCGGGCCCGGCAGCGCCGGAATTTCCTCGCCACGCTGCTGCTCAGCCAGGGCGTGCCGATGCTCGCCCACGGGGACGAGATCGGCCGCACGCAGCGCGGCAACAACAACGGCTATTGCCAGGACAACGAGATCACCTGGATGGACTGGCACCTCGACGACGAGCGGCGCGCGCTGCTCGAGTTCACCCGCCGGCTGGTCCGGCTGCGCCGGGACCACCCGCTGCTGCACCGGCGTCGGTTCTACGAGGGCCGCGACGGCGACAGCCGGCGCCCCGCGGACCCGGCGCCGGCGACGGGGCCCGACGGCGCGCCCGTCCCGGACATCGAATGGCTCGACCTCACGGGCTCGCCGATGGACGCGGTGGACTGGGATCACGCGTACGCCCGCTCGGTGATGATCTTCCTCAACGGCGACCGCATTCCCGAACCCGACCGCCGGGGCGAACCGATTGTCGACGATTCCTTCCTGCTCCTGCTCAGCGCCCATGACGGCGACCTGACGTTCACGGTGCCCGGACCGCACTACGGCGAGGAGTGGACGGTCGTGCTCGACACCGCGGACGAGGACCGGCTGGGCGCCTGTTTCAAGCCCGGCGCCGGAATCGCGCTGCCGCCCCGCAGCGTCGTCGTGCTGTCCCGCCCGGCCGCCGTGCCGACCGTCGCCGAATCACCCGCCGCGGTGCCGATGCGTCGAACGGAGCGGTGAGTACGCTCGCGCCATGGGATCGAAGCGGCAGTCCAGGGACCGGCAGGCCGGGAAGCAGGCGGACCGCAAGGCCGGCAAGGCCGGCCGGGAGCCCGGCCGGCAAGGCGCGCAAGGCCGCGGCCGGATGGGCGCTGCCGCCGCGGGAGGCGCTGCGCGTTCCGGGCGGGTTCGACATCGACTCGTTCGACCGCGCCTCGACGCCCGGCTTCGTCGGTGACCGCAAGGTCGGCGAGGCGCTGGCCGCAGGACACGGCGCCGAACTATCCGACCTGCAGGAACGCCTCTACGCCGACGGGCGATCGGACGGCAGCCGGTCGGTGCTGCTGGTGCTGCAGGGCATGGACACCGCCGGCAAGGGCGGCATCGTGCGGCACGTCGTCGGAATGGTGGACCCGGCCGGGGTGCGGCACACCTCGTTCGGGGTGCCGACCGCCGAGGAGCGACGGCACAACTACCTGTGGCGGATCAAGCGGGCACTGCCCCGGCCCGGCCAACTCGGCGTCTTCGACCGCTCCCACTACGAGGACGTCCTCGTGGTCCGCGTCGATTCCCTGGTGCCCAAGGACGTGTGGGAGAAGCGGTACGACGAGATCAACGCCTGGGAGGCGAAGCTCGTCGAGTCCGGCATCACGATGGTGAAGGTCGCCATGCTGGTCTCGCGCGACGAACAGAAGGCGCGCCTGGCCGAGCGGCTCGCCCGGCCCGACAAGTACTGGAAGTACAACCCGGGCGATCTCGACTCGCGGTCCAAGTGGCCCGCCTACCAGGAGGCCTACCAGGCGGTCCTGGACCGGACCAATACCGAGGCCGCGCCGTGGCACGTGGTGCCCGCCGACCGGAAGTGGTTCGCCCGGCTCGCGATCACCGAGCTTCTGCTCGACGCGATGCGCGGGCAGAACCTCGAATGGCCGAGCGCGGACTTCGACGTCGCGCACGAGCGGGCGCGGCTCGCCGAGATGCCGTAGCGAGTGATTCCCGGGGTCGCGGCGCTTCCCGCCGGGGTCGCGGCGCCGCCAGCCGGGGTCGCGGCGCCGCCAGCCGGGGGGTGGCGCCGCGCGCCGGGGCATGGTCCCTACCCGGCCGGTGGCAGGAGTTGGGCCCGGCCGTATTCGGCGAGCGCGCCGAGGCGGGACAGCGCCCGGTAGTACTTCTTCCGGTAGCCGCCGCGCAGGAACTCGTCGGGAAACAGCTCGTGCTCCCCGCTGCCGCCGAGGAAGACCGTCACGTCCCGGTCGTACAGCCGGTCCACGAGCACGACGAGCCGCAGGGCGGACGTCTGGTCCGTGACGGGGTGGACGCGGGTGAGACCGACCAGTTCGACGCCGTCGAGCAGCGCCCCGTACCGGCTGGGGTGGACCTGGGCGAGGCCGGCGAGCAGATCGTCGAAGTCGTCGAGGGTCGCGGCGTCGTGCCCGATCGTCGCCGCCCGGACGACGTCATCCGGCACCGGATCGGATGCGGTGACCGTGGCCCGATGCCGGAAGTCCTCGCCGTCGATCCGCAGCACCTGGAAGCGGGCAGACAAGGCCTGGATCTCCCGCAGGAAGTCCTCCGCGGCGAAGCGCCCCTGGCCCAGCGCCTCGGGCAAGGTGTTCGACGTCGCGGCGAGCGCCACGCCCCGGTCCGCGAGTTCGCGCAGGAGCCGGGACATCAGCACGGTGTCGCCCGGGTCGTCTAGCTCGAACTCGTCGATGCAGACCAGCCGGCGCGCGCCGAGCGCGTCCACCGTCGGCCCGAAGCCGAGCGCGCCGACCAGGTGGGTGTACTCGACGAAAGTGCCGTAGGCGGTCGCCTCGGGGCCGACCTCGTGCGCCAGCGCCGCCAACAGGTGCGTTTTTCCGACGCCGAAACCGCCGTCGAGGTAGATCGCGACCGGCGGTGCGGCGCGCTTGCCGACCCCGAACAGCCCCAGTCGGGACCGCTTCGCGCTGCCGTTTCCGGACCCGACCAGGCCCGCCGCCACCTGGCGAAGCCGCTCGAGCGCCGCCTCCTGGCTCGGGTGCTCGGGGTCCGGCCGGAACGTGCTGAAGAGGGCGCCTGCGAAATGCCGCGGCGGCACCAGGTCGGCGAGCAGACGCGCCGGCGGCACCGCGGGTCGCATTCCGGCGATGGACCGAGGGGTCGGCAATGTCCAAGATCGGCCCGTTGCGGGCGGGGCTTCGCTCACGCGACCAGGCTAGCCGCGCACGCTCCGCGCGCCCAAGGCCCGTCCGGGGCCGACGCCGCCGGGCCGCACCAGTTAGCGTTGCCGCCATGCGCGCACTTCCTTCGCTCGATGTCCTGCTCCCGGCGCACGGATCGGGGACCATCGCGCCGGATCCCGCCGAGGAAGCCCTGGTCCGGGCGTTCGCCTACCCGCCTGCCGCCGACGTCGGCGCACCGTCGGACTCGGGCGCCAACCCCTCGCCGGACTCAGCCACCGACGCGGCCGGCGCCTCATCCGGCGCCGGCGACCGGCGCTGGTACGTCCGGGCGAACATGGTCGCGAGCGTCGACGGCGGCGCCTGGGGCTCGGACCACCGTTCGGGCACGATCAACGACGCCGCCGACTGGCGGGTGTTCCGGGTGTTGCGGGCGCTGGCCGACGTCGTCGTCGTCGGCGCAGGCACGGCGCGGGCCGAGTCGTACCCGCAACTGAGCACGCCGAAGGGCCTGGAGTACCTGCGCCGGGCGCCCATCGAACTCGCGCTCGTCAGCGCCTCGGGATCGGTGCCGGCGGTGCTCGCCGCCGCCGATCGGCCGCCGTTCATGATCACCGGCGACGCCGGCGCCCAGGCGGCCCGGGCCGCGCTGCCGGCCGACCGGGTGATCGTCGTCGGCCCGGCCGGGACGGGAACCCGCGCCAACGCCGCGGCGACCGCCCCGATCCCCGGCGGCGGCCTCGACCTGGCGGCCGGGCTCGCCGCCCTGGCCGACTGCGGGCTACGCAACGTGCTGTGCGAAGGCGGCCCAACCCTGTTGGCCGCGCTGCTCGCCGTCGACCTCGTGGACGAACTGTGCCTGACCACGACGCCGCTCCTGGTCGGGGCGGGACCGGGCCGCGTCGTCGGCCCGGCGAACCTCGCCGCGCCGAGCATCGCCGGGCCGAGCATCGCCGCGCCGGCCGCCGCCGGCGAGCGCCCCGCCCGGCTGATTCAGTTGCTGCACGCGGAGGGCACGCTCCTCGCCCGGTGGTCGCTGCGACCGGCCGAGTGACGCCCGCCGAGCACCCGGTTAGGCTGACCGCGTGAGCGACACCATCCTCATCCTGGCCGAGGACACACTGAATCCGGCCGACGTCCAGCACATCCTGTCCCTGTACGACGGCGAGGACGTGGCCTTCCGCGTCCTGGTGCCGGCCGACACCGAACGCAATCTGGTGACGTCGATCGTGGACTACCTGAGCGTCGGCGAACTGCGCGAGGCCTGGGAGGAGGTGCTCGGCCGCGAACCCGACCCGGCGCAGGCGACGGCCACCGCGGCCGAGCAACTCGAGGGCAGCGTGGCGCAATTCCGCGCGGCCGGCGTCGGAGCCGACGGCATGGTGACCGAGGACGACCCGATCCCGGCCGCGATCAAGGCCGTGGCCGCGGGTTCGGTGCGCCAGATCGTCGTCGTGACCTATCCGCACGCCGTCGAGGACACGTTCCACCGCGACTGGGCCTCCCGGCTCCGCGCCGACCTCGACCTCCCGGTGCTGCACATCTACTCCGGTACTTCCGAACTCGGCTGAGCCGTCGCGGCGGCCGCGGTCGGCCGCAGCGGCCGCCAACGTCCGCCCGGTCAGTACCCCGTCGCGGTGGGCTTCGGGTAGTACTTGGCGTACTTGCGCCGGAAGTTTTGCGTCATCAGGGCGATGATCGCCCGCCGGCGCGGCCGGGCGTCGCCGCGGTACTTGAGCGGGTTGACGACGTCGCCGCGCTGCTTTGCCGCGCGCAGCCGGTCGAGCAGCTCGGGGTCCTCGATGTAGCGAGTGAGCAGCCCGAACGGCACCACGGAGTAGAGCACCTCGCGGTCGGTGCGCCGCGGTACCACGCGCCGGCCGAGCACCTGGTCCTCCACCAGGACGCGCGCGACGTTGACCCCCGCGGCGGTGACGTAATAGTTGTTCCGCCCGACCCGCGGGTTGACCTCGAAGTACACGTGCTGCCCGGTGCGCGGATCGCGCTTGTAGTCGAAGTTGGCGAAGCCGACGTAGCCGGTCGCGTTGAGAAACCTCGTGGCCGCGTCCATCGCGTCGTCGTACGCCTCGGTGAGGATCGCGGCCGGGATGCCGAGCGTGCCGGGGGTGTGCTCCTCGAGCAGGACGCGGCCCGTGGCCAGCAGGGTCACCTGCCCCGCGGTATCCCGGTAGGCGGTGAGGGAGCGCATCTGGGTCTCGTCGCCGGGGATGAACTCCTGCACCAGGAACGTGCCGGGATAGCCGGCGGCGACCAGTCTGCCGAGCAGGTCGTCGAGTTCGGCCCGGGTGTCGACGTGGTGGATCTTGCGCTTGCCCGGGAACGAGACGTAGTGGTAGTCCGCGCTGTTCGACGGCTTGGCGACGACGGGAAAGTCAAGGTCGACGTCGAGCGCGGCGACGGCGTCGGCGCCGCCGGCCGCGGCCAGTTTCGGCACGTCGACGACGACGGTGCGCGGCGTCGGGATGCCGAGTCGCGCGCACACCTCGGCGAAGCCCTCCTTGCTGGAGACCCGTTCCAGCACCTCCAACGAGCAGTACGGGAGCACGTAGCTCTTGGCCAGCCGGTCCCGGTTCTCGATCACCGCGCGCACGAACCAGTCGGCGTTCGTGATCAGCACCGGGACCACGTCGGGGAATTGGGCGGCCACCCGCTCGAGCGCCTCGACCAGGACCTCGCCCCGATCGATGCCGGGCACGACGACGTTCGAGATGAAGCTCGAGGACTGCATCGCCCGGGTCGCGACGGCGGAAATCACCACGGCGTCGCAGCCGTACGCCTCGTGGAACGCCCGCAACACCGCGTAGACGCCGATATCGCCGCCGACGCCGACGGGCAGCAACCGGGTCCCGATGGCGGCGTCGTCCTGCGACCACCGCGCGCGTTCGCCGCTCACGCCTCGACCTCCGCCCGGTCCTCGGCCCACCGGGTATGGAACGTGCCCGGCCGGTCCACCCGGCGGTAAGTATGCGCACCGAAGAAGTCGCGTTGCGCCTGGATCAGCGCCGCGGGCGAGCGGCCCGCGCGCAAGCCGTCGAAGTACTCCAGCGAGGCCGCGAAGGCGGGGACGGGCACCCCGGAACCGACGGCGCGTTCGACCACCCGCCGCCAAGCGGGCAGCGCCTCGGCCAGCGCCGCGACGAAGGCTGGGTCGGCGAGCAGCAGGGGCAGGTCGGCGTCGCGCTCGTAGGCCGCGGTGATCAGGCCGAGGAACCGGGCCCGAATGATGCAGCCGCCCCGCCAGATCCGTGCCATCGAGCCGCGATCGATCCCCCAGCCGTGTTCGGCCGACCCGGCGGCGATCTGGTCGAAGCCCTGGGAGTAGGCGACGATCTTGGAGGCGTACAGCGCCAGGCGGATGGCCTCGATAGCGGCCGCGCGGTCCAGGTCCGGCCACTGGCTGACCGCGGAGCCGAAGGCCGCCCGGGCCGCGGCGCGGCCGGCCGCCGCGCCGGACAGCGCGCGGGCGAAGGTGGCCTCGGCGATACCGGTCACCGGGACCCCGAGGTCGAGCGCGCTGTGCACGGTCCAGCGCCCGGTCCCCTTCTGCCCGGCCTCGTCCACGATGACGTCGACGAACGGCTCGCCGTCGGCGTCGGCGTGCCGCAGCACCTCGGCAGTGATTTCGACGAGGTAGGACTCGAGTTCCCCGGTGTTCCACTCGGCGAAGACGTCGCCGATCTCCCGGGGGCTCAGCCCGATGGCGTGGCGGAGCAGGTCGTACGCCTCGCCGATCAGTTGCATATCGGCGTACTCGATGCCGTTGTGCACCATCTTGACGAAGTGTCCGGCGGCGCCCGGGCCGACGTGTGTGCAGCACGGCTCGCCGTCGACGCTCGCGGCGATCGATTCGAGGATCGGCCCGAGAGCGGCGTAGGCCTCGGCGCTGCCGCCCGGCATAATCGACGGCCCGTGCAGGGCGCCCTCCTCGCCCCCGGAGACGCCCACGCCGACAAAGTGCAGGCCGCGTTCGGCGAACGCGGCCTCGCGCCGGGCCGTGTCCTCGAAATGGGCGTTGCCCGCGTCCGCGACAATGTCGCCCGGCTCGAGCAGCGGGGCGAGTTCGGCCAGCACCGCGTCGGTGGCCGCGCCGGCCTGGACCATCACGATCACGGTGCGCGGCCGCTCCAGGGCGGCCACGAAGTCCGCCATGGTCTCGGTGGGGACGAAGGTGCCCTCCGCGCCGTGTTCCGCGATCAACTGCTCGGTGCGCGCGGTGGTGCGGTTGTGCACCGCGACGACCTGCCCGTGCCGAGCAAGGTTGCGGGCGAGATTGCGGCCCATCACCGCCAAGCCGGTGACTCCGATGCGGGCGCGCTGGGGCACGGTGGCACTCCTTAGAGGGCTGGGGATCGTTGCGCACAGCGTAGCGGCCTGTCCGCTCGCCGGCGTCCGCTCGCACCGGGGGCGGCGGTGTCACGATTCGGTGACGCCCGCGCGCCCTGACCCGCGGCGCGCCCAGCTGCCCGTAATGTCGCGGTGTGCAGACCAGGGGCGGGGCTGGAGTGCCCCAGGAGTACACGGCGGCGTTGACCTCGCTCGCCGGGCACCGGGCGCGCCCCGAGGTGGCCATCACGCAGTCGACGGCGCCCACGCGCCTGGCCCCGCACGCGGTCGCATTCATGGGCGATGTGGTGGGCGAGCCCGGCGGGCCGGCGCTCGCTAACGGGCGCTTCATCGTGCTGTACGACCCCGCGGGTCAACCCGCCTGGCGGGGCCGGTTCCGCGTCGTGACGCTCGCCCGGGCAACCGTCGAATCCGACCTCGCCTTCGACGAACTGCTCGCCGAGGTGGCCTGGACCTGGCTCGACGACGCCCTCGACGGCGCCGGCGCCCGCACCACGGCGCGCGGCGGCACGGTGACCCGCGTCCTGTCCCAGAGCTTCGGCGCGCTCGCCGACCGGCCGGATGAAGACGAGATCGAGGTGCGGGCGTCCTGGACCCCGCTCGACACCGAACTCGGCCGCCATCTGGCCGCCTGGGCCGACCTGCTCTGTTCGATCGCCGGCCTGCCCCCGCTGCCGGGCGGCGTGACGCCACTTCGCGCCGGCCGCAATACCGTAGTGCCATGACCCACTCCGCCGCGGACGAACCCGCGGACGGCGTCGTGCTCCTGACCGAACCGGGCGACGTCGTGCTGCTGACCGAACCGGCCGACGGCGTCGGCCCGGTGATCGACACCCAGTCCGACTTCGACGCCGTCGTCGCCGCCTTCGCGGCCGGCCGCGGGCCGGTCGCGGCCGACGCCGAACGCGCCTCCGGCTACCGCTACGGCCAACGGACCTACTTGATCCAGGTCCGCCGCGCGGGCGCCGGGACGGCGCTGCTGGACCCGACGGCGGTGCCGGACCTCGCGCCGCTCGCCGACGCCGTAGGCGACGCGGAGTGGGTGCTGCACGCCGCCTCCCAGGACCTGCCCGGCCTGGCCGAGCACGGCCTGCGCCCCGCGCGCATCTTCGACACCGAGCTGGCCGCCCGGCTGCTGGGGCTGGAGCGCGTCGGCCTCGCCGCGGTGGCGGCCGAGGTCCTCGGGCTCGGGCTCGCCAAGGAGCATTCGGCCGTCGACTGGTCCACCCGGCCGCTGCCGATCGAGTGGCTGCGCTATGCGGCGCTCGATGTCGAGGTGCTGATCCCGCTCCGGGACGTTCTCGCCGAGCGGTTGGCCGCCGGCGGCAAGGCCGACCTGGCCGCCCAGGAATTCGAGGCCGTCCGCCTCGCCCGGCCGGGGCCGGGCCGCCCCGATCCGTGGCGGCACACCTCCGGCACGCACGTGATCCGCGATCAGCGCTCCCTCGCGATCGTGCGCAGCCTGTGGCAGGCGCGCGACCTCAACGCGCGCCGACGCGACCTCGCCCCCGGCCGGGTGCTGCCCGACCGCGCGATCATCGCCGCCGCCGTCGCCAAGCCGCGGTCCGTGGCTCAACTCGTGGCGCTGCCCGCCTTCGCCGGCAAGGCCACCCGCCGGCGCGCGGCGATGTGGCAGGCCGCCATCGACGAGGCGATGGCCCTGCCCGAGCGGGCGCTGCCGGCCATGCGGGGTCCCCGCACGGACGCGCCGCCGCCGCCGCGCACTTGGGCGGACCGCAACCCGGCGGCGCTGAGCCGACTGGAGGCGGCCCGCCGGGTGCTCGCCGACGCCTCCCAGCGGCTGCGGATCCCGGTCGAGAACCTGCTCCAGCCCGAGGCGTTGCGGCGCCTGTGTTGGTCCCCGCCCGGCGGCGACGCGACCTCGGTCGGCGCCTTCCTGACCGGGCGCGGCGCCCGCCCCTGGCAGGTGCAATTGTTGGCCGCGGACCTGGCGACGGCGTTCCGGCCGGACGATCACCTGCCCGTTCGCCTCGGGTAAAGTCGGCGCGGTGCATGACGTGACAATCGCTGAGGTTCGGGACCGTTCCGAGTGGGATCAGGAAGTCGAGTCGCTGGGCGGCCATCCCCTGCAACTGTGGGGCTGGGGTGAGGTCAAGCGGCACGGCTCCTGGCGGCCCCGCCGGCTGCGGGTCGCCGGGGCGGACGGCGCGGTCCTCGGGCTCGCCCAGGTCCTGGTGCGGCCGTTGCCGGCCCAGTTCAAGGCGCTGTCCTACGTGCCCCGGGGTCCGGTCGTGGTCGGGGACGCGACGGGTGAGACCGATCCGCAGGTGCGGACCGCCGTCCTGCGCGGCGTCGTGGACTGGTGCCGCGCGGAGGTGGGCGGCGTCGGGATCACGCTCGAACCGGACTGGCCGGCCGAGACCGGGCTCGACATCGACGGCGGCCGGCCCGCGGCCAACCACATGCTCATCCCCCAGACCTTGATCCTCGACCTGCGCCGCAGCACCGACGAGTTGATGGCGGCGATGTCCAAGAGCACCCGCTACTACGTCCGCAAGTCCCAGCGCGACGCGCTGGAGTACCGGGCGGTGTCCACCGACGCGGAACTGGCCGCGTGCCTGGACATCTACCGGACCACCGCCGAGCGGGCCGGGTTCGGCATTCACGACGACGACTACTACCGCCTGGTCCGCACCGAGTTGGGCGAGCACTCCCCCGTGTTTGCCGCCTTCGCGCAATCGACCGACGACGGCCCGCACGACCGGCCGGTGGCGTTCGTCTGGTTGGCGGCCTCGGGCCGGACGGCGTTCGAGCTCTACGCCGGCATGGACGAGGACGGGGCCAAGCAGCGCGCCAACTACGGCCTCAAGTGGTGCGCGATCACCACGATGCGCGACCGGGGGGTGACCCGGTATGACATGAACGGCCTGCTCAATGACGGGATCTCGGCCTTCAAGCGCGGCTTTTCCGGGCATGAGGACGCTCTGGTCGGCAGCGTCGACGTGCCGTTCTCGATGTGGTACGGCGCCTGGAACAAGGGCCTGCCGACGGCCAAGCGCATCATGCGCCGGGTGCGCGGGGCGCGCTGACCGTCGGCAAGGCCCCGCGCTTGGATGATTGATTCTGCATTGTCGGAGTGGGTCGGGTCGCCGGCGCGGTGGCCCATCCTGCCGGCGCGGTGGCCCATCCTGCCGGCGCGATGGCCCATCCTGCCGGCGCCGAACCCGTGGTTACTTGCACTTTTGGCGCCAGAACTGCAAGTAACCACGGGTTCGGCGCGCGCCGCGCTCGACACCGGCGTTCGGCCGCCCGCGGTTCCGCGGCAAGCCTAGGCAGACGGTGAAACGGGGGCCTCAGTCAGTACCGTGCGCGGCGAGTCAGTACCTGGCGCCGCGAGGTAGAGCCGCGCCGCACCAGGTAGAGCCGTCGCGCGCCCGACACGCCGGTCCGGCGACGACACGGATCTACTTCGGTCTCGCCGGCCCGCTCTCGCGCGGTATGCCGGCCGCAGGCAGTTCCGGTGCCGAGCCAGCCAGGATGCGGGTCACGGTGGTTGCCGAGAGAGGGCTTGCCGCGCGAGAGAGAGGTTACACGTCGCTAATCGGTCGATTCGGCGCGCGGTACCTCTCGTTCGTTCGCGGTACCTCTCGTTCGTTCGCGGTGCCTCTCGTTCGTTCGCGGTACCTCTACCTCGCGGGCGCTGCCTCTGGACGGGCGCTTCGAACGGCGGCGGTCGCGGGCGCTCCGCACGCCGCGTCGTCGCGGGGCGCCCGGCCGCCGAAGCGTCCTCACGGCGTGCCGCCCCACGTATCGGCGTCCACACCGGCCCCGCCGATCCACGGCCAAACACCCGCCGCCGGCGACCCCACAATCGAAGTCGCTCCTCGAGGGCTACAGCCCCAGCATCCGCCGCACCGGTTCGACGCCGAACAACTCCACCCGGGGCCGGTCGGTCCGTGCGGACCACGCTTCCCGGGTGAGCCGGAACGAGGCCAAGGTGGCGGCGACGCCGTCGCGCACCACGGTCCGGGTGCCGTTGCGTGCGTAGCCCAACCGCCGGGTGACGGCGTTCGACGCCGGGTTGTCGGTGAACACGTCCGTCGTCACCACCTGTGCCTCGAAGCCCTCGAACAGCAGATACAGGATCATCGCCCGCATCTGCGTCCCGATTCCCTGCCCTTGATACCGCCGCCCGAGCCAGGACCCCGTCTCGGCCGAACGGGTCAGCGCGAAGCCCTCGCCGGTCAGGGCCTGGGTGCCGACGAGGACCTCGCCCTCGGGCGTATCGCGCACGACGGCGAATGCGATCCGCAGGTCCGGACCGAACCCGGCCGAGCGCAACCGCCAGTGGTATTGCACGGTCCGCCGGGCCACCTCGACGGGGGTGCCGACGCTCCAGGGCTCGGCGAACGGCATCCGGCCCGGCTCGTGGATGCCCTCCGCCGCGAGCCTTCCCAGGGCGAGGACCGTCGCGTCGTCCAGGTAGCGCAACTCGAGGTCCGCGCTGCGCACCCGAAGGCTCGGCAGCGGCCACAGATCGTGGTCGTTCAGCGCGTCGTCCATTGCGTCACCATCGCAGCCCGTGCCCGTATTCGCCAAGGTGATTGCCGGGATTCGGCGCGGCGGGAGCGCGCCGAGCCGGGGCAGTAGGCTACGGGGATGCTCACGATGCAGGATGCGATCCAAGCCCTGAACAGGTTCTGGACCGACCGCGGCTGCGTGCTCATGCAGCCGTTCAACACCGAGGTCGGCGCGGGGACCATGAACCCCGCCACGATTCTGCGGGTCCTGGGGCCCGAGCCCTGGCGCGTGGCCTACGTCGAGCCCTCGGTGCGGCCGGATGACAGCCGCTACGGCGAGAATCCGAACCGCCTGCAGACGCACACGCAGTACCAGGTCATCCTCAAGCCCGAGCCGGGCGACCCGCAGGAGCTGTACCTCGAAAGCCTGCGCGCGCTGGGCATCGACACGAACGCGCACGACATTCGGTTCGTCGAGGACAACTGGGCGCAGCCCGCGATCGGCGCGTGGGGCCTCGGCTGGGAGGTCTGGCTGGACGGGCTGGAGATCACCCAGTTCACCTACTTCCAGCAGGTCGGCGGGCAGAACCTGGACCCGATTCCGGTCGAGCTGACGTACGGCCTGGAACGCATCCTGATGGCCGTCCAGGGGGTCACCCACTTCAAGGACATTCAGTTCGCCCCCGGCGTGACCTATGGCGAGGCCTTCGGCCAGGCCGAGTACGAGATGTCCCGCTATTACTTGGACGACGCCGACGTCGCCGCCAACCAGAAGCTGTTCGAGGCGTACACGGCCGAGGCGCAGCGGATGGTCGACGCGCGGCTGCCGGTGCCCGCGCACACCTACGTGCTCAAGTCCTCGCATGCCTTCAACGTGCTCGACGCCCGGGGGGCCATCAGCACCACGGAGCGCGCCCGCGCCTTCTCGACCATGCGCCGGCTCGCCCGCGACGTGTGCACCCTGTGGGGCGAACGCCGCGCCGAGCTCGGGTACCCGCTCGGCCGCGCCGAGGTCCCCGCGCACACCGGTCCCGTCCCGGTGCCGGCCGAGCCGGCCATCGAGCCGCCAACGACGCCGCAGACCCTGGTGTTCGAGCTCGGCGTCGAGGAATTGCCGCCGCACGTGCTGCCCGCCACGATCGAGGCCGTGCGGGCCGGGGTCGAGGGCATCCTCGGCGCGAGCCGGCTCGCCCACGGTGAGGTCACGGTGGCCGGCACGCCGCGGCGCGTCGTCGCCACCGTGCGCGACGTCGCCGCTCGGGAGGGTGACGAGGAGCGGTTGGTCAAGGGTCCGCGCTGGGCGCAGGCCTTCGGCGCCGACGGCGCTCCCACGCCCGCCCTGCAAGGCTTCCTGCGCGGCCGCGGCCTGCGGCTCGAGGATGTCACGCGGGAAACGTTCGGCACCGCCGAGCACGCGGCGGTGCGGGTCACCGAGACCGGTCGCGGTGCGGTCGAGGTGCTCGCCGCCGGGCTCGCCGGCGTCGTGCGCGGGTTGCGGGCCGACAAGAACATGCGCTGGTGCGACCCGGAACTCGCCTTCAGCCGACCGATCCGCTGGCTGGTCGCGCTCTGGGGACCCGTGGTGGTGCCGTTCACGGTCTCCGGCCTCACCTCGTCCCGGGTCACCTATCTACACCGCGGCGACGCCGAACCCTTCGCCACCATTCTCGACGCGGACGCCCTGGCCGGCGTGCTCGCCGGGAGCGGGATCGTGCTCGACGGCGCCGCCCGGCGGGCCGCCGTCGTCGCCCACGCCCAGCGGTTGGCGGCCGAGGTCGGCGGCGCGATCGACCCCGACGGCCAGTCGGCGCTGATCGACGAGATCACCAACCTGGTCGAGACCCCGCACCCGATCCGCGGCACCTTCGAGGCGCGCTACCTGGACCTGCCGGAACGGATCCTGGTCACGGTCATGCGCAAGTCCCAGCGGTATCTCGCCGTGCGCGACGCCGCCGGCGCGCTGCTGCCGTACTTCATCACCATGGCCAACGGCGACTGCGACGACGCCGCCGTCGCCGCCGGCAACGAGTCCGTGCTGCGGGCGCGCTACGAGGACGCCGCCTTTTTCTGGAACGCCGACCTCCAGATCGCCCCCGCCGACTTCCGGGCCCGCCTGGACAAGCTGACGTTCGACGACCGGCTCGGCTCGATGGACGGCCGAGCCTGGCGGATCGACATCCTCGCCGGGAAGCTGGCCGAGCGGATCGGCGTCGACGCCGACGACGCCGCCACCCTGGCCCGGGCCGGCGAACTGGCCAAGTTCGACCTCGCCACCCAGACGGTCGTCGAGTCGTCCAGCCTCGCCGGCTACGCCGCCCGGGAATTCGCACTCCGGGCGGGCGAACCGGCGGCCGTCGCCACCGCGCTGTACGAGATGGAGCAGCCGCGCACCGCCGCGGACGATGTGCCGCGCACTCTGCCCGGTGCGCTGCTGGCGCTGGCCGACCGGCTGGACCTGCTGGTCGCGATGTTCGCCATCGGCGCCAACCCCACCGGTTCCTCCGACCAGTTCGGGATGCGGCGCGCGGCGCTCGGGGCGCTCGCCATCCTGCGGGCGACGCCCGCGCTGGCCGGGCTCGCCCTGCCCGAATGCCTCGACCTCGCCGCTCGGATCGTCGCCGACCAGACCGGCGTAGCCGTCGAGGCCGACGCCGTCGCACGGGCGGCCGATTTCGTCGACGGCCGCTTCGTCCAGCAGTTGCGGGACGAGGGCCTGTCCCCCGCCCTGATCGACGCCGCCGCACCGACCCGGGGCCGGCCGGCCGTCCTGGACGCCACGGTGGACGAGATTCGGAACCTGCTCCGCGACGCCGAGTTCGCCGCGCTGACCGAGAACCTGCAGCGGATCGTGCGGATTCTGCCCGCCGGCACCGCGCCCGTGCTCCGGCGCGAACACCTCGGCTCCGCGGACGAACAGCGCCTGCTCGACGCGATCGGTGCGCTGGACGACGCCGTCCGGGACGCCGTCGGGGGCGCGGGCGCCGCCGGCGCGGTGACCGGCCGGCCCCTGACCACCTTCGTCGCGGCGTCGGGCGACCTCGTGACCGCAATCGGCGCGTTCTTCGACTCGACCCTCGTCATGGCCGAGGACCCCGACGTCCGGGCCGCCCGCCTCGGCCTGCTGGCGAGCATCCTCGCCGCCGCCCCCGACGCCGTCGCCTGGGTACCCCTCCACATCGCCATCGGTGAAGCCGCCGCCTAGACCGGACCCGCCTCGAATAGACCGGACCCGCCTCGAAACTTGTCCGGCATATCGTAGAGTTCCCGCGGTCAGGCCGGCTGGGGGTCATCGGCCCCCAGCCGGACCTGTTCGGCGGCGACGATCTGCCGGGCCAACGCCGCCTCAGAGACGTCGACGGCGGCGGCGACCTCCTCGGCGAGGGCGGACCGGCGCGCGTAGGCATCGAACAGCCGCTCCTTGGCCCGCAGGATCTCGGTCAGCCGCTCATCGACGGTCGCGACGCCGAGCAGCCGGTGCACCTGAACAGTGTCCACCTGACCCATCCGGTGCACCCGCGAGATCGCCTGCTCCTCCGTGGTCGGCTTGAGCTGCGGCTCGGCCAGGACCACCACCGACGCCGCCTGCAGGTTGAGCCCCACCCCGCCGACGTCGATCTGCGCCACCAGCGCGAGCGCCACCGGCGACGCGGTGAACCCGTCGATGATGGTCTGCCGCTCGGCCGGCGGCACCGACCCCGTGAGCACGCCCGCGCACCGCTCCCCCAGCGCCCGCGCCGCCAGGTCGACGACGTCGCGGAAGTAGGAGAAGACGACGACCTTGCGCCCGTTGTCGCAGGCCTCCTCGACGATCTCCGCCAGGCGGCGCGCCTTGGCCGAGTCCTCGGCGTGCTCGACGGCGAACGCCGCCCGCCGCATCGCCATGAAGTTCGCCGCGGCCACCGCCCGGCGGTACGCCGCGCCGTCGGCGGTGCCCAACTCCTCCCAGCAGTCGGTCTGGACCAACTCGGGCAACTCCGCCAGCACATCCTCGCGGTTGCGTCGCAGGTACGCTGCCGCCACGGCGCGGCGGAACGCCACCGGCCCGGCCGCACCGTCGGCCGGTCGGATCCGGGCCGCAACGTCCGGGCGCAGGTAGCCCACCAGGGTGCGCAATTCCTCGACCCGGTTCTCCATCGCGGTGCCGGTAAGGAAGAGCACGGTCGGCACCAACTCGGCGATCCGGGCCACCGCTATCGACCGGCGCGCCGCCGAGTTCTTGACATAGTGCGCCTCGTCCACAACGAACGCCGCGGCCGGCGCGAACTCCACGGCGTCGGCGTGACGGAGATGCGTGAAGCTGGTCAGCGCGACGCCGCCGCCCGCCCGCCACGCCGCCATCGCGGCGGGGCGGTCCGCCCCGTGCAGGGTGTGGGTCGCCAGCTGCGAGTGCGCCGCGATCTCCCGCGCCCAGTTGGTCAACAGCCCGGCCGGGCAGACGACCAGGGCATGCGTCGCGCCGGCGGCGAACAGGTGCCCGATGGCGGCGATCGCCTGCACGGTCTTGCCCAGCCCCATCTCGTCGCCGATGATCACCCGCCGCTGGGTCAGCGCGTACTTGGCACCGAACGCCTGATAGCCGCGCAGCGAGACGGTGAGCAGCGACTCGTCCAGCGACTGCCCGCCGATCCGCGCCACCAGATCCTCGGGTAGGTGGCCCTCCGCCGCGGCCGTGTCCGGGTCCAGCCCGACGATCCCGTCCAGCAGCGTGTAGTACGCCACCGAGTGCAGCCGGTAGTCCGCCCACACCGCCGCCGCGGGCCAAGGCTGCGCCACGACCTCGGCGACCCGGCGCGCCTCCTCCACCAGCCCGGTTTCCCGGGCGCTGATCACGACGGCGAGCAGGTCGTCCAGCGCGGCGGCCGCGGTCCGCCGCTGGGCGGGCGTCAGGAACAGGCGCCGGATCGCGCCCGCCGCGCGGCGGGCGCGGGGCGCGAGCGCTTGGTAAGTCGCCGGCACGGCGTTCACCTGGGCCTCGTACATCGTCGCAACGCCGACGGCGACGGACGCGGCGTGCAGCGCCTGGACGAGCCGCGTGGTCACCGGGTCGCCCGGCGCCAGGTCGATCCGGAACCGGGCGGTGTTCCGCACCGCCCGGGCCAGTTGCTCCGCCGCGGTCAGCACGTGCGCCGCGGTCTGCGGCCCGATGCCCTCGATCGCATCCAGGCCGCCGGGTCCGGCCGCGACCGCCGCGCCTACCGTGGTGATCCCCGCGCGGCGCAGGTGGTCGACGCCGAGCCGCTCGCGGCTCACGTCGCGCAGTCGCTCGACGTCGATCGTCCCGAGTTCCACCAGGACCTTCGCGCCCATGCTCTCGTCGAAGACGCGGCGGACCTCCGCGCGGGCCTCCGCGGCCGCGTGCAGCACCGCCGCCGCGTCACTCGCCACGGCGGCCGCCGTGGCGAGCACCTGACGGGCCTCGGCGCGGGTCCACTCCCGGTCGCCTGCGGCCGGGCCCGGGGACGACGTCGTCGGCATCGGTACGGCGGCGGACACGTGGGTCAGCCTGCCACACGCGCCCCGGCGAACGCCGGCCCCATCGGTACCGGCGCAACCCGACCGACCGCCGGCGCCGCCCGGCCCACGGCCGCCGTCAGAATGTCGTCAGTCCGCAGGCGCGGAACCGCGCCCGGGCCGCCTCGGTTGCCTCCGGGGTGGGCGGCGGGGTGTCGGCCAGCTCGTAGGTCATCCCGAGAGCCTGCCACTTGTCCCGGCCCATCTGATGGAACGGCAGCACCTCAATCCGCGACACCGTCCCGGGCCGGATCTCGTTCAGCTCAACCGCATAGCGGGCGACGGCGTCGATGCTCGCCGGGGCATCCGTCAGCCCCGGCACGAGCACGTACCGGATCCAGACCTCGGTGCGCTTGCCGTGAATCCCGCGCTCGGCCACCCGCCGCCCGAATCGCAGCGTCGGCTCGAGCGTGCGGCCGGTGACCATCCGGTAGGTGTCCGGGTCGCCGGACTTGACATCGAGCAGGATGAGGTCGGTGTCGTCCAGCATCTCGTCCGTCGCGTTGACGCCGAGGTAGCCGGAGGTGTCGAGGCAGGTGTGCACGCCCATCTGGGCCGCGCCGCGCAGTAGCCGGGCGGCGAAGGCGGGCTGCATCAACACCTCCCCGCCGGACAGGGTCAGCCCGCCACCGGTCGCCCGGAAGACCGGCCGATAGCGCCGGATGCGGGCCAACACCTCGTCCGCGGTGACGGGCTTACCGTCCTTCATCGCGAGCGTGTCCGGGTTGTGGCAGTACAGGCAGCGCAGCGGGCAGCCGCTCAGGAAAACGGTCAGCCGAGTGCCCGGCCCGTCCACGGCGGTCACCAGCTCCCACGAGTGCACGGACCCGAGTTCGCCCACGCGCATGGCCGCGAGCCGGTCGTGCCGGCCGACATCCGCGACCCGCAGGCCGTCCAGCCCCGCGCCGGCGCGGCGCTCGCGGGTGCCGATGCCGAGCGCGCCGGCGTCCGCCGTCGGGACGTCGAGCTGGACGTCCTCGCGCGGCGGGCGGGCCTCCACGGCCGGGGCCGGACCCGTGCCGGTCCGGGCGGGGCGGCCGTCGTGCGTGAGGCGGGTGGTCACAGCCGGGCTGCCTTCCTCCTAGAGCGCGCCGTGGAAGGTGCGCGAGATGACGTCGAGCTGCTGCTCGCGGGTCAGCCGGACGAAGTTGACGGCGTAGCCGGAGACCCGGATGGTCAGTTGCGGGTAGTTCTCCGGGTGCTCCATCGCGTCCTGCAGGGTCTCGCGGACCAGGACGTTGACGTTCATGTGGTACCCCTCGCCGCCCACGGAGGCGTCGAGTAGCCCGGCCAGGTTGGCGACCTGCTCCTCGCGGGTGCGGCCGAGGCCGGCGGGAACCACGGTGTTGGTCAGCGAGATGCCGTCCTGCGCCTGGTCGTAGGGCAGCTTGGCGACGGACAGCGCCGAGGCGAGCATGCCGTGGGTGTCGCGGCCGTTCATCGGGTTGGCGCCCGGGGAGAACGGCTCGCCGGCGCGCCGGCCGTCGGGGGTGTTCCCGGTGGCCTTGCCGTAGACGACGTTCGAGGTGATCGTGAGCACGGACTGGGTCGGCAGCGCGTCGCGGTACATCGCGTGCTTGCGGATCTCCGCCATGAAGGATTCCACCAGGTCGACGGCGATGGAGTCCACGCGGTCGTCGTCGTTCCCGAAGGCCGGGAAGTCCCCCTCCGTCCGGTAGTCGACGACGATGCCGCGCTCGTCGAACACCGGTGTGACCGTGGCGTACTTGATCGCGGACAGGGAGTCCGCGGCGACCGCGAGCCCGGCGATGCCGCAGGCCATCGTCCGGATGATCTCCTTGTCGTGCAGGGCCATCTCGAGCCGCTCGTAGGCGTACTTGTCGTGCGCCCAGTGGATGCAGTTCAGGGCCTCGACGTAGGTCGCCGCGAGCCAGGCCATGGTCTGGCCGAAGCGGGCCCGGACGTCGTCGTAATCCAGCGGGACGTCCGCGCTGACGGGCGGGTACGCCGGCGAGATCTGCTTGCCGGAGATCTCGTCCCGGCCGCCGTTGATCGCGTACAGCAGGGCCTTGGCAAGGTTCACCCGGGCGCCGAAGAACTGCATCTGCTTGCCGACCGCCATCGGCGAGACGCAGCAGGCGATCGCGGAGTCATCGCCCCAGGCGCCGCAGATGTCGGTGTCCGACTCGTACTGCACGGCGGAGGTGTCGATCGAGACCTCGGCGCAGAACTTCTTGAAGCCCGCGGGCAGCCGCTCGCTCCAGAACACCGTCATGTTCGGCTCCGGGGCCGGCCCGAGGTTGTACAGGGTCTGCAGGAAGCGGAACGAGTTCTTGGTCACCAGCGGCCGGCCGTCGGAGCCCATGCCGCCGATCGTCTCGGTAACCCAGGTGGGGTCGCCGGAGAACAGGGTGTCGTACTCGGGGGTGCGCAGGAACCGCACGATCCGCAGCTTGATGACGAAGTCGTCGATCAGTTCCTGCGCCTCGGACTCGGTGAGCCGGCCCGCGGCGAGATCGCGCTGGATGAAGATGTCGAGGAACGTGGAGGTCCGTCCCAGCGACATCGCCGCGCCGTTCTGCTCCTTGACCGCGCCCAGGTAGGCGAAGTACAACCATTGCACGGCCTCGCGCGCGGTACCGGCCGGGCCGGAGATGTCGTAGCCGTAGGAGGCCGCCATCTCGCGCAGTTCCTCCAGGGCGCGGATCTGCTCGGCGTGCTCCTCGCGGGCGCGCGCGATCTCCTCGCTGAACGGCTCCAGCTCGTAGCCGAGTTTGTCCACCTTCTTGGCCGCGATCAACTGGTCGACGCCGTACAGCGCCACCCGACGGTAGTCACCGATGATCCGGCCGCGGCCGTAGGCGTCCGGCAGGCCGGTGATGATGTGCGAGCTGCGGCCGGCCCGGACCGCCGGCGGATAGATGTCGAAGACACCCTGGTTGTGGGTCTTGCGGTACTCCGAGTAGAACTTCTTCAACAGCGGGTCGATGTCGTAGCCGTAGGTCTGCAGCGCGCCCTCGACCATGCGCCAGCCACCGTTGGGCATGATGGCGCGCTTCAGCGGGGCGTCGGTCTGCAGGCCGACGATGAGCTCGTTCTCCCGGTCGATGTATCCGGGCGCGTGCGCGGTGATGCCGGCCGGCGTGTGCGGGTCGACGTCGTAGACGCCGCGGGCGCGCTCCTGCGGGAACATCTCGCTGAGCTTGGCCCAGATCGCGGTGGTCCGTTCGGTCGGGCCCGCGAGGAACGAGCTGTCCCCCTCATAGGGCTGGTAGTTGCGCTGAATGAAGTCCCGGACGTCGATCGCATCCTGCCACGGACCGGAGGCAAAACCTGCCCACGCGGGGATTTGTGCGCGGTCCTGTGCCGTCGCTCCGCCGCGTCCACCAATAACGCTCGTCATGGGAGTTCCTCCTCGTCCCGACCGCCTCATGTTCTGCTGTCTTCCAGGTTAGTCCGCCCGCCGGAACAGGCCGCGCGAAATGCCCTGTCTCGTGGCTCACAGGCAACGGCGCCGGTCGCGTGCCGGTTCGGGATGCCCGTGTTTCCAACGGTTTCGGGGGGTCCGTCCGGCGCGCCGATCGGATGGGCCGATTTGATTGTGACGCTCTTCACATGCCAAATCCGGGGGTCCTTTCGGCGCGCGCCACCAGCCCGACCGATAGCGCACGTTCGGACCCGTGACGAGCCTCACAATCACCCTCGGTCCTTCCGATCTCCGGCTAATCTCTCGTCTCGGCAATGCCCGGCTCAAGGCCCGGGCGGGAACGAAAAGAATGCTCCGCGCAGTCGGGGCGCGGCCACTCGTAAGCGGGCAACCACGTGGGCGCCGGCCGCCGCAGACGAGCACGTCCGGACAGGCGTCGGACCGGCCTACGGACGGCGCGGACGACGCGAGTCGGACCGGCACGGCGAGGCAACCCCGGCAGCCGCCGGCGGACCTGACGTGGACATCGGTCAGCGGATGGCCGAAACCGAGGTATAGTTCCAACGCTGGCAACCCGGTCATGTCGGTTTGGTCTGCTACATCGCTTATAGAGGTCATCGGCGGCCCCGGGTTCCGTGATCCTCCGTCCCAGGCGAGGGGCTTCGCCCTCGGGTCACTGCCGTGCGATCGGACTGCCCATACGCCGAGCGGACGGTGCGTGAGGAGCACGAACCAGCACTCGTCGAGGCCGGGAACGACCGGCCGGTGCGGTCCCGACACGGCCGCAGCCTTCGATTTGAGAGGAACAACCATGCCCAATGCGGCGGTGGAACATGCGGCAGCGGCCGGAGGTCAGACCCGACGCGTCGCGATTACTGGAATCGGGGTCGTCGCCCCGGGTACCCCTGGCCGGGAGGAGTTTTGGTCGCTCATTACATCGGGTAAGTCGGCAATACGGCGTATCACCCGTTTCGATCCGTCCGGATTTCGCTCCCAGATCGCCGGCGAGTCCGAGTTGGAGGAAGCCGCCGTCAATCTGGAGCCCCTCCGCTGCAGGGACGGCGCCGAGATCGACCGGAGCATCCGGCTCGCGATAGCGGCCACGGACGAGGCGCTGGGGGACGCCTTCAAATCGAATCGGGTCACCACTGTGGCGGACGAACGGATCGGAGTCTCCTACGGTTCGGCCGTCGGCGGTTCCCTGCGCATGGTCGAACTCTTCGACCATTTCACCGCTGCCGGCAGCCGATGGCTGTGCCCCTTCGGGGACAAAGACAATGCCCTCTTCGACGGCCTGCTCCCGAGCACGCTCGGTGTTCACCTCGCTCGCCGGTACCACACGCGGGGGCCGGTCTCGATCGTATCGGCCGGGTGCACGTCCGGGCTCGACGCAGTCGGTCAGGGGGCCGACCTGATCCGGCGCGGCCGGGCGGATGTGGTCGTGGCGGGCGGCACGGACGCACCGATTTCGCCGATTACGGTGGCTTGCTTCGACGCCATCAAAGCGACGAGTCCATCGAACGAATATCCGGAGGCGGCGTCCCGACCCTTCGATGCCGGCCGCGACGGCTTCGTCCTGGCCGAAGGTGCCGCGACGGTCATCCTGGAGGACCTCGAGCAAGCCCGCGCACGCGGCGCAAATGTTTATGCGGAGGTCAGCGGGTTCGCGCGCAGGACGAATGGTTACCACATGACTGGACTCTCCGACAGTGGCATCGAGCTTGCGGAAGCCATCACCGCGGCGCTGACCCAGGCGAACGCCGCACCCGAGCGGATCGACTACGTCAACGCCCACGGTTCGAGCACTCCGCAGAACGACGTGCACGAGACCGCAGCGTTGAAGCGTGCCCTCGGCGCGCGGGCACACGATGTGCGAATCAGTTCGGTAAAGTCCTCCATCGGGCACTCCCTCGGAGCCGTCGGGGCGATCGAGATCGCAGCATGCGCCCTCGCGATCACGCGGAACACCGTCCCGCCCACAATCAACTACGAGAATCCCGATCCCCGCTGTGACCTCGACTATGTGCCCAACACTGCGGTTGCGGCAAGGATTGACGGAGCGCTGTCGACGGCCAGCGGGTTCGGCGGTTTCCAGTCGGCGATCGTCATCGAACGGGCCGACCGCGAAAGGACGGCAGCATGACCGCCGACCCGACCTACGTCACCCGCATCGCCCTCGCCACGGGCCAAGGCACCTCGACCGACGCGGTCTGGGAAGCCGTCCTGGCGGGCCGCTCGGGCTACTCGGAGGTCGAGGACGGCACGGGCCGGACACTGGTCTACGGGGACCTCGACACCACCAAGATGGCGATTGCACTGACGGGGCGCACGAAAGTCCAGACCGACCCCCTCACCCAGGCCGCGCTGGCGATGTCGGATGCGCTGCTCGACGGAGATGGGCAGGGAATGCCAGGGCCGCGCAACACGATCGGCGTTCAACTCGGCAACAATTACGGGGGGCTCTCGTTTGCCCAGACCCAACTGGCGAACTTGCGCAACAAGGGCCCGGCGGCGGTCAGCCCCTACCAGTCTTTCGCCTGGTTCTACTCCGTCAACACCGGGCAGATCGCGATCCGGCACAAGCTCACCGGACCGAGCGGGACCGTGGCGACCGAAGCCTGCGGCGGCATCGACGCGATCGGGGTAGCTCAACACGAACTCCGCGGAGGCATGAACTCCATGATCACCGGGGCGGTCGACGGCACTCGCAGCCCGTTCGGCATCGCATCGATCGCCTCGAGCGTCGACGCCTTCGCGCCGGGCATCGGCCCGGAGCATTTCGCGCCCTACTCGACCCGCACCAGAGGCTTCATCCCGGGTGCCGGTGGGGCGCTAATCCTGCTGCAATCCGCGGCCGCGACACCCCCGAGCCGGCGGGACGTGGAACTGGTCGCTTGTGCGAGCGGCTTCCAGGCCGGCTCGGAGGGCAACGTCCTCTGCGCGCTCGTGCGACATCTACTCGAGCATCACGGGGTTCGGGCCTGCGACATCGGCGTCGTCTTCTCCGACGCGGCCGGAGTGCCTACGGCCGACGAATCGGAGCGCGCCGCCCTGCTCGACGTCTTCGCGGCCGACCAGCCGCCCGTCACGGCGCCGAAGACCGGATTCGGCCGGCTCTTCGCCGGCACGTCGGCGGTCGACCTGGCGCTCGCCACGCTCACCCTCAGAAGCGGCCAGATTCCTCCGTTCGCCCGCAGCTACGGGCTGCCCGATCCCGGCGAGCCGCTCGACCTCGTCTACGCGGGCAGCCGCCCGCTCGAACAAGACCACGCGCTCGTACTTTCCACCGGATTCGGCGGGTACCGATCCGCAGCATTGCTGCGGCGGGTCGGCTGAACCCGCGCTCGACCGAGCATCAGTCCTCGACCAGGGCTGACCCGCGCACCCGAACAATCACTCAACAAGAAAGGTCATCATGTCTGAAGTCACCGTGGAAGAACTGCTTGAGATCGCCCGAGTCGCAGTCGGCGACGACGACGAGATCGTCCTCGACGAATCGATCTTCGATGTTCCGTTCGACCAGCTGAACCTCGATTCGTTGCACATCATGGCGATCAACACCAAGCTCGAACTGGAGCACAGATTCAAGTTCCCGGAGGATCGGGACTACGGTCGCGTGACCCCGCGCGAATTGGTCGCCCTGGCCAACGAGCGGATCGTGGGCTAGGCATGCGACCTGTTGCGATCGTCAGCGGCGGAACCTCCGGAATCGGCGAGGCGATCGTCGAGACGCTCGCCCGGACCGGCACAGACGTCGAGTTCTGTGCCCGCAACCACGCCGAGGTTGAACGGCACGAGCAGCGGTGGAGGGCGGCGGGTCTCGTGGTCGCAGGTTCGGTTTGCGACGTCACTCAGGAGGAGGAGGTGGACCGGTACGTCAGAACCGTGGTCGAGCGGCGCGGAGCCGTCGCCATCCTGGTCAATAACGCCGGCGTATCCGGTGGCGGCCCCTTCCACGACCTGCCCACGCAGGTGTGGCATCGAATCATGGCCACCAACTGCGACTCGGTCTTCCTGATGAGCCGAGCCGTCATCCGCGACGGCGGGATTCTGGACGGCGAGTGCGGGCGAATCATCAATATCGCGTCGACGGCGGGGAAACAGGGCATCCCGATGGCGGCGCCCTACAACGCCTCGAAGCACGCCGTGATCGGGATCACCCGATCTTTGGCGCTCGAGTACGCCCGACGCGGACTGACCGTCAATGCCGTCTGCCCCGGCTACGTTCAGACGCCGATGGCCGACATCGTGATACGGAGCCACGCCAAGGTCCTCGGGCTGGAGGAGAGCCACGTACGCGCCGGATTCGAAAGCAAGATCCCGATCGGTCGGTACACCACGCCGGCGGAAGTGGCCGGTCTCGTGGAGTACCTCACGCGGCCCGAGGCTGCAGCAATCACCGGCCAAGCGCTGAACGTCTGTGGCGGCTTGGGCCGATTCTAGGACGAATCGAGGAACGAGATGCTTCATTCAACGACTATCAACGCCCCCTTCGACATTGTTCGACGAATCATTGCTGAGGTCGACAACTGGCCCGTGTTCTTCGGGCCGACCATCGCTGCGGAGGCGAGTTCGCTCGCCCACGGGAGCGAAACGCTTCGGCTGTGGGCCCGCAATGGTGAACTCGACTCCGTCGTCAAGTGGTCCTCCACTCGGCGCCACCGCGCGGACGGGACTCGCATCGATTTCAGCCAGGATGAGCCCGCTCCCCCGCTGTCCCGAATGAGGGGGAGTTGGACCGTACGCAAGGTCGACGCCGAGGCCACCGAATTGATGCTCGCGCACGATCTTTCGGTGGCGGGCGACGACGATGCGTTCCGCCGCGCGGAATCCGCGACCGACCACAACAGCACCGCCGAACTGGCCGCCATCAAGGCCCTCGCCGAGGATTACGGTCCGACGCTGCAGAGCCATCTCGTCCGGACCGCGGACGACTTCTCGATTCCCGCGCCGATTGGTGCGGTCTTCGACCTGCTGTGGGGAGTCACGGGATGGCCGGAATTGCTCGCCCATGTCGCGGCGGTCGACGTGCGATCTGAGGGCGAGAACCAGCATCGATTCACGATGACGCTCGGGGATGGTTCGCCCGGCTCCCACACGGTCGAGTCAGTCCGCGTCACCGACCACGACCGCTGGATCGGGTTCAAACAGTTGGTGACTCCGGATGGCGTTCGCGGACACTGCGGGACGTGGTCGCTCGCCGCGGAGAACGGGACGACTCAGGTCACCGTGCGCCACCTTGCACTCCTCGAACCCACCGCGCCCGCGAATCTCCCGGGATTGGCCGCGCGGCTGGGCGAAAACCTGACCCGGAGCAGTCTCGGAACTCTCGAGGCGATCCGAGCCCACCTGGCGCCGCAATGAGCGCGGGCAACACGATCCGGCTCGGTGCACACGCGTTCGCCTATCAGCAGCTGCCGGGTAGCTGGTGCCAGGGCAATATAGGGGTTCTTCTGCTTGATGACGAAGGTTCCGTCCTCCTCGTCGATACCTTTGCGACCGAGGCGCTGAACCGCCGGCTCCGGCGCGTCCTGCAGCGGCTCGGCGCACGGGCGGTCGATGTCGTCAACACCCATTTCCACGGCGATCACACCTTCGGGAACTGGATCCTCGCGAACCGGGAGATCGTCGGCACCGAGCAGTCGTCGGAGATGATGGAGATCGCCGGCGACGACCTCGTCCGGCGACGACCGGACATCGACTTCGGTCGAGCGAAGGTCGTTCGACCGACTCGGATCGTCCGGGACCGCGACGTCATCTCGGCGAATTGGGGGCAGATCGAACTCCGCGAGTATCACGGCGCGCACACGGTCAGCGATCTCGTCGTGTGGGTTCCCGCCACTGGGCTGCTCTTCGCCGGAGACATTGCCTGGAACGGCGTGACGCCCTTCGCGCTCATGGGTTCGGTCACCGGTTCAATCTCCGCGCTCCGTGACCTCATCGATCTAGGACCGTCGATGGTCGTGCCGGGCCACGGCGCCGTCGGCGGACCCGAGGTGCTGCTCCGAACGCTCGACTACTTCGAGGATGTCGTGGACAGTGCCCAGCGAGCGCTCGCGACCGGGCAAGACGCCTGGAACGCCGCCGAGGAATTCATCCGCCGGCAACGGTACAGCGACATCGACACGGAACGGACCATCGCAAACTTCGACCGTGCGTTCGCAGACCTCACGGGCGAGGGCCCGCTCGACCTGCCGGGGTACCTGGCCAGGATGGCGGAATGGAAAGACAACCACTCATCGGCCGGGGGCGAGCGCCCGCTCGATCTTCCGGCCGCTCAGTCACGAAAGGACGTGCTGTCATGACCACGAAGTCCCTCGACAACGCCTCGGTTGCGCTTCTTCCAGCCCTGCTGAATTTCTACAGCGAGCATTTCGCCAAGATCGACGAGGGTGATGTCCGCGCCTGGGCCGACGACTTCACGAACGACGCCGAATTCGTGTCGCCGGCCGTGTCGCTTGCGTCTCGGGACGCGATTCGCGCCGCGTCCGCCGCCGCATTGGCGCAGCGGGTGGCGGACGGGATTCAGCAGCGCCACCTACAAACCTCCGTCCGCATCGTCTCAGCCGATGAACCAACGATCGAGGTCCGGTCATACGTCCTCGTGGTCACGTCGCGCAAGTCCGGTGATCCGACGGGACTGCTGTCGACAGTCGTCGTCGACCGGATTGTCGTCGACCGGATCGTCGTCGACGTGCCCTGGCAGATTCAGCGTCGCGAGATCACCTTCGATGGGCGCTGAGCAGATCGTGGCAGCCGACCCGGAGCTCGACGAAGTTTTCGCCCGCGTCAACCACCTGCACGCGATCCAGACGCAGGGTATTGACGACGGGGACATTGATGCCTACGCCCAGACCTTCGCGCTCGATGCGATCGTCGTCAACGCAGCAGCCGGGCACCGGTCCACCGGCCGAGCGAACATCCGTACGCTGGCTGCTCGGAACCTCGAACAGCGCCGGCAGCGTGACCTTCAGACCAGGCACTGCATGTTCACCGGGTCCATACGTCGGCTGAACAACGGGACGATCGCCTCGCTGTCGCGGGTCCTTATCCTCCAGACGCCCAGTGGCGGACCGCCCCGGCCGCTCGCCCACGTAGTCTGCGACGACATCATGGAAATCGAACCGAGGGGGGCGCTGAAGATCCAATTCCGGGTGATCGCGCCGTTCGGATGAGCCGGTCAATAACCGACACGACAGAAGGGCCTAGTTCCACATGACCGTAGTCCGTGGACCAGAGTTGTCAATACCGCCCCTGACCGTTCCGGACCTGCTGCGCCGGGCCGCTACAACCGCGCCCGCGGCGACGGCCGTCATCGAACGGGACCGCCGCATCACCTATCGTGACCTCGATCGGCTGGCCAACCAGGCCGCGCAAATCCTGAGGCCGCACGTCGATGCCCGGCGTTGGAGCCGCGTCGCGCTCTCCTGGGAGGCCTCGATCGAGGGCGTCGCGGCGTACTACGGCGTCTTTCGTTCGGGGGCGGTCATGGTCGGCCTGATGCCGCCCAAGCCCGCGGGCGAGTTGTCCCGAATCATTGCGGAGACGCTACCCTCCGTCCTTGTCCTCGACCCCGTGACGCGGTCGAAGCTGGCCGATATCGTCGGAGATCGCCCGATCCTGTCGATCCCGTCGATCGTCCGACCCGCGCAGCCGAGCGTCGACACCGACGGCCCGGCATCGGTTGCGCCCCCATTGATTGAGCCCGCACCCACCGACCCGGCGCTGCTGGCGTTCTCGAGTGGGACCACCGGACCGTCGAAGTGCGTGCGCCTGTCGCACGGGAACATCGTCGCGAACGCGTTTCTGGTCGCGATGGGCCACCGGATCGAGGAGCACTCGATCGTGCTGCCGAACATGCCCATTCTCAATCCCCTCCAGCTGAACGCGGTGGTGGCGGCCCGAGGGACCCTGGTGTTGGACCCGGCCCGGGACGCCCCTGGTATTGCCGACCGGGTCGGAGCGTACGCGGTGACGCACTTCTACGGAATCCCCGAACTCTTCAACCGAATGGCTGCGGCCGACCTCGAGCCGGCCGAGTTCGCCACGGTCCGCTACTTCTCGTGCGGGTCCAAGGCGCTCTCCCAGGCGGTCAGTTCACGCCTGGAAACCCGCTTCGGCGTCAAGTTGTTCCAGGGCTACGGGCAGACCGAGACCGCCTACCATTCCCACGTCGACGATCCGGACGACCCGGTGCACGGCTCCGTCGGACGCGCCCTTGCCAACACCGAGACGCGAATCGTCGACGTGGCGACTCGCAGGGTGCTGGCGGCCGGGGAAGTCGGGGAGATCGAACTGCGCGGACCGCAGTGCATGAGCGGGTATTTGAACCGACCAGACCTCGAGCCATTCACCCGGGACGGCTGGTTCATGACCGGTGACGTCGGGTATCTCGACGATACCGAGCACCTGTTCGTCATCGATCGGCTCGTCGACATCGGCATCATCGACGGCCGGGTGATCTCGCCGTCCGAACTCGAGCGGCAAATCGAAGCCATTGCCGGTGTGGGCGAGGCCGGCGTGATCGTGACCGAGGACAATCACGGCCGAGGCCGAGTGGAAGCGTTCGTGGCGCCCAGCTCCGAACTCCCGATCGCGGCGTCGCAGACGCTTCTGGGCAGAATCATGGCGACTGTCGAACTCGACGACGTGCATGTGGTCGATCGGCTCCCTCGACTTCCGATCAACGGCAAGATCGATCGCAAGGTCCTGCTCACCGATCACGCTGCGGCTGCCGCGTCGAATCCGGTGGGCACCGATGAACACGCTCAAGGAGAATCAGCCCGATGACAGTTCTGCTCATCCTCAACGCTCTCATTGCCACCGCGACGGTCGTGGCGGCACTCCTCGCGCTGCAGCGTCCGTCGCGGTTCAGCGGCTCGCGCCATATCGTGGCCGGGGAGGTGTTCTTCGCTCGCATGTACGCCTCCCGCGCAATCCCGTTCGGGATTCTGGCCGCAGTCCTGCCGTTCCTGACGTCGGACGACGCGGTGCCGGCGAGGCTGGTGCTGATCGCCGCTGCGCTCATTCAGGCGGATGACGTGCTCATCGGGCTGAAGAAGAAAGAAATGGGCATGGTCGGCGGCGCGGCGGCGGCCGTGGTGATCCACCTTCTCACCGCGGTCTTCGTCTGAGCCGTCCCCCCGGAACGAGCACCCGGCCCAATCAGAGATCGCGCGGATAGGTGCGGGCACCCGCCGCGCCGAACCCGTGGTCGGTTGCACTTTCGCGGCGAGAACTGCAATCAACCACGGGTTCGGCGTCGGCGATCGCTTCGGTGGCCGCCGTCGCCTCGGTGGCCGGGCTGCCCGAGGCGATGTGCTCGTGAGGCGCGGCTGCGACCGCCGCCGTCGAAGCGCGCTCATCCGGCCGCAGCGCGGACGAAGCACAGGTACCACGCCGAGGTCGCGTATCGCGCGCGAACGAGAGGTACGGCCCGCGAACGAGAGGTATTGCCAACGAACGAGAGGTATCGCGCGCCGACCGACCGATTCGCGACGTTTAACCTCTACCTCGTTGGCGATACCTCTCTCTCGTCCGACACCCACCGCCCACGACCACGAACCCCCGGAATCAACCATCCCGCGCGCCGAGCCAGTACCCAGCGCGCCGAGCTACCGGGCGGACAACCCACATCGAACCGGACACCTGGCGCCCCGACCATCACGCCACCCCGAACCACCGAGCCGCGCGATCTCTCAGCCCGACGCCGGAATGAGGGCGAGCGCGGCGAGGATGTCACGGGTGATATCGGGGGCGGTCATGCGTCGCTCGGCCACGATCTCGCCCCGGCTCGCGTGGGTCAGGAACGCCGTCGGCAGGCCCGCGGTCAGCAACGGAGTGCGCACGCCGATCTCCGCTGCGCGTTGCGCGAGCAACGCGCCAACCCCCCCGTCGGCGATGCCGTCCTCGATGCAGACGACGAGGTCGTGCTCACCGGCAAGCTTCGCGAGCGCGGTCGGGATGGGCAGCACCCAGGTCGGCGCCGCGACCATGGCATCGACACCGTGCGCGGTCAGCGCATCGGCGGTCTCCAGCGCGGTCGGCGCCATCGACCCTACCCCGACCAGCAGGACGCGGCGGCTCCCCGCGCCGGCGCGGTCGGCGCCCCCACCGCCGGGGCGGTCGGCGGCCGGCCGCCGCGCGATCACGTCGACGCCGTCGAGCACCTCCTCCGCCGGAATGTCCGGCCACAGCGGTCCCTTGGGATACCGGACCACGGTCGGCGCGTCGTCGACGTCCACGGCGTCGCGCAGCGCCGCCCGCAGCGTGGCCTCGTCGCGGGGCGCCGCCAAGCGCAGGCCGGGCACGATCCGCAGCATTGCCATATCCCACATGCCGTTGTGACTGGCCCCGTCGTCGCCCGTCACGCCCGCCCGGTCGAGGACGAAAGTGACGCCCTCGCGGTGCAGCGCGACGTCCATCAGAATCTGGTCGAAGGCCCGGTTCAGGAAGGTCGCGTAGACGCACACCACTGGGTGCAGGCCGGCGAAGGCCATGCCGGCGGCCGACGTCGCCGCGTGCTGCTCCGCGATCCCGACGTCGAAGGTGCGGTCGGGGAATTCGGTGGCGAAGGGCTTGAGCCCCACCGGTTCGAGCATCGCCGCGGTGATCGCGACGACGTCGGGCCGGCGCCGCCCGATCCGGACGATCTCGTCCGCGAAGACCGACGTCCACCCGAACCGGGACGGCGCCACCGGCAGGCCGGTCTCGGGGTGGATCTGCCCGACGGCGTGGAAGCGGTCGGCGACGTCCTGCTCGGCGGGCGTGTAGCCACGCCCCTTCTCGGTAATGACGTGCACGATCACGGGCGACCCGAACGCCTTGGCGCGCCGCAGGGCGTGCTCCACGAGCGCCACGTCGTGCCCGTCCACCGGGCCGATGTACTTCAGCCCGAGGTCCTCGAACATCCCCTGCGGGGCGACGACGTCCTTGATCCCCTTCTTCAGCCCGTGCAGCCACTCATAGGCGAACCGCCCGGGCGGGCCGGAGCGATTGAGCGTCCGCTTGGCCCAATCGAGGAACGCCTCGTAGCCACGGGTGGTGCGCAGCGTCGACAGGTGGTGGGCGAGCCCGCCGATCGTCGGCGAGTAGGAGCGTCCGTTGTCGTTGACCACGATGACCAGTCGGCGCCCGGCGCCCTCGGCGATGTTGTTCAGCGCCTCCCAGGACATGCCGCCGGTAAGGGCGCCGTCCCCGACGACGGCGACGACGTGCCGGTCCGTCAGGCCGCGCACCACGTTCGCCTTGGCGATCCCGTCCGCCCAGGACAGCGCGGTGGAGGCGTGGGAGTTCTCGATCACGTCGTGCTCGGACTCGGCCCGGCTCGGGTACCCCGACAGCCCGCCACGCTTGCGCAGCGCCGAGAAGTCCTGCCGCCCGGTGAGCAGCTTGTGCACGTAGGCCTGGTGCCCGGTGTCGAAGATCAGGGTGTCGATCGGCGAGGAGAAGACGCGATGCAACGCGATGGTCAGTTCGACGACGCCAAGATTCGGGCCGAGGTGGCCACCTGTGCGGGACACCGACGCGACCAGGTAGTCGCGGATCTCCTCGGCGAGTTCCTCGGCCTGGCCGGGGGTCAGCCGCTGGACGTCCGCAGGTGTGCCAATCGTGCCGAGCAGGGCCATCCCCGATCCCGTCCCCTTCCCACGCCCGGGCGGCGCGGCCATCCAACTCTAGGCGCACCCGAACCCGCTCGGCGCGCAAAGTCCCCCCGGTGAGGCATCCGGTGGAGTGAGAATGCTGCGAACGTACCATGGAGACATGCAATTCCTCACCGGCCGCCGGCCCGCCACCGACCTTGCCTACGGGGACGTGTTCCTCGTCCCCACCAGGTCTGACGTGGCCTCCCGGTTCGACGTCGACCTCGCGACCGACGACGGCACCGGGACGACCATCCCGATCGTCGTCGCGAACATGACCGCGGTCGCGGGCCGGCGGATGGCGGAGACCGTCGCCCGGCGCGGCGGGTTGGCCATCCTGCCCCAGGACGTGCCCGTCGACGTCGTCGCCGACGTCGTCGCCGACGTGAAGCGCAAGCACACCGTCGTGGAGACGCCGGTGACGGTGCACGCGCACGACACGGTGCACGCCGCAACGTCGCTGATCGGCAAGCGGGCGCACGGCGCCGCGGTGGTCGTCGACGACGGCCGGCCGGTCGGCGTCGTCACCGAGGCGGACTGCGCCGGCGTGGACCGGTTTACCCAGGTGCACCAGGTGATGACGGGCGACCCGTTGCTCCTGGACGCGGCCGCCCTCGACCCGCCGGCGGGCGGCGTGGCCGGCCTCAGCCGGGCGGCTGTCCCCGGCGCCGGGGGGGCCGCCGCGGGCCTGGCCGCCGCCTATGAGCGGCTGCACGGCGCCCGGCTGCGCCTGGCGCCCGTGGTGCGCGACGGCGTCCTGGTCGGCGTCCTGACCAGGATGGGCGCGCTGCGGTCATCGGTGTACGCCCCGGCCGTCGACGCCGCCGGCCGGTTGCGGGTGGGCGCCGCGATCGGGATCAACGGCGACATTGCCGCGCGGACCAAGGAACTGCTCGCCGCCGGCGTAGACGTGCTCGTGGTCGACACCGCCCATGGCCACCAGACCCGGATGCTCCAGGCGCTCGACGCCGTCCGGTCCGCGGACCCGCACGTCCCCGTGGTCGCGGGCAACGTGGTCACCGCCGACGGCGTGCGCGACCTGGTCGCCGCCGGCGCGGACATCCTCAAGGTCGGCGTCGGGCCCGGGGCGATGTGCACCACCCGGATGCAGACCGGCGTCGGGCGGCCGCAGTTCTCCGCCGTGCTCGAGTGCGCCGCCGCCGCCCGCGACCTCGGCAAGCACGTCTGGGCCGACGGCGGCGTCCGGTACCCGCGCGACGTCGCCCTGGCCCTGGCGGCCGGCGCGTCCCAGGTCATGATCGGCTCCTGGTTCGCCGGCACCTACGAGTCGCCCGGCGACCTGCACGACGACGGCACCGGCCGGCTCTACAAGGAATCCTTCGGGATGGCCTCGGCCCGGGCCGTGGCGGCCCGCACCGCCGCCGGCTCGCCGTTCGACCGCGCCCGCAAGGCGCTGTACGAGGAGGGCATCAGTTCCGCGCGGATGTTCCTGGACCCGGCCCGGCCCGGCGTCGAGGACCTGATCGACCAGATCACCTCCGGCCTGCGCAGCGCCTGCACCTACGCAGGCGCGCGCAACCTGGTCGAATTCGCCGAGCGCGCTGTGATCGGGCAGCAGTCCGCGGCCGGCTACGAGGAGGGTCGTCCCCTGCCGGTGAGCTGGTGAGCCCGGCGGCGTGGACCGGCGGCGAGGTGGCGGGCGGCGGCATGCCCGGCGGAGCGGGCGCGCCGGACACGGCTGCCGCGCTCGTCGAGGTGCGCACGAGACTCGCGGCGCTCACGCTCGATCCCGACTGGTCCGGGCCGTGGCCGCGGCCCGGTCCCGCGGCGCGTGGCGCCGGCGCTCCGGTCCCCCGCGACGCGGCTGTCCTCGTCCTGTTCGGCCCAGCGACCCCGGCCGGCGGCACGGCGGCTGCCAACGCGAGCAGGTCGGCCGCCGGAACCCTCGCGGGCGACCGGACCGGTTGGGCCGGCGCACCCCCGTCGGCCGACCCAGCGACCCCGGCCGACCTGGACGTCCTGTTGCTGGCCCGGGCGGCCACGCTGGCCCACCACCCCGGGCAGGTCGCATTCCCGGGCGGTCGGTTGGAGCCGGGCGAGAACGCGATCGCGGCGGCACTTCGGGAGGCCCGCGAGGAGACCGGCCTCGACCCGCGCGGCGTCGACGTCCTCGGCCCTCTGACTCCCCTTCCGTTGCCGGTGAGCAACCACACCGTCACCCCGGTCCTGGCATGGTGGCGCGAGCCCTCACCCGTCGCCGTCGTCGACGTCGCCGAATCGGCTCACGTCTTTCGCGCACCCCTCGCCACGCTGCTGGATCCGGCCCGCCGCCGCAGCGCCGTCGTGCGCCGGGGCGGGACCCGACCGGTCGGGCCCGCGTTCCTCGTCCCGGACGTGGGCGGGGACCTCGGCGCGAACCACATCGTCTGGGGCTTCACGGCGATGGTGCTCAACGCGCTCTTCGACCGCCTGGGCTGGACCCGGCCGTGGGACCGCCGGCGCACGATCGACGCGCCGCTCGGCCCGGCCCACTAGACGAGTGATTCCGAATTGTGGGGTCGGGTGGTTCGGGGGTGGTTCGGGCCGGCGCGGCGCGCGCCGAGAGAGCAGGCGCGGCCGAGGTAGATCCGTGGTGTCGCGGGACCGGCGTGTCGGTCGCGCTACGGCTCTACCTCGCGCGCCGTGGCTCTACCTCGCGCGCCGCGGCTCGCTCGGGTGGCGGTGGACGCAGGGTGGTGCGTCGCGAGTCA
>JAVBMU010000128.1:0-20048 GCA_031552185.1 Cellulomonadaceae bacterium | reverse complement strand
GCCGCGCCTGCGCGCGCCACGCCTTGACGGGCGGCAACTCGGCGCGCCGCGTCCTCGCCGCCGGCGACTCGGCGTGCCTGCCGCGCACGGCCCGGTTCGCGGGCCGCCCGGCGCGCCCGGCGCGGTTGAGTGCCCGCGCGGCCTGCCGGTTGAGGTGCCGCTCATGGACCAGCCGGATTCCGGGCGGCAGGATGTCGACGACGTCGACGGGGCAAATGAGGACGACGTCGGTGCGGCCGCCGAGCCCGCCGTAGGTGGCCAGGTCATGGTCGGCCAGGACGAGCATGGTGCCCGGCACCGGCCAGAGACCGTCGAGCCAGGCATCCTCCTCCAGGCCGTCCGAGACCCAGCGGACCCAGGCCTGCGAACCCTGGGCATCCCGGGCGGCCACCTCAATGACCTCGGCGATCGGTCGGCCGCTCGCGGTCGCGTCCTCCCACTGTTCGATCAGGGCGGCGTCGTCCGGCTCGCGGGTCGACAGGTGGATCCAGAAGGCCGCCACGCCCGCCGCCAGGAGCAGCCCGACGACGAAGCCTGCAACAAGAACGGGCATCGTAGACATAGCCCTCAGTATGGATGAGATCGGCAAGATCCGATACTTGAGAAGTAAAGAGTCTTACCGCAATGCCACCTGAAGTCGCATAGATGCAGGTCAGCGCAGACCGGTCGATCGCTCCAGCGCGAGGTGGATCAACTCGTCGATCAGCTCCGGGTAGGACAGCCCCGACTGTTCCCACATCCGCGGGAACATCGAGAACGGCGTGAACCCCGGCATGGTGTTGATCTCGTTGACAATGACCCGTTCGTCCGGCGTCACGAAGACGTCCACCCGGGACAGGCCCTCGGCCCCGATCGCCTCGAAGGCCCGCACGGCGACGTCCCGCACCTCGTCGACGACGGCCGCCGGCAGGTCGGCCGGGCAGCGCAGTTCAACGCTCGCCTCGTCCAAGTACTTGGCCTCGAAATCGTAAAAAGTATGCCCCCCGCCGTGCACCACGATCTCGCCCGGCAGGGAGGCCCGCGGGCGCCCGCCGCCCCGCCCGCCCAGGACCGCGCACTCGATCTCGCGGCCCACAATCCCGGCTTCGACCACGATCTTCGGATCGTGGCGCCGGGCCTCGGCGATCGCGGCCGGCAGCTCAGCCAAGTCGTCGACCCGGGAGATCCCCAGGCTCGAACCGGCCCGCGCCGGCTTGACGAACACCGGCAGCCCCAGCTCCGCAATCCGCGCCGTGCAGGCCGCCGGATCGGCGTCCCACTCGCCCGGCCGCACCACCGCGAACGGCCCCACCGGCAGCCCGTGCCCGGCGAAGATCACCTTCATATAGTGCTTGTCCATGCCGACCGCGGAGGCAAGCACGCCCGCGCCCACATACCGCACATCCGCGAGTTCGAGCAGCCCTTGGAGCGTTCCGTCCTCGCCGAACGGCCCGTGCAGCACGGGAAAGACGACGTCGACCTCACCCAGTTCGTGCGGGATCTGACCGGCCTCCAGCACCCGGACCGAGCGCCGGTCGGTGGCCAACGGCGGAATCACCTCGCGCCCGTTCGCCTCGACCTGCGGCAACCGGCCGGCGGTGATCTCCCAGCGAGCGGCGTCGTCGGCCGCAAGGACCCACTCGCCCGCGGGCGTAATACCCACCGGGACGACGTCGTAGGCGTCCCGGTCGATCGCGCGCAACACTCCCGCCGCGGTCGCGGCGGAGATCGGGTGCTCGCCGGACCGACCGCCGAACAACAACATGACGCGTGGTTTGCGGGCGGGCAGACCGGCCGCGGGCTGGCTGGACATCGCGAAGACCATACCTGAGAACGCTCCCGTGCGGGGCGGGCGCCCGGCGCATCTCGGCACATCCCGGCACAGCGGCGAACCGGATGATACAACGGAGTCACCCTGAATCGCCCAGCGCAGAGGAATCCGCCATGTCCGCGCCCGCGCCGCCGCCCGCCGAGAACCGCCCGTTCCTCCAGCCCGATCTCCTCGCCGCGATCCACGACCGGGCCGCCGGCCACGACCGGGAGAACACCTTCCCGGCGCAGGATCTCGCCGACCTGGCCGCCGAGGGCTACCTGCGGGCGCTCGTCCCGGTCGAGTTCGGCGGGCTCGGCCTTTCCATCGCCGACGTCGTGGCCGAGCAGATCCGGCTCGGCGCGGCGGCGCCCGCCACCGCGCTGGCCGTCAACATGCATCAGGTCTGCGTCGGCGTCGCGCGCTTCCTGCACACCCGGGGCGACCACTCGCTGGACGAGGTCCTGGCCGAGGCCGGTCGCGGTGAGATCTTCGCCTTCGGTTACTCCGAGGCGGGCAACGACCTCGTCCTGCTCGGCGCCCGGACGCAGGCACGGCCCGACGGCGCGGGCGGCTACACCTTCCACGGCCGCAAGATCTTCACCTCGCTCGCCCCGGTGTGGACCCGGCTGGCCGTGCACGGCCTCGACGCCGACTCCCCCGACGGCCCCCGGATCGTGCACGCCTACCTGCGCCGCGACGCCGGCGGCGTCGACATCCTCGACGACTGGGACACGCTCGGCATGCGGGCCACCCAGAGCCGGACCACCGTGCTCGACGGCGCCCCGGCGCCAGCCGGCCGGGTGTCCCGCCGGCTCCCCCCGGGACCCAGCCTCGACCCCCTGGTCGTGGCGATCTTCGTCACCTTCGAGCTGCTGCTGTCCGCCGTTTACACAGGCATCGGCGAGCGGGCGCTGGAACTCGGCGTCGCCGCCGCGCAGCGCCGCACCTCGCTGAAGAACGACGGCGCCCCGCTCGCCCAGGACGGCGACATCCGGTGGCGCCTGGCCGACGCCGCGATCGCCCTGGACGCGCTGCGACCCCAACTCGACGCCCTGGCCGCCGACGTCGACGCGCTCGCCGACCGCGGAGGCGGCTGGTTCCGGGCGGCGTGCGGGTTGAAGGTCCGCGCCACCGAGACCGCCAAGGCCGTGGTCGACGCCGCGATCCGGTGCGCCGGCGGGTCCTCCTACTTCGCCGGGAACGAACTCGGCCGGCTCTACCGGGACGCCCTCGCCGGCATTTTTCACCCCTCCGACGACGAGTCGGCCCACGCCACCGTGGCCCAGTCCCTGCTCGGACCGCTGCGCTGACCGCCGGCCGCCGCCGGTCGGCGCCGGGCCCGCCAGGTGGGCCGGTGGTCCAAAGGGAACGACACGGTGCAGAGACTGATCCGGGCCGACTGTGGTCCTTCTCGATTCCGAGCGAACCGGGGCCCCGGCGCCTGGCGTCGCGAGTCAGTACCTTCGCCGGCGAGTCAGTACTGACTCGGCGCGCCAAGTACTGACTCGGCGCGATGGGGCCCCCGTCTCACCGCCCGGGCAGGATTGCCGCAGCCGCGGGCGGCCGAACGCCGGTGCCGAACCTGGCCCGACGATCGGGCCACCCCCGCCGCCGAAGACCGCCGCAATTGGGAATCACTCGTCTCGGCGCCCGGGCCCACCGCTCGGAGGGCACAATGCACCTCGTGAACCCGCGCCTGAGCCCTGACCCCGCCACGCTCGTCGTCACCGCGGGCCGCCCGCCCCGCGAGCGCGGCGCGGCCGTGAACCCGCCGGTGATCCTGAGTTCGACGTACATCTCGCCGGGGGTTCCCGCGGGCGAGTCGGTGTACGCCCGCATCGACACCCCCGCCTGGCACCCGTTCGAGGAGGCGCTGGCCGCTCTGGAGGCCGCCCGGCAACCCGCCGTCGCCTTCGCCTCGGGGATCGCCGCCGTCGACGCCGTGCTGGCCCTGGTCCCGCCGGGCGGCACCGTGGTCCTGCCCCGGCACGCCTATCAGGTGACGCTCGCCCTGGCGGACGACCTCGAACGCCGCGGCGCCCTGCGCGTGGTGCGGGTCGATGTCGCGGACACGGCGGCCACCATCGCCGCGCTCGACCACGCGGCGCTGGCCCTCCTGGAGTCCCCGACCAACCCGATGCTGGAAGTCGCCGACCTGCCGGCCGTGCTCGACGCGGCCCGCGCCCGCGGCGTCCTGACGGCGATCGACAACACCTTCGCCACGCCGCTGGGCCAGCGCCCGCTCGCCCTGGGCGCCGACATCGTGCTGCACTCGGTGACGAAATTCCTGGCCGGGCACTCCGACGTCGTGCTCGGAGCCGCCCTGACCGACGACGCCGACCTTGCCGCCCGGCTCCGCGCCCACCGCACGATGCACGGCGCGATCCCCGGGCCGTTCGAGACCTGGCTCGCCCTGCGCGGCCTGCGCACGCTCGCCCTCCGAGTCGAGCGTTCCCAGGCGAGCGCGGGCGAACTCGCCCGGCGCCTCGCCGCCGATCCGCGCGTCGCCGAGGTCCGCTACCCCGGCCTGCCCGGCGACCCCGGGCACGACCGGGCCGCCCGGCTCATGGCCGGCTTCGGCTCCATCATCGGGCTGCGGCCGGTCGGTGGTCCGGCCGCAGCCGACGCCGTGGTCGACGCCGTGCGGCTGTGGGTTCCGGCGACGAGCCTCGGCGGGGTCGAGTCAATGCTGGAGCGACGACGGCGGTTCGCCACCGAATCCGCAACGGTCCCGCCGGATCTCCTCCGGTTGGCGGTCGGCATCGAGGACGTCGAGGACCTCTGGGCCGACCTCGCCACCGCCCTGCGGGCGGCCGCCGGCTGACCCGCCGGCTGACCCGCCGGCTGACCCGCCGGCTGACCCGCCGGCTGACCCGCCGGCTGACCCGCCGGCTGACCCGCCGGCTGACCCGCGCCGGCCGTCGGCCGGTGCCGCCGGCTCCTCGGCCTGCGCCGTCAGGTAGACGACCCCCTCGTCCAGGTCGACGCCGAACGGTTTGTCCTCGGTGGGGCGTTGCGCGATATCCGTCCGACGGCGCTCCCGCTCCTGGGTCCAGTTGGTGCGGTTCGGCTGGAAGATGTCGATCATCTCGCCCAGCATGCCCGCGCCGACACTGTCGCCCGCGCTCGGGTCGTACGGCGCGCGCCGTCGGGGCCGGGCCAGGCGCTCGATACTGAAGATCAGCACCGCCAACGTCGCCGGCGTGCCGATCAAGAGGCTGCCGAATGCCCCCAACGAGTCCATAGTCCCAAGCCTACGGCTCCCGCGGATCGGCCCGAACGGCCCGCCCCGGCCACGCATTCGACCGGGGTGCCCCGGGCCGAATGGGCCTACAGGAATGCCGCGAGCGCCGGCTAACGTCCTCATCATGCGCAGTCCTCATCCATTTTCGCACTTTTCATCCCGGCGAAAGTGCGTTTATGGCATTTCCTCGGCCGCTGTTCTCGCCCTGTGCCTGACGGCCTGCTCGGATTCCGGCGGCGGGGACGACGCCGGCGCCGAACCCGCATCGCAGCCCGCCGCGTCGGGCGCTCCGACGTCGGGCGCCCCGACCTCGGCGGCTCCGGCGACGACGCCGTCGGCCGACCCCGCAAGCGACGGAAAGTTCTTCGACGCGGCGTCCGTGGATGCCTTCTTCCCGGCGACGGAGGCCGTCCGGTCCGGTGTCGGCGGCATGGCCCGGGACTTCGATCCGCCCGCACCGAGCGCCACCGCCTGGACGCCCCCGAAGGCCGACGAGGCCACGACCAAGCCCGCCGAATGCGTCGACTGGCGGCGCGCCATTCCGGAACCGCTCGGCTTCCGGACCGTCGCGTGGCCCACGAAGGACCGCACCAGCGCGTCCTCGCACTACGTCCAGAGCGTCTACATTTTCGCCGACGCCGCCGTCGCGGGGCAGGTTTTCGACGCCGCTTCGAACTGGTCCCGGCAATGCCTGAAATACGAACAGAGATTCGATGATCTCGGCTTCGGGGATTTCACCCGGCAGGAACCGGTGCGGTCGACGGGCGCTTTCCCCGGATTCCACCAGGCCGAACACCACGCGCTGACCCTTGGGCACGGCGGCATCGGGGACATGTACCAGGGGGTGATCCGAATCGGCAACGCGGTGGTCGCCTGGAGCGCCGAGCCCGCCCAGCAGCCCGGCGAGGCTCTCCTGTCCGAGCCGCTGAGCACCCTGGGTCCCGCCGAGCGCATCGACGCCATGGTCCAGCGCCAACTCGCCATGGCCGCCGAGTGGTACCGCTGACCCCGGCGCTCGGCACAACCCGCGAGGTAGAGCCGCGCCGCACGAGGTAGAGGCGTAGCGCGCCCGTCACGCCGGTTCGGCGACGCCACGGAGCTACCTCGGCGGCCGGCTCAGGCGATGCCCTCGGCCTTCTTCGGCCGGGCCAACAGGCCGCGTACCATGTCGTCCACGCTCAGCCCCTCGTGCAGGACGGCGACCACGCCCTGAGTGATCGGCATGTCGACGCCGGTCTTGCGCGCGAGGTCCAGCACCGACCGGCAGGACTTCACGCCCTCGGCGGTCCCACCGGTGGCCTTGATCGCCTCGGCAAGCGTCATCCCCTGCCCGATGTGCAGGCCGAGGGTGTGGTTGCGCGAGAGCGGGGACATGCAGGTCGCCACCAGGTCGCCCGTCCCGGCCAACCCCGCGAACGTCCCGGCGTCCGCGCCCAGCGCCAGCCCGAGCCGAGTGATCTCGACCAACCCGCGGGTAATCGCCGTCGCCGTCGTGTTGAAGCCGAACCCCCGCCCGTGCGCAATCCCGACCGCCAACGCGATGACGTTCTTCACCGCGCCGCACAGTTCGACGCCGACCACATCCGTATTGGTGTACGGGCGGAAGTACGGCGCCGAACACGCCCGCGCCACCAGGCGCGCCGTCCCGGCGTCCGCGCAGGAGACGACGGTCGCCGTCGGCTGCCGCGCCGCGATCTCCCGGGCGAGGTTGGGCCCGGAAAGCACCGCCACCCGGTCGGCCGGCAGGCCGAGCGCCTGGGCGATGACCACGCTCATCCGTAGGTCGGTGCCCAACTCGACGCCCTTCATCAGCGAGACGGCGACCGCGCCCGGCGCGGTCAGGCCCGCGATCGGGGTCAGCAGCCCACGGGCGGACTGCGACGGAACCGCGACGGCGACCAGATCGGCGCCGTCGAGCGCCGCCGCCGCGTCCGTGGTGGCCGTGATCGCCGGCGGGAGGTCGACGTCGGGTAGGTACCGCACGTTACGGTGCCGCTCATTGACCGCCGCGGCGACGGCGTCGTCGCGCCCCCAGAGCCGCACCCGGCAGCCGGCGTCCGCCAGGACGACGGCGAAGGTCGTGCCCCAGGAACCCGAGCCGAGGACGGCGGCCGTAAGGCCGGCACCCGGGAGTTCGGTCACAGTTCTCGCGCCTCCGGGTGCTTGCGCATGTCGTACCGCTCGGCCGGCGGCTGTTCGCCGCGCAGGTCCGCCAGCAGGCTCGTGATCGCCGCCATCACCTTCTCCGTGGCCGCGCGCATCGTCGCGGCGTCCCGGGGGCAGTCGGCGAATTCCGAGAGGTCGACCGGCGGCCCGGCCACGATCGTGATCGTCTTGCGGGGGAACGGACGCAACCGCTTGGAGTACCGGCCGAGCAGCTTCTGCGGCCCCCACTGCGCCACCGGGATCACCGGGGCCCCGCTCTCCAGGGCGAGGCGTGCGACGCCGGTCTTGCCCATCATCGGCCACAGGTTCGGCTCGCGGGTCAGCGTCCCTTCCGGGAAGACGGCGACGCACTCGCCCGCGCGCAGGGCCTCCACCGCGGGTTGGATCGATCCCGCCGCCCCGGCCGAGCCCCGGGTGACCGGGATCTGGCCCGTGGACCGCACGATCCAGCGCACCACCGGCACCTTCCACAGCGAGGCCTTGGCCAGGATCTTGGGCGGGCGACCGTTGTCATAGAGGAACTGCGCGAACGTCAGCGGGTCGATGTTCGTCATGTGGTTGGAGGCCACGATCACCCCGCCCGCGCGGGGCAGGTTCTCGACGCCGCGCCAATCCCTGCGGGTCATCGCGATCATGGGCGGGCGGAGGAAGAACGCGACGATGCGATATGCCCGGTACGGGTCGGGGACAGACTTCGGCACGGCCCGAGCCTACCGGTGCGCGCCGAGACCCGGCGCCCAGCTGAGGCCGTCGGCCGCGCGGCGCCGACGCCGACGCCGACGCCGACGCCGACGCTACTTTCACATCAACTCCGCCGGAAAAACAGCCGCGCATAACCGAAACCGGCGAACAATCGAGCCATTCTACCCTTGCTTTTTGCCCGACTTGCCGGCCTAGAGTTAATTGCCACCCCCCAGGAAAGACGCCCCGACTCGGGGCATTGCTGGAAGGAGCGATTGTGCAGCTCACGCAGAAAGCATTGCGGTTCATCTGCCTCGCCGCCGCCGGGGCGCTGTTGGCCGCCCCGCTCGTCGCCACGGCAGCCGGCGCCGGCGCCGCGGTCCCGGACTCGATCGCCGCCGCCCCGGCGGCGGGCACCCAGCTCAAGGCCGGCGCCGCCAAGATGGTCATCTCGGGGCTCATGGGCACAGACGACGCCTCGTACCCCAAGCTCAACGAGTTCCCCCTCGAGGACCTGTACCTGCGGGCGATCGTCGTCGAGAACAACGGCGAACGCGTCGCCTTCATCGCCGCGGACCTGAGCGGCATCGACGAAAAGGTCTGGGCGGAGGCGAACCCGCGCGTCGCGGCCGCCCTGGGTATTCCCGAAACCCACGTCGTGATGACCTCCACCCACGTCCACTCCGACCGACCCCAGGGCTTCGACGCCAACCCCGGCGGCGGCCGCTATGGCGCGGCCAAGATCGGCGACTGGGCGGTCGAGTTGGTCACCAAGGCGCTGGCCAACCTCGAGCCCGCCGAGGTCGGCTACGGCACCGGGGAACTGAACTTGAGCGTCAACCGGGACACGATCGACCGGGCCACCAAGAAGTGGACCCAGGCCGGCGACTTCGACTACGGCGTGACGGATCCGGAACTCAACGTCCTGACCTTCTACCGCACCGCCGACCGGTCCCCCATCGCCGCCTATTTCGCCTACCCGATGCACCCGGTGACCGGTTACCTCACCCAGAACACCTCCGGTGACTTCCCGGCCGCCGCCAGCCGCTACATCGAGAAGGCCTTCGGTGACAAGAACGTCGTCGCCGTCTACAACCAGGGCGCCGGCGGCGACCTCAACCCGCGCTGGCTGCGGGCCGGCACCAACGTCCTCGCGTCGCGCAGCGGCGTCGACATCACCGGTTACGAACTCGTCCGCGAGAACGTCGAGGCACCGATCCGGAACAACGCCGTCGAGACCAAGCGGCCCGACGCCGAGGTCCTGCGGGACCTGTTCCGCTACGAATCCGCCGTGGGCGCGATCATCGGCGAGGAAACCATCCGCGTGATGACCTACCCCGAGGAACGGATGACCAACCCGACGATCTGGAGCGAGCGGGACACCGTCACCTGCCCCGGCCGGATCCGGCTCGACAACGCCCGCGAGGGCGTCCCCGGCGAGTACACCTACGACGGCGCGCCGGACGTCAAGCTCCGCACCGGCGCGCTCGCCATCGGCAACGTCCTGATCGCCCAGGTCAACGCCGAGATCTACGTGAAGATCGGGCTCCGGATCAAGAACCAGTCGCCGCTCGGCAAGACGATGGTCGTCACCGTGGCCAATGGCAAGGCCGACTCCGGCTACGTCCTGGACTACCAGTCCGAGTACCACCAGACGTTCCAGGCGCTCGGCTCGAAGCTGAAGCCGGGCTGTGCCGAGGAGGCCCTGGCCGACTCCATCACCAAGATGACGACCAAGTACGTCACCCAGTCCGCGACCCCGATGACGCCGAAGACCGTCGACGTCGCCGCGACCGCCAAGACCCAGTGCGTGGCCGGCAGCCCCTACCTGGCCGTCAGCGTCGTCAACAACGAGAAGGTCGCCGTCGACGTCAAGATCGCGACGCCGTACGGGACCAAGCTCTTCGGCGACGTCGCCCCGGGCAAGAGCGCGGCCAACACCTTCGCGGTGCGGGGGGCCGACGCCGTCCCGAACGCCGTCACCGTCACGGCGCGGCCGTCCGACCACACCGACAACCGCGTCACGGCCGTCAAGCCGGCCCACGAGAAGCCCACCTGTCAGTAGTCGCAGCGCCGGCCGGCGCGAACCCGGGATGCGGGTTCGCGCCGTCGGCCGGACGCTCGGACCAAGCCGGAGCCGCCGAGCAGAACCCGCCGGCCAAGCCGCGCAGCCACCGGAGGTCACCGTGGGAGTGATTCAGATCGAACTGTTCGCCACGCTCGACCTGGTCGCCCAGTCACCCGGCGGCCCCGACGAGGACCCGGCCGGATTCCCGTTCGGCGGCTGGCAGGCGCCGCTGCTGGACGACGTCGCGGGCGCCCAGATCGGCGCCGCCTACGAAGGCACCGACGCCCTGCTGCTCGGCCGACGCACCTACGACATCTTCGCCGCCTACTGGCCGCACTTCGAGGGCCGGGAGGGCGACGAGGACAACGACATCGCCACGCTCTTCAACGGCGTGCCGAAGTACGTCGCTTCCCGCGGGCGGCCGAACCTCACCTGGGCCGGCTCCAGCCTCCTCGGGCCGGACCTGCCCGCCGCCGTGCGGGAGGTGCGCGAACGGCACGAGCAGATCCGCGTCGTCGGCAGCCTCAACCTGGTGCAGACCCTCCTGCGGGAGAAGCTCTTCGACCGCCTCGACCTGTGGCTGCACCCGATCGTCCTGGGCGTCGGGAAGAAGGTGTTCGACGGCGGCGCCGTGCCCGCCAACGTCACGCTCCTCGAGCCGGCCGCCACCTCGCCCACCGGCGTCGTCTTCCTGCGCTACGGCCTCGCCGAGGGCACCCCGGCCACCGGGGACATGAGCGCCCCCGACCGCGGCCTCGGTTGACGCGGCCGAGACCCACCACCACCCCGCCGACGCATAATGGACAGTGGGGCCACCGGGTCGCGGAACACTGGGCCGCCGGTCCCGGACCAGTGGTGACCACTCGCACCATGGCGCAGTCTGGAACCTTGCCCAATCCCCCCGTGCGTCGGAGAACACCTATGCCCGTTGCCGTCGAGGCCTTCGGCCTCGTCAAACACTTCACCACCCACAAGACGGTCACCAAGGCCGTCGACGGCATCGACCTGTCCATCGAGGAAGGCACCGTCTACGGCGTGCTCGGCCCCAATGGGGCCGGCAAGACGACGGCCGTCCGCATGCTCGCCACGCTCCTGCGGCCCGACTCGGGCGAGGCCCGCGTCCTCGGCCACGACGTCGTGCGCGACGCCGATGCCGTCCGGGGCGTCGTCGGGCTCACCGGACAGTTCGCCTCGGTGGACGAGGACCTGACCGGGACCGAGAACGTCGTCATGCTCGCCCGGCTCTACGGCTACGCGGGGGCCTCCGCCCGGACCCGGGCGGCGGAACTGCTCGAGGCATTCGGCCTCGCCGACGCGGGCAGCCGCCAGGTCAAGACGTACTCCGGCGGCATGCGCCGCCGCATCGACCTCGCGGCCAGCCTGGTGATGAGCCCGCGCGTGCTGTTCCTCGACGAGCCCACCACCGGACTCGACCCGCGATCGCGCAACCAGGTGTGGGACATCGTCCGCGTGCTCGTCGCCGACGGCGCTACCGTGCTGCTCACCACCCAGTACCTCGACGAGGCCGACCAACTCGCCGACCGGATCGCCGTCATCGATCACGGCAAGGTGATCGCCGAGGGCACCGCGCCGGAGCTGAAGCGTTCCGTCGGTCAGGGCGCCGTGCACCTGCGGCTCGCGAACGCGGCCGACCGGCCGCGGGCCGCGGCCGTGGTCGAGTCCGTGCTGCGGCGGGAAGTCACGCTGGGCGCCGACGCGCTCGCCCTGTCCGCCCGGCTGCCCGACGACGGCGCGACGGCCGCCGCCCACATCCTGCCCGCGCTGGCCGACGCCGGGATCACCGTGCCGGAGTTCACGCTCGGCCAGCCGAGCCTCGACGAGGTCTTCCTCGCCCTCACCGGGCACGAGGCCGAGGGCGACGACGGGGGCCGCACCGGGAGCGACATCGATCGGAAGGATGAGGCGTGATGGCCACCGAGACCACCTTCGACGTCGCGGCCGCACCACTGCGCGCCGCGATCACCCGCGGAACCCAACCGCCCCGGCCGTCCGCCGTCTCGACCACCCTCACCTTCACCTGGCGGGCGCTGCTGAAGATCAAGCATGTGCCGGAGCAACTCTTCGACGTGACCATCACCCCGGTGATCTTCACGCTGATGTTCACGTACCTGTTCGGCGGCGCGCTCGCCGGGGACGTGAAGACCTACCTGCAATACCTGCTGCCGGGGATCCTGGTGCAGACGGTCCTCTTCACCACCGTCTACACCGGCTACACCATGAACACCGATATCTCGAAGGGTGTGTTCGACCGGTTCCGGTCGCTGCCGATCTGGCGGCCGGCCCCGATCGTCGGCGCGCTCCTGGGCGACACGGTCCGCTATACCGTGGCCTCGACCGTGACCCTCGTCCTCGGGTTCGCGCTCGGCTTCCGGCCGCCGGGGGGCTTCGTCGGCGTCGTGCTCGCGGTCCTGTTGCTGCTGGTCTTCGCCTTCGCGCTGAGCTGGATCTTCACGATCCTCGGGCTCGCGCTGCGATCGCCCAACGCCGTGATGGGCACCGCGATGATGGTGCTGATGCCGCTGACGTTCGCGTCCAACATCTTCGTGAACCCGGACACCATGCCGGTGGCGCTGCAGAAGTTCGTCGATGTCAATCCCGTGACCCACCTGACCACGTCGGTGCGCGGGCTGATGGCCGGCGACGTCGCCCTCGACCAGGTCGGCTGGGTCCTGCTCGCCGCGGTGCTCCTCACCGCCGTCTTCGCGCCGATCACCATGCGGCTGTACCGGAACCGGAGCTGAGTCCGCGCCCGAACCTCGTTCACAAGGCCGGCTCGCGCACCGATCCCACTGGATCCGGTGCGCGAGCCGGCGTTCGAGATACCGGCCGCCGCGCTTGAGGCCACGTCGACGCTCAGGACGAAGCGATCAACCCGTCATACCACCGAGCGCCTCCGCGGCGTCCGTGGTGACCTGGTCGGCCGGCGGTGCCGAGATGTCGAACTTCTTGCCCCAGTCGTAATACTCCATCGTCGTCTTCCGTCCCACGGCGTCAACGGTCACCCGCGCGGGACGGCCCTTTCCGTCGATCCAGTAGACGTAGGTCACCTTCAGGTCCGCGCCGGAGCCGACGGACTTCATGGCTTCGGTTCCACCGGCCATCTTCGCGAGGTCGATGACGACGTCGTACGCCTCGGCCTTGCTGCCGCGGATCGTCTCGGTCGCGCCCGTCTTGTGCACCGACACCAGCGCGTTCTTGATGGCCGTCGCGCCCTCGAGCGGGTCGTTCGAGGTCAGCTTGCTCGCCGCGCCATCGGGGTTGTCGGCAGCGTCCGCCAGGAACCACTTTTTGCCGGCACCCATCTTGGTGTAGGTCCTGGTGCCGATGGTGATGACCTCGGTCGTCCCGGCTGCCGACTTCGAGGTGGTCCTCGTCTTGGAGTTCTTGCCATCCCTCTCACGCTCGCCCGTCGTTTCCGAGCCGCCGGCTACCACCATGGTGAAGGCGAAGGAGCCTGACATCTTGTCGATCGTCTTCTGGAAGAAGTCGGCCCCGTCGACTTCCTCGCCCCCGCCCGACGAGGCCGGTTCCGACGCCGGCGCGGGTTCGGACGCCGACGCCGCGCTCGACGAGCTGGCCGCGCTGGACGAGTCGGCCGCGCTGGACGAGTCGGCCGCGTCCTTGTCGGACGAACCGTCCGAGCACGCGCCGACGCCGAACAGCGCCAGGCCCGCGACGGCCACAATCGCCAGCGGTCGAAGATTTTTCACGTGCGCTCCCATATCTCTGATTCGGATGTCTCGGCACCGGATACCGGTGGACATCCCGACAGCGTACTCGGACATCCGTCCAGGAAATCCCGGCCGGTCACCCCACGGAGCCGAACGGCGTGCCCGGGGTGACTTGATCGGTCGGCGGCGCCTCGATGTGGAACTTCTTGCCCCAGTCGAAGTACTCCACCGTCACCATCGAGTCCGCCAGCCCGGTTTCGAACTGAAGTCGAGCGAGGCGGCCCGTCCCGTCGATCCAGTACACATAGGACGCGTCCTGTCCCGCGGTGGCACCAGGGGTCCCGGTCTCGCCCTGGCCGCCGCCCATCGCGCTCAGGTCGACGACGACGTCGTAGGCCTCGGCCTTCTGGCCACGGATCGTCTCGGTCCGGCCCGTCTTCCGCACCGATCTCACGGCCTGCCTCACGGACTCCAGGGACGTGACCGGGTCGCTCGCGGCGCCGGTGCCCTCCGCCTCGGCCGCGTCGTACAGGCTCCACTTACCGGCACCCAGCCGGCTGTAGCTCTTGGTACCGATGGTGATCAGTTCGTAGGGCGTGCCCGAACTGGTCGAAGTCATCTTCGTCTTGACGATCTTGCCGTCCACCATGTATTCGGTGCGACCCTTCCCGTCCGAGATGGCGAAGGAGTCAGGCATCCGATCGATGATTTTCTTCATGAAAGCGTCAGCATCGACGCTCTCCCCGCCGCCGGACGCCGATGAATCCGACTCCGACGCCGATGTCGATGCAGCGGGTTCCGGGGCCCGCTGCGATGTCGAGGTCGTCGCCGCACCCGATGAATCGGCCGCGTCCTTGCCGGCCGAGTCCTCCGAACACGCGCCGACGCCGAACAGGGCCAGGCCCGCGACAGCCGCCATGGCAAGGGGTCGAAGAATTCTCACGTAGCACTCCTAAGGTCGCTCAACGACATGCCGGTCGGCATCCCGACAGGGTACTCGTACATCTGTGCAGGACTTTTCGGTTCGTCCGATCACCCGCTGGATGAGTCCGGAACCGTGGCGTTCGCCGCCGGCGGCGCTTGCCCCGGGCCGGCGGGGGCCGGGCCTGCCGCGAAGGCGCACGCCCGTCCGGGGTTCGGGGACCTGCTGGTGGCCTACCACGTGGCTCGCTCATTGGGCTGTGACCGTCCAGTTGGGCTGTGACCGTCCAGCGTCCTGGACCGGGCGTGTTCGACGAATTCCTCTGGCTCGCGTCCGATGCGGCCCGGTTGGGCGGGGGTGGACGTGAGGTGGTGCGTCGCGCCTGAGCCGGCGAGTCAGTACCTGGGCCCGCGAGTCAGTACCTGGGCCCACGAGTCAGTACCTGTCGCGGCGAGTCAGTACCGTAGCCGCCGAGGAAGTACCGACACGCCGGGAAAACCAGCACCGAACAGACGCAAGGTACTGACTCGACGCGCCAGGTACTGACTCGACGCGCGAAGTACTGACTGGGCGCTGGGTGATTGATTCCGGGTGTTCGTGGTCGTGGGCGGGGAGGCTCGGCGAGTGGTTTCGCCGGCGGCCGGCGAGGGTGCTGCGGTGGGGTGCGGGCGACGGTGGCCGCTGCGCGAGAGAGGTACGGCCCGCGAACGAGAGGCATCGCGAACGAGGTAGATGTTGAACGTCGCGAATCGGTCGGTCCGCCGCGCGGTACCTCTCGTTCGCGCGCGATACCTCTACCTCGGACGCGGCACCTGTGTTTCGTCCGCGTTCGGCCGGATGAACGCGCTTCAACCGCGGCGGTCGCAGCCGCGCCTCACGACGCATCGCCCTCTGGCGGCGCGGCCACCGAAGTGATCGGCGTGCACCAAAGCGATCACCGGCGCCGAACCCATGTTCAGTTGCGGTTTTCGCCGCGAAACTGCAACCAACCACGGGCTCGGCGCCACGGCTTCGGCGCCACGGGTGCGCACACCTATCCGCGCGATCTCTAACGACGGATTCGGCGTTCGACGACGGCCCCGCCAGTGACGATACGGGTGAAACTGCCGGCCGGTGAGCCCCGAGCCCTCGTCGATGCGTACGATCTGTGCAAACCCGCTATGTCGTCTTCGCGGACGGATTCGGGCCGCTCGGCAACACCGGCCGGTCGGCAACATCGGCCGGTCGACGACATCGGGCGATCGGCGAGAGGAAGCGCGCGTGACCATCACGGCCGAGGTCCGGCAGGAGTTCGACGCCGCCCCCGGATCGGTGGTGATCGTCCGGGACGAGGAGTGGCTCGTCACGCAGGTCGAACCCAGTTCCGACGGCTACTTCGTGCACGTCCTGGGCCTGTCCCAACTGGTCCGGGACACCGAGGCAACGTTTGCCACCGCGCTGGATGAGGTTCGGATCGCCGACCCGGCGCAGGCCGCCGTCGTCGCGGACGATTCGCCGCGCTACCGCAAGTCGAGGCTGTGGCTGGAGGCGATGCTCCGCAAGACCCCGATCCCCATCGCCGAGACCGCGATCATCACCGCGCACCGCGCCCTCGCGGACCCGCTCCCCTACCAGTTCCGCGCCGTCGAGCAGGCGCTCGACCCGGACAATCTGCGCCCGCGCATCCTGCTGGCCGACGCCGTCGGCCTGGGCAAGACGCTCGAGATCGGCATGATCCTGTCCGAACTCGTGCGCCGCGGCCGCGGCGAACGGATCCTCGTGGTGACGCCCAAACACGTGCTCGAACAAATGCAGTTCGAGTTGTGGACGCGGTTCGCGCTGCCGTTTGTCCGGCTCGACTCCACCGGCATCCAGCGCATCCGGCAGAAGCTGCCCGCCAACCGCAATCCCTTCGCCTTCTTCAAGCGCGTGATCATTTCGATCGACACGCTCAAGTCGGACAAGTACGTGGCGCACCTGCGCAAACACCGCTGGGACGCCGTCGTCATCGACGAATCCCACAATGTCACCAACGCCGGGACCCAGAACTTCCGGTTGGCGACCATGCTCGCCGGCCGGACCGACGCCCTGATTCTGGCCAGCGCCACCCCGCACAACGGCGATCCGAAGTCCTTCGCCGCGCTGATCCGAATGCTCGAACCCAGCGCCGTCGACCCGGACGGGGTGGGCCTTGACGAGGCCCGGGTACGGAAGCTGATTGTCCGCCGGCACCGGCACTCTCCCGACGTCGCCGCCGTGGTCGGCTCGGACTGGGCCGAGCGCAAGGAGCCCGTGAACAAGGTCATTCCCGCCGCGCCGATCGAGGAGGAGATCGCCGCCGAGTTGGAGTTCACCTGGCTGTGGCCCGCGGGGGGCGGGGCGAGCCCGTTCTCGGGCAAGCGCGGCGCCATGCTCTTTCCGTGGACGCTGGCCAAGGCTTTCCTGTCCTCGCCGGCCGCGCTGGAGGAGTCGGTCCGCAATCGGCTGCGGATCCTGGCGGGCGGCCGGGTCGAGGCCGACGACGAGGACAGCCTGATCGCGCCGGCGGCCCCGGCCGAGGACGCCGCAGGCGCCGGCACCCCCGCGGGCGAGCGCGCCGCGCTCGAGCGCCTGCACACCCTGGCCGGGCGGGCGCTGACGGAGCCCTCGGCCAAGTACGACGCCCTGTTGGTGCACCTGCGCGGGATCGGCGTCGGCCGGGGCTCGGCGACCCGCGCCGTCGTCTTCGCCGAGCGCGTCGCCACCCTCACCTGGGTGCAGGCCAAGCTCATCCGGGACCTGAAGCTGCCGCCGGAGAGCGTCGTCGTCCTGCACGGCGGGCTGTCCGACGTCGACCAGCAGGCGATCGTCGAATCCTTCAAGCTCGCCTCCTCCCCCATTCGGGTGCTGGTCACGGGCGACGTCGCCTCCGAGGGCGTGAATCTGCACAGCCACTGCCACCACCTGATCCACTACGACATTCCGTGGTCGCTGATCCGGATCGAGCAGCGCAACGGGCGCATCGACCGGTACGGACAACAGCACGCGCCGCAGATCACCACCTTGTTGCTCGACCCGCGCGGCACCCGCCGTTTCGCCGGCGACATCCGGGTGCTGACCCGGCTGGTCGAGCGCGAGCACCACGCCCACCGGGCCCTCGGGGACACCGCCTCGCTGATGGGCAAGTACGACGTCCGGGCCGAGGAGCAGGCCATCGCCAACGTCCTGCGGGAATCGGCGACGCTCGACGACGTCGTCCAGGACGTCGACGACGTCGCCGCAGGCACCGGACCGGCCGGGCTCCTCGCCCGGCTGATGGGCCTGGCCGGCGGCTCGACGGCCGGCCGGCCGGGCGGGGGTCCGGCCGCTTCGGCGGGCGGCGCGGAACCCGCCGGCGCCGGCGCCACCGGCATCTACCCGGACGAGTTGTCCTTCCTGTCCGAGGCCCTGACGCAGATCTACCCCACCCCCGGCCAGGAGCCGGCCAACGGCGTGGCCTGGAAGGTCTTCGCGAACCAGGCCATCGCCTCGCTCAAGCCGCCGCGGGATCTGCGCCAGCGGCTCGACGTCCTGCCGCAGTCCTACCTCGCGGACCGCAAGGTTACTGAGACGCTCAAGCTCGCCACCTCCGCCGCGCAGGGCCGCCGGGAGTTGGCCCACGCCAAGAGCGACGAATCCACCTCCACCTGGCCCGAGGCGCACTACCTCGCGCCGCTGCACCCGATCGTTGACTGGGCGTGCGACCGCGCCCTCGCCTCCCTCGGGCGCAGCCAGGTCTTCGCCATCCGGGGCGGCGTCGAGCATCTCACCGTCCTGGTCCAGGCGACCCTGTACAACGCGCGCGGGCAGGTCGTGGCGGCGTCGTACCAGACCGTGATCTTCCCGAACCCGGCCAACCCCAGCTTCGCGCTGCCGGCGCCGCATGAATCCGCCGCCGCCGCGGTGGCCGCCCTGCGGATCGGCACCACGAATACCGGCGCCATCCCCAGCGCCGAGGCGCTGCAGCCGTTCGTCCGGCACGCCATCGCGGCGGCGCGGGGCAACGTCGGCGACCAGATCAGCGCGATCGAGGCCGCGACGACCGAGCGGGTCCAGCGCTGGCTCAGGCGCACCCGGTCCTGGCGGATGCAGGCGTCCGCGCTCGAGAGCCGGGAATCCGGCGCAGCCCGCAGGGACATCGAGCGCAGCCGGCAAGCCGTCGACGTCGAGTCCGGGCTCGCGCGGGAGATGATGCCGCAGCGGACGCTGCTGCGCCCACTGCTCGTGGTTGTTCCGGCCGGCATTGGGACCGAGCAGCTTGGGGGCGAGAACTGATGGCTGGATCGATGACCACCGACGCGATCGTCGTCGGCGAGGACTGGATCAGCGAGCACTACTTCGCCACCGACGGCAAGCAGTCCTTCCAGGCCCGGGTCCTGGCCCGCCGCAAGGAGTGGGACGACGCCGCCAAGGCGGCGGTCGCCGCCAAGGCCGCGGCCGGCACCCGGTCCCGGTGGGCGGCCGCCCGCGGCACCGTGCTGGGGACGCTGTCCCAGCTCGGCGAGGCGGGCGGGCGGTTCGCCGTCCTGCCCGAGCTCTACGAGCAACTGCGAGAGGTGCTCGGCTACCGGACGGCCGCGCTGCAGGGCAAGCGCGTCGGGCCGGTCGAGTGGTTCCACACCACCGGCCTGGAGGCGCCGGCCCCGCTGGTGCTCATCGAGGCGGTCGCCGTCAAGGACATCGAGACCCTGCTCGCCAAGGGCGACCCCGCCAAGCCCGCCCCCCGGGAGCAGACCCTGTGGGAGCCGTACGACGTCGACGACAAGACCCGGATCCACTCCGTCGCCCGGCTGCTGTCCCACCTCTTCGTCACCGACGACGCCCCGGACTTCGCGCTCGTCCTGGCCGGCGGCTGGGTCCTGGTGGCCGAGAAGGTCCGCTGGGCCGAGGGCCGCTACCTGGCCGTGAACCTCCAGGTGGTGGCCGAGCGCGCCGACGACCGGCGCGGCGGCGAGACCGATCGGGCGCTGACCTGCATCGAGGCCGCGTCGCTCGCCCCGGATCCCGAGGGCGGCCTGTGGTGGCCCGAGGTCCTGGACGAGTCCGTCAAGCACACCGTGGGCGTCTCCAAGGACCTGCGCGAGGGCGTGCGGCTGTCCATCGAGATCATCGCCAACGAGGTGGTGCGCCGGCGCGCCGCCCAGGGCCTGCCGCCGCTGCCCCGGGCCGAGGCGCAGGACCTGGCCAAGCACTCGCTGCGGTTCCTCTACCGGATCCTCTTCCTGCTCTTCGCCGAGGCTTCGCCCGAGTTGGGCGTGCTGCCCGTGGGCGATCCGGTCTACGAGCAGGGCTACTCCCTGGACCGGCTGCGGGAGCTGACGCTCGTCGAGATCGCCGGGCCACGGGCCGAGGACGGCACCCACCTGTACCAGTCGCTCGGAACGCTGTTCCGGCTCGTCGACCGGGGGAACGACCCCGGGCGGGCGGGCGACGTCGGCGCGGCCGGCGCGGCCGGCGCGGCCGGCGCGGGCGACGTCGGCGCGGCC
>JAVBMU010000127.1:0-3973 GCA_031552185.1 Cellulomonadaceae bacterium | reverse complement strand
CCCGCGCGCCGCCCGGCCGCCCGGGCGCCCCGGGCGGCAATCGCAGCCGCGCTGGTAGCCGCCCTGGTGGTCGGCGGCGCAACCGCCTGCACGCCGGCTCCGCCGCGCGCCGACGTCGCCGCCCGCGCCCTCGCCGCTGCGCTCACCGCGGGCGACGTCGGCGATATCACCTTCGCCGGCACGCCCGGGGCGCAGGCCCAGCGGGAGCTGGTCGGCATCGTCGAACCGCTGACCGGCGTCGGGCGCAGCGTCCGGGTGACCCGGACCGTCGTCGACCAGGACGGGGACCACAAGGGGGAACGGGCGACGGCGCTGCTCGCCTACACGTGGCAGGTCGCGCCGAAGCCGTGGACCTATGTCACGACGGCGACGCTGGACCTGGTCCGGCCGAAGGGCGGCGGCGCCCGGACGTGGGCGGCGCACTGGGCGCCGGACATCGTGGTGCCGACGCTCGCCGCCGGTTACCGGCTTGCCATGACGCGGACTTGGGCCAAGCGGGCGGACATTCTGGGCGGGGACGGCACCGCGTTGGTGCAGGAGCGGCCGGTGCTGCGGATCGGCGTGGACAAGACCCTGGTCGACGCCGCCCGGTGGGAGCCGGCGGCCCGTGCGCTGGCGGCGGTGGTCGGGATCGACGCAGATCAGTACGCCCGATCGGTGGCGGCGACGGGCCGCAAGGCGTTCGTCCCGGCCATCACCGTGCGGGAGTCCGATCCGGGTGGCGTCGACATCGCCGCGGCCGAGGTGATCGAGGGCGTCGCCGTGCTGCCGGACGTGCTGCCCCTGGCCCCGACCCGCGACTTCGCCCGCCCGATCCTCGGCCGGGTCGGCCCGGCGACGGCGGAACTGGTGGCGGCGTCCGAGGGGCGGATCCGGGCCGGGGACGTGGTTGGCCTGTCCGGTCTGCAGCGCACCTACGATGAGCAGTTGCGGGGTACTTCCGGCGTCCTGATCCGGATCGTGCCGGCACAGTCGGGCACCGCCGCCGAGCCGGTCGACGTCTACCGCAGCGAGCCCGTGCCCGGCACGCCGCTGCGGGTCACCCTGGCCGAGAGCGCCCAACTGCAGGCGGAGAACCTGCTCGCGGACCAGACCTCGCCGAGCGCCGTCGTCGCGATTCGGCCGTCCACCGGCGAGGTACTGGTGGCGGCGAGCGGGACGGCGAGCGACGGCTTCTCGACGGCGCTGCTGGGTTCGTATGCGCCGGGCTCCACGTTCAAGGTCGCGACGGCGCTCGCGATGCTGCGGACCGGCACGACGCCGACGACGACGGTGCAGTGCCCGGCCACGATCCGCGCCGGGGGCCGCGCGTTCCGGAACGTCCCCGACTACCCGGCGTCGGCGCTCGGCGCCATCTCGCTGCGAACGGCGTTCGCCCACTCGTGCAATACGGCGATGATCGGGCAGGCCGGCGCGGTCACCCAGGCGGCGCTGCACGACGCCGCGTCGGACCTGGGACTGGGCGCGTCGGCGAGTATCGGGGTGCCCGCTTTTGTCGGGTCGGTGCCGAGGTCCGGCTCCGTCGTCGAGCACGCCGCGTCGATGCTCGGCCAGGGCACCGTGACCGCGTCGCCGTTCGCGATGGCGGTGGTGGCCGCGAGCGTGGCGGCCGGCCGGCGGGTCGCGCCGGTACTGGTGCGGCCCGACGCCGAACCGGCGTCCCGCGCGGTGCCGGCCGGGCCGGCGGGCCTCACCGCGGACGAGGCGGTCATGCTGCGGGACCTGATGCGCGCCGTCGTCACGGACGGCACGGGAACCGTGCTCGCCGGGCTGTCGCCACCAGTCGCGGCGAAGACGGGGACCGCAGAATTCGGCGACGGGACGGCGGCGCACGCATGGATGATCGCGATCCAGGGCGACCTCGCCGTGTGCGTTTTCGTGGAGCGGGGCGAACACGGCTCGACCACCGCCGGCCCCATCCTGCGCGCCTTCCTCGCCCGGGCCGGCGGCCCGGACCCCGTCCTGCCGAGGTAGATCCGTCCCGTCGCCGGCACCCTTCCCGGGCGCCCGCACGGATCTACCCGGACCCGCACGGATCTACCTCGGCGGCGTTGTGGCGGCGTTGCGGCGGCGTTGCGGCGGCGGTGCTCAGACGGTGAGCACCACCTTGCCGCGCACATGGCCGCCGGCGACGAGGCGCAGGGCGTCGGCCGCCTGGCGCAGCGGGAACCGGTGCGTGATGTCGAGATGCAGCAGGCCGGCGTCGGCCAGCGAGATGACCTCGTCGAGGGCACCGGGGTGTTCCGCCTTGTCCGTGATCCCATGCTTGCGGGACAGTTCGCTGCCGACCACGGTGACCGCGCGGGGCCGGCTTGCCCCGGCCATGTGCGCGCCCCACGTGCCGTCGAGCAAGTCGACGGTGGCCTCGACTGTTTCGCGGGATCCGACCAGGTCGAGGCTCGCCGTGACCTCCGCCAGGCCGCCCGGCAGCGCCCGCACATCCGCGGTGAGCCGAGGGCCGTAGTGCACCGGCCGGGCGCCGAGGTAATGCACATACTCGTCGTTGCGTTCGGAGGTGGTGCCGATGACCCGGGCGCCGAGCGCGACCGCGATCTGGACCGCGGCGGAGCCGACCCCGCCACTGGCGCCGTGGACGAGCACAACGTCGCCGGGCCCGATCCCGAGTTGGCTGAGCGCGGCGAACGCGGCCGCGGCCGCGACCGGCAGGACGGCGGCCTGCTCGAAGTCGATGACCCTCGGCTTGTGCCGCACTCGGTCCGCGCGGACCAGAGCGCGTTCCCGCTGTGCCCCGGCGCCGTGCCACAGCACATCGTCGCCGACGCGCAGCCCCTCCACGCCGTCGCCGACCGCCTCGACCGTTCCGGCGGCCTCGAAGCCGAGCACGCCGGGCAGATGGTTTCGCGCCCCGAGGCGCCCCGCGAGCCGTTTGACGTCCGCCGGATTGACCCCGACCGCGCGGTTGGCAATCAGGACCTGGCCGGCGTGCGGTGCCGGCACGTCCTCACGGGTGATGCGCAGGACGTCCGGATCCCCGAACTCCTCGTAGAACACCACAAGGCTCATGCTGCCTCCAGCGCCAACGGTGGTGGATTCCTCCACTCTCCCATTGCCTCCGCCTCGTTGTCTCCCCTCCGCGGCGGATCAACGTTCGTGCGGGTGGGCAGGTCGGGGGAACGAGGGCCGATCGCCCGATCTGCGGCGGCCAGGTCAAGTATTCGTCCGGCCGATGTCAGGAACATTCCTCCCCGGGACCCGGACAAACCCGATCCGAGCCGACTAAGGTATGGACGTGGCCAGTTCCCGGATGCCGCGTCAGCCTCGGGGGACCGCCATGGCCGACGCCGGCTCCGCCCGCATCGTGGCGGGCGTGATCGCCACGATGTTCGGCGTCCTCTACCTCGGCGGGATCCTTCCGATGTCGGTCCTTGCCCCCGCTGCCGGGCACGACGTCGTCGTCGTCACCGATCCGGTCGACGGCGCCACGTTGCGTTCGTCGCCGACGGCGGTGACCGTCGTCTTCGCCGAGCCTCCGCTCGGCGTCGGCAACCAGATCATCGTGAGCGACGCGAGCGGCCGCCCGGTCCGGTCCGGGACCCCTGGGGTCGCCGGAAACTCCGTGACCCTGAGCCTGACCGGGACCCTTGCCCCGGGCGCGTACACGATGGCCTGGCGGGTGGTGTCCGGCGATGGGCACCCCGTCCAGGGCAGCATCGGCTTCACCGTGGCGGCCGGTCCGGCGGCCGGCGCGCCCCAGTCCGGTTCAGCGCAGTCCGGTTCAGCGCAGTCCGGCTCAGCGCAGTCCGGCTCCGCCTCGACGGCCGCCTCGACGGCCGCCGGGCAGCAGGTCCGAGCCGCCCGGGACGACGGCGCCGGCTCGTGGTGGCCGGCGCTGATCGGCGCGCTCGGGGTGGCCGCACTCGCCGGGGCGGCCGTGCTGTTGATCCGCCGGCGAGCCGCCGCCGCGCCGGCCGCGGACGGGTCGAGCAAGCCCATGCCGGGCGAGGAGGGGGGA
>JAVBMU010000050.1:0-44347 GCA_031552185.1 Cellulomonadaceae bacterium | reverse complement strand
GCAAGGCAAACCAACAACCCGGAACACCTGAGGGGAACGCCCACCCCGAGCCACCCAGCACACCAACCCGCCGGAACTCCAGAAGCGAACGACCAGAACACTCCCACACCCCACACCCACCCGTCAAACCGAACACCGGAGACCCATCTCACACCCGTCCGGGCGCGCCGACGCGGCTCGTCTCGCCGTTCATCGCCGTACATAATGCGGCAGCGCAAGACACAATGCGGCAGCGCAAGCGCGTCCGAACGCACCGTCAAATGGGGATTGACTGCCATACATGTGACGTATTGATGACCTGGTCAGCGGGTTCGTCACGGATATGCGGCACGTCGGTGATGACGCCCCACAGCAGCGTCATACGCAGGCCGCGGCTCGCCGGCCACGGAGGCAGGCTCAGTCGCGTCGACCGAGGAACGCGTCGGTCAGCGTCGGGCCCTCATCGCCCAGGCGCCACACCAGCCACCCGGCGGCGCTCTCCATCCCCGACACGGCGTTGGCAGCCAAGTCGGGGCTGTGATAACGCCTGCCGTCCTCCAACTCGATGACGCCGTCCGGAAGGAGCGTCGCTTCGAATCGCTGTCGCCTCCGGGGCCGGGCCCACACCAGTTGGGTGGGGCCGCCGAGCGAACGCGCCAGCACGGCAAGATCAGGGTCGTCGCTGGTCACGAGCGGATTCGGCCCAGTGCCGCCACCGGAAATCGGGTAGCCGCCACCCGGAAGACTCGGCAACCCGCCGTCCGCCCGGGCGCGCCGCCCAGTGAAGGCGGTGGGCGGCGCGGCATCGGTTCCGCCGAGGTGCCCCGGCAGGGCGGGCGGATCCGGGTGCCTCGGCGCACCGGTAGCGAATGGGGACGACGAAGTCGCCGAGCCGACCGATGGGAACGGCTCCACCGGGGTAGGCGGGGCGATCGCGGCCGCCGATTCCCCCAGGAGGGTCGGCGGCGCGGCCGCCGAACGCATGACCGGGGCATCCGCCCGCGTCGACGACGCCTGCGCGGGCGTGGCACCCGGCGGAGCCGGTGGCGGCGGGACCGGGCCCGGGAGCGGTCGCACCTGCCCGGTCTGCGGACGGGCATCGGGCGCGGTGGCGAGCCGGCCGGCCGGCGAAACAGGGCCGAGTCCGGCGGACGCGGCTGCGGCGCCCATTCGGTCACCGGCGCCGGCGGCGCCGAATTCCTTGCCCGGCGTCTGGACGTGCCCGACCAAAGGGTGCGCCCTCGTCGCATCGGATTCCGCCGGATAGGAATCCGGGATCCCGTCGCGGCGAAGCACCGAACGGCGGCTGACCCCGCCCCTCGGGGGGTTTGACGACGACGGTGCGGCTTGCCCCGGTCCAGCGCTCCACTCAGCGGGCCTGGTGTCCGCCGGGGCGCCGACGCCGGCCGGCCGCTCGCCGGTTTGGGCCGGGCCCCCACCGCGTGGGTGACCGGGCCGGTGCTCTGGAGCGCTGTCCCAACGAGGGCCGCCCGCGGCCGGATCGGGCCCGGAAGCGGCGTCTGCGGCTCGGGCCGGACCTCGACTCTCGGGCCCCGGGCCGGCCGCGAAGACAGGCGAGCGATCAGGTGCTCCGGGACCGGTCGACGCCCCGAGGCCAACGCGGCGGTCAGATTTCGCGGGCGAGTCCGGCGGGGGCGGAGCACTCGGGGAAAGGCCCGTTGTCGGCCGGCCGCCGGCGGCGTCCGGGGTCGCGGCGTCCGGGGTCGCGGCGTCCCCTGCGGGAACCGACCGTGCCGCCGCCCCGGCGAAAGGTTCGGCGGCACGCGTGCCGGCGGACTTCGTCGCCGCGGATAAGCCGGCCGACGTCGTCCCGGCCGAGGCACCGCCACCGGTGGACAGAAGAACCGACCCCGCCCGAGTGGAATCCCCGCCGGACGACGGCGCCGTACCCGACGGGGACGGACCAGCCGACCCCGTGCCCGCGGGCGAACCGACCGCGGACGAACCGGTCCACGTCGGACCGGAGGAGGTGGTCGTCGCGGACGGCGAAACCGACGCCGTTGCGCCGGTTGAACCCGCCGCGGACGGGGAAGCCGATGCGGCGCCGGACGATGGAGCCTCCCGCCCCGGCTTCGCGCCGGCGGAAGTCAGTCGCCCGGCGTCGGCCGAGGACGCGGCCGACAGCGGAACGGATCCGGACGACGGACCGCCCGCCGAGGACGCGGCCGGACCCGAGCCGACGCGGGGACTGGACCCGGACGGCGGACCCGAGCCGGAGCCGGGCATTGGACCGGCCGAGACCGGCGATGCGGACGCCGGACGGCCTGCCGGACGAGCCGATGGTGCTGCCGGAGGGTTCGGCACCGACCCGGTGTCGGTCCTCGGCATCGGGATCGAGGGCACGTCGGGCGGCGCGGGCATTGCCGCGGCACCCGACTGCCGAGCAGCGGACCCGGTCCTCGGCGGCGCCGGACGCGTCGGCCGGCCATGGTCCGGCCGGGGCTGGGTGTCCTCCTCCGGGGTCTTGCGGTCGAATCGCCGGTCCCAGCCGGACGCATCCGACGGTTGCGGGGACCGACGCTCGCCGGTCCAGTCCCAGGGTCGCGAGTCGGTGAGTTCGTCGTCGGCCGGCGAAGCTGCCGACGGCGACCCGCCTGCCGCGGTTCGCGCCGAGCCGGTGCCGGCACCTGCGCCGGGGCTTCCGGCCGGCGCTCTCCTCGCCGCGGCCGCCCGGCCGGATGCGCCGGCGGCCGATGCCTTGGCCGGGGCTTGGCCGGCGGGCGCGCGGTCACCGGGCGCGACGCCACCGGGCGTCCGGGTGCCCGGCAGCTTTTCGCCGGGCATCATGCCCGCCGCCAGGCCGCTCGCCACCGCGCCGGTGGCGGCCGTCCTCGGCGCGCCGCCCTGGCCGGCGGACGCCGCCGGTCCGCCGGCGGTCCGCGCCGGGTTCCCAGCGGGAACTCCGGACGATCCGCTCCGGCCTTTCGTGGTCGCAGCCGCGGGGCCGGCCGTCGGCGGACGAGCCGCGGCCTCCGGGGCCACCCGCACCCCGTGAGCCGCGGTCTCGGGGGCGCCGCCTCCCCGCCGGCCTGCGTCCGGCGCCGCCGCCCGCGCCCGCGGCGGGACCTCGGCGCTCGTCGAGCGGGCCGGCGCCGGCTCGGAGCCGACGCGGCTCACGACGGGGATCTTGCCGGACAGGGCGCGCCCGACGACGACCTCGTCGTCGAACGCCGCCGCCCCGGTCGGCAGCGTCCGGGCGGCCCGCACCTGCGTCGCAGCCGCCATCGGCGACACGTCGATGAAGCGACGCCCGTCCCACGTGTTGACCACACCGAGCCGCAGCACGCTCACCGGCGACCCCGGCTGGCGCAGGAAGTCGAGCGCGTCCAGGATCCCCGGCGCCGCCCCCTGGCACAGGATGATCAGCCGCGCGCCGGTCGCGCCGGAACTGCCCTGGGACCGAACCAGCGGCACGTTGTCGTAGAACGCTGCGACGTCTTTGTGGAAGGCGCCGACGCCGCCGTCGTACCGCGCGGCGATATCCGCCCGGGTGAGCTGCCCGGCCACCCCCGCGTGGTTCAGCGCGAGCGCCAGCGTCTCGCCCGTGAGCTGGGTGAAGACGTCGATGACGACCGGCAGCCCACCGGCGTCGAGCGCCAACAGGTACGGCTCGTCCGGGTTGCGACCGCTCGCGACGGAGAAGATCGGTTCGCCGACGAGACCGGCGAGGTTGCCGTCGACGACGCGGCGTGCATCGGGCCCGAAGGCGCCCTGGGGGACCGGCGTGTGCACGGGCACGGGGCCCTGGGCATCGACCTCGAACAGGGGCATGGAATTGTTCTCCGGGTACTGGACGAACCGGTTGCAGGCGACAGCCTACGATGCCCGAGGCCACGAGCCCGCATCCCCCCAGGATGCGGTCATCTCGGCCCGGGGGTCGGGGCAACGTAGGCTTGGCGTCCGTGACGAGCGCGACCACCCGGGCTCAGGCCGGTCCGGGGCGAGTGACCCTGTTGGCCGGCGGCGTCGGTGGCGCCAAGCTCGCCCATGGGGTGTGCCTGACCGGAGCGCGCCTCGACGTCGTTGTGAACACCGCCGACGACGTCGAACTCCATGGGCTGGCGATCAGCCCGGACCTGGACACCGTGACATACACGCTGGCCGGCGTCGTCGACCCGGACCATGGCTGGGGGCGGGCCGGCGAGACGTTCGCGACGCTCGGCGCCCTGGCCGACCTGGGCGAACCGACCTGGTTCCGGCTCGGCGATCGCGACCTGGCGACCCACATCGTGCGGACCGCCCGGCGGCGGGCCGGCATGCCGCTCAGCGAGGTGACCGCATTGATCGCCGGCTCGCTCGGGGTGCCTGCCCGGCTGCTCCCGATGAGCGACGACCCGGTCGCGACCGTGGTCGAGACGCCGGCCGGGCCACTGGGCTTCCAGGAGTATTTCGTCGCCCGGGGGCACCAGGACGAGGTCGTCGGTCTGCGCTATGAGGGCGCGGCGACCGCCGCGCCCGGCCCGGGCGTCCTGCCCGCCCTGGCGGACGCCGACATCGTGGTGATCGCGCCGTCCAATCCCCTGCTGTCCATCGCGCCGATCCTCGCGGTCGACGGCGTGCGCGCCGCGCTGGCCGGCAGCCGGGCGCGTCGGGTCGCGGTGAGTCCGATCGTGGGCGGCCGGGCGTTGCGCGGACCCGCCGCGGCCGTGCTCGGCTCGCTCGGGCACGAGGTCTCCCCCGTCGGCGTCGCCCGGATCTACGCCGGCCTGGTGGACGCGATGGTCCTGGACCGGCGCGATGCGAGCCTCGCCCCGGCCGTCGAGGAGTTGGGCATCCGGGCGGTGGTCACCGACACCGTGATGACCAGTACGCCGGACCGGGAGCGGCTCGCCCGGACCGTGCTCACGGTCGAGTGCTGACCGATCGGCCTGACGTCGTCGCCGTCGTCCCGGTGCGCGACGGCGTCGCCGGCAAGTCCCGGCTGGCCGCCGCCCTGCCGGCCGGCGTCCGGTCCCGCCTGATCGCCGTGCTCGCCACCCGGGTGGTGCGGACGCTGGCGGCGTCCGCGGCCGTGGGGCGAATCGTCGTCGTCACCACCGACCCCGCCTTCGCCGCGGCCATCCTGGGGCCCGACGCCGGTCCGGGCGGTCGCGTGCGGATCCTCGCCCAGCCGGACCACGTCGTCGGGCTGAACGCCGCGCTCGACGCGGCGCGGGCGGCGGTGCGGGACGAGGCGGCGGCGGCCGCGCGGACGGCCGGGCCGGCGGCCGCGCGGGCGGCGGAAGGCGGGCGATCGCGCCGCCCGGCTCTGCTGATCGCCCACGCCGACCTGCCCGCGCTCACGGCGTCCGACGTCGACGCGGTCCTCGCCGCGGCGCAGCCGATCGCCGTCGCGACCGACCGGGCCGGGCGCGGCTCGAACCTGCTTGCGTGCGACCTCGCGCTGCCGCTCCGGTTCCGGTTCGGGCCGGACAGCCTGGCCGCACACCTGGCCGAAGCGGACCGGCTGGGCGTCCGAGCGACGGTCGTCCGCCGGCCGGGGACGGCGGTCGACTTGGATACCGTGGCTGATTGGCGGGCGCTGCCCGCCGAGCTGCGCGGCGACCTCGCCCGCGCCGTACCGGGCCTGGCCGCGCTCGCGGGCCGTACCCCCGGATGAGCCGCTCGTCGTCGCACTCACGCGCCCGCCGGTGTCCCGGAACGCTCAGCCGGCGCCAAGTCGCGCTCTTGGCACGCGACCCGCGGGCCCGCTCACTCAATCGCGGTCGGTCCGCGCTCGCCCTGCCACGATCCACGGTGGACCACGTCGCTCAGCGGCCGCCGGGGGCGCCGGGTCGGTGAGCCGCCGGCGCCGTAGGCGGGATCGGGCGTGCCCAGCGCGACGACGCCGGTCGGCTCATGGTCGTCGGGGATCGCAAAGGCGGCCCGCACCGCGGCGACCCGCTCCGGCGGGACCCCGAAGAAGCACGCCCCGAGCCCCTCCTCGACCGCGCCCAGGAGCATCAGCAGGGCGGCCATCCCGGCGTCGACGTGCCAATACGGCACGGACCAAGGCGACCCGGCCACGGCCCCCGCCGATCCGGCCACGGCCCCCGCGCGCGCCGCTCGGCCCGCGCGGCCCCCGCTCTTGTCCTCCTCGCGGTAGCGAGCCAGGTAGGTCTCGGCGGACGTGAGGACGACGACGAGCGTCGGCGCGGTGCGCATCCCGGCCAGCCAGGCCGCCTGCCGCCGCGCCGCACCGGGCGCCGCCACGAACCAGAACCGATCCAGATCGGCCGGCCGGTCGAGGACGAGGAAGGCCCAGCCTTGCGCGAACCCGGCGTTCGGCGCCCGGACCGCGAGCGCGAGGAGCCGATCGACGGCCAGCGGATCGACGGGCTCGGCGGTGAAATGCCGGACCATGTGCCGGCGGCGGACGACGTCGACGAACTCCATGCGGCCATCCTGCCGTCGGGAGTCGCCGGCGCCCAGCTCCGCACCGGAAAGCGAGGTCGGCGCACCCACCCCGCGGCCGTCGGCTACGCGCTCGGCGGCACCGACGACCCGCCGCCGTCCATTCGCTCGGCGATAACCTCGACCAGGGCGCGCCCGGACACGCCCGCGAGGTCCTGAGCCTGCGTGCGGCAGGAGAATCCGTCCGCGATCAACAGGTCGCCTTCGGCGGCCTCGCGCAGCGCGGGCAGCAGGGCATTCTCGGCGACGGCGACCGACACGTCGTAGTGCCCCTTGACCATGCCGAAGTTGCCGGCCAGCCCGCAGCAACCGCCGAGCACCTCGACGCGGGCGCCGGCGTCCCGCAGGAGCTTTTCGTCCGCGCCGAAGCCCATCACGGAGTGATGGTGGCAATGCGGCTGGACCACGGCGGTGACGTCGCTCAGGTCGGGCATGGACCACCCGGAGCCCGGGTCGGGCGCGGTGTCGGGGTCGGTGAGCAGCTCGGCCACGGTCCGGGTCGCGGCGGCGACGGCGTGCGCCCGGGGGTCGTCCGGGAAGAGGTCCACCAGGTCCGAGCGCAACACGGCGGTGCAGGAGGGCTCCAGCCCGACGATCGGAACCCCGTTGACCGCGAACGGGCCGAGCACCCCGAGCAGATGCTCGAGCTGTCGGCGGGCGCCGTCGAGCTGCCCGGTGGTGATCCAGGTCAGGCCGCAGCAGGCGGACTGGGGCGGGACGACGACGTCGTACCCCGCGCCGGCCAGCACGCGGACGGCCGCCTGCGGCACCTCGGGCGCCAAGGCGTCGGAGAAGGAGTCCGTCCACAGGACGACCGACCGGCCGGCGGACGGCGCCGGCCGGCCCGGTTCCTGGCCGACGGCGAGCCCGGGCACGCCGTGACTCGCACCACCGCGCCGCCACCAGGTGTGGAACGGAACCGGGGCGAACCGCGGCAGGGACCGGCGTCGGTCCATCCCGCCGATCGCGAAGACGAGCCGCGCCAGGGGGCGCACTCGGAGCAAACCGTTGACCAGGCGCGGCATCCGGCTCGCCAGGCGGGTCCACCGGGGCAGCAGGCCGAGCACATAGTGGTCCGCCGGCCGGACCCGGCCCCGGTAGGTGCGGTGCAGTACCTCCGACTTGTAGCGGGCCATGTCCACGCCGGCCGGGCACTCGCTGGAGCACGCCTTGCAGGCGAGGCACAGGTCGAGCGACTCGCGGACCTCGGCCGCGGCCGGCCCCTCGATCAGCGATCCGATCACCGCCTCCTGCAGCACCCGCGCCCGGCCCCGGGTGACGTCCTTCTCATCGCGCGTCGCGCGGTAGGACGGACACATGAAGCCGTCGGAGCTGTCGGCCCGGCACTTGCCCACGCCGACGCAGCGGTGCACGGCCTTCGTGAGGTCGCCGTCGTCCTCCCGGAATGCGAACCCGCTGTAGCCCGTCCGGCGGGCGATCCGCCCGGAGGACGCGAGCGCACCGGCCGGGACGGGCAGAGCCGCGGGCCGGCGCAGGTCGGCGTCGAGCGGCCGAGGCCGGACGAGGACGCCCGGGTTCAGCATGTCCGCCGGGTCGAACAGCGCCTTGAACGCCTCCATCAGGGCAATCGCGTTCGGCGAGTACATCGCGGTGAGCAGTTCGGAGCGCGCCCGGCCGTCGCCGTGCTCGCCGCTGAGCGAACCATGATGAGCGGCCACGAGATGGGCGGCCTCGGTCATGAAGGACCGCAGCGCGGCGCCGCCGGCGGCGAGGGGGAAGTCGATCCGCAGGTGCACGCAGCCGTCGCCGAAGTGCCCGTACGGCAGCCCGTCGACGCCGTGGCGGGTCATCAGCGCGTCGAGTTCGCGCAGGTAGGAGCCCAATTCGGCCGGCGGCACCGCGGAGTCCTCCCAACCCGGCCAGGCCTGGCCCCCGGTCGCGGTGCGGCCGGCGAGCCCGGCGCCGTCGGCCCGGATCTTCCACATCGTCCGGGCCTGCGGCCCGGCCGGCAGGATGCTCGACGAGTTCGCGGCGGACAACGCCACGATCCGCTCCGCCCGCTCGAGCGCCCCGGCCGCCGTCTCGCCCGATACCTCGACCATCAGCCAGCCGCCACCGGGCGGCAGGTCCGGCACCGCGCCGGCCCCCTTCGCCCGCCGGACGACGTCGACCAGGCGGGCGTCCAGACCCTCGATCGCGAGCGGCGACGCCGCGAGCAGAGCCGGCACATCGTCGGCGGCCACGAACATGTCCGGGTAGCCGAGCACCACCAGCGTCGGCGCGCTGGGCACCGGGACGAGCTTCACGGTCGCACCGAGCACCGTGACCAGCGTTCCCTCGCTGCCGACCAACGCCTTGGCCAGATCGGAGCCGTTCTCCGGCAGCAGGTGCTCGAGCGAATACCCCGAGACCTGCCGGCCGAACCGGCCGAATTGGGTCCGGATCAGCGCGAGATTGTCCCGGACGAGGTCGGCCAGGCCAGGCACGGCCGCGAAGGTCGGATCGCCGGCGCCGGCGGTCAACCGCCGGCCCGTACCGTCGACGACGTCGAGTTCGACGACGTTGTCGGCCGTCCGCCCGTACGCCACGGCATGCGGTCCGCACGCATTGTTGCCGATCATGCCGCCGAGCGTCGCGCGGTCCTGGGTGGAGGGGTCCGGTCCGAACCGCAACCCGTCGCCCGCAGCCGCTGCCTGCAGATCGGAGAGCACGACGCCGGGCTCCACCCGCGCAGTCCGGGCCGTCCCGTCGAGAGCCAGGACGCGCCTGGCATGGCGGGAGAAGTCCAGCACGATTCCGGTCCCGACGGCGTTGCCCGCGACGGAGGTGCCGCCGCCGCGGGCTGTGACGGGCACCCCGAGTTCGCGGGCGATCGCGAGCGCGCCGAGGGCGTCCTCGGGGTCGGCCGGATAGGCGACCACATCGGGGACGACTCGATAGTTCGAGGCATCGGTGGAGTATTCGGCCCGACGTCGAGGCGCGGTCTCGACCGTGCCGCGCGTCACGGTGCGCAAGGCCTCGGCGAGGGCCTCGCGGGCGACCTCGGCCGTCCGCTCGGCTTCGCGTTGCGCCTCGGCGCGAGCCGCGGTCGAGCCGAGGTCAGAGCCGATGCGGTCGGTCGGACGGGGCCGGGGTGTCTCGGGCGGAGTCGTCGGCACACGACAATTCTTCCATCCCGGCTGCGCGGGATCGCGCCGGTCCGCGCGCGACCGAGCCGTTACGGGCCGGCGGCGCGGGGCATTGTCGCGTTCGCGGCAGCCCGACGGTTCAGTGCGTCGATGACCGCGCTGAGTTCGGAGCGGTTCATCTCATCCACCCCGACGGAACGCAGATCGACGCCGTAACCCGAACTCAGGGCGGCTCCGAGCGAGTCGAAACAGCGCATCGCCGGGTCCGTGGCGGTGGGCCGCGACCCGGCTTCCACCGGCGCGGAGATGGCGGAGCATGATCGATTCGGCGCGTCGGCGGCGGGCCGGTCGCCGGCCTCGTCCGCCCCAGCCGAAACCTGGCCGAGGGCCGTGAATCCGCTGGTTCCGCCGAGGGCACCGATGGCCAGCCCGATGGCTAACACCCGGCTTCGACTGATCCGCATGAGGTACCCCCTCGCTCGGCCGCCTGCCCGGCGGTCGCTTCGCACGTCCCGCGCCACCGGCGGCAGCGCCCTCTTGTCCCATAAGGGAGTCAACAACAAATAGTGGAAATTGGTCAAGAGGTGATGTGATTCACCTCAGTCGCCCGTCCAGGACAAAACCGGCGGTCTGCGTCCCGCGGACGCCGACGTCGTGCCGCACGGCCGGACGCCCCAGGCATCCGGCCGTGCGACCACCTCAGCCGAGGGTCCCGGTGGGCCGGAACACCACCGACGAGACCCGATTGTCGAGGATGCCGAGCTGATAGCACTGTTTCGTGCAGTTGATCCGGGTGCCCTTGTAGGTGATGTCGTCGTACAGCGTCGACCAGCACCAGGCGAAGGTGTCCATCGAACTCAACGTGTTGTCCCAGGAGTATGCGGACAGACGGGGGAAACCGTAGCTGGCGCCGTACTGGCAGCCGTAGGGCGTCTTACCCCAGAACACGATGGTGTTCCCCAGGTAGAAGGTCTTGGAGTAGCCGATGCCGAGCACGGCGTCGTCGCCGAGAGCGAGCGGAGACGCCGCGTCGATCGTCGCACCCGTCGCACCCGCCTTGACCTCGTGGGTGAGTCGAGGGGTCGCGGTGGCGCCGCGGTCGGCCACTCGGGTGTTGAGCCGCTCCACCAGAGCCGCCAGTCGCTCGTGGCTCACGCCGTCCGCGTCTGCCTGGGAGACCGGGACACCGGTGACCGACTGCAGCGCCTCGGCGGTGCTGTCGTAGCAGACCGGTTCAGCTTCCGGCAGGGTTGCGGGATTCTGCCCGGGCGCGAGCGGTTGGACCTCGACCGTGCAGGTCCGGCCCTCGGCCCCGGTAGCGCCATCGGTGGCGAGCGCCGGCGCGGCTCCCGCCGCGACCACGGTCAATACCGCGGTCGCCAACGCCAGGACACCGTAGGTATGTCGTTTCATGTCACTCCTCAAGCTGGGCCACGCCCCGGGTACGCACCCCCACGACGTGGCGCTCGGTAGGAGGCTCCCCTTCGGGATCGAGTCCCATGCCCCCTCGAACAGGAAACCAGGATCAGACCCGACGTTTCAAGACGTATCGAATTTTTGGCCGCTCCCGGCGACATCGCGACCTACAGACGGGCGTCTTGTCCGTTTTCCGCCGATTCCAGGTTTTCCGGGGCGCGGGGATCGTGACGATCCCGCAACGGAATTTCGTGCTCTTGGCTCTTTGCCCAGCTTGTAGGTATAAAACTGTGACGTCGGCTTGGTCAGACACAAGCGAAGTATGGCTTGAGGTGTGCTTGTTGGCTACGGTGGCTTCTTAGGTATTGCCTCCTGGCATGCCGGGGCGTACTGAGCCGCCCCCTCGTGACACCGGTCCATCCGGGGAAATGAGTGTCGATGAAGCACCGTCCGTGGCTCGCCGCTGTCAGTGGACTTGCGGTCGCAGCCGTCGCTGCCTTGCCCGCCGGGGCGTCCCCGCCCCCCGAATCGAAGAGCCTGACCGTGCCGGCCCCCGATCTGTCCTCGATCGACGGGCGGATCGCCCAGTCGCTGCGGGGCGCCACCGGCGAGATCGCCGCCTTTGTTCAACTCGACGCACCCTCGAGCATCGACCTGTCCGAGGCGGGGAAATCCGCTGCGGCGATCGACGCCAACGCCGACGCCGTGGCAGTCCTTGCCGACAAGGTGCTGCCGGACACCGCCAACGCCCGGACATCCACTCGCGTGCACCGGCAGGGCGTCACGCACAACGCCGTCGCCGGCATGATCGTCGCCGGCGACGCCGCGAAGATCCGCGCCCTCGCCGCCAAGGACGAGGTCGTCAAGGTGAGCAGGTTGTACCCGAGGACCGCGGACAACAAGGGCTCCAATGTCTTCACCGGCGCCGCCAAGGCTTGGACGGACACCCTCGTCACTGGCCGCGGCGTGCGGATCGGGATCATCGACACCGGAATCGACTACACTCACGCCGACTTCGGCGGGCCGGGCACCGCGGCCGCGCGGGCACTGGCCTACGGCGCCAAGGGCCAGGACCCCGTCAAGGCGGGCACATACGACGCGACGAAGTTCGCGGGCGGCTACGACTTCGCCGGCTACAACTACAACCCGGCCCTCGGCATCGACCCGACGCCGGACCCCAACCCGATCGACGCGACGAACGCCCAGGGCGGCGGCCACGGCTCGCACGTCGCCGGCACGACGGCCGGTTTCGGCGTCCTCGCCAACGGCAGCACGTGGCGCGGCGGTTACCGCAACCTCGACACCAGCGACTGGAAGATCGGCCCGGGCTCCGCGCCGCATGCCCAGCTCTACGGCCTGAAGGTGTTCGGCGACCTCGGGGGAGGGACGAACCTCACGCTGCTGGCGCTCGACTGGGCCGCGGATCCCAACGGCGACGGCGACCTGTCCGACCACCTCGACATCGTCAACATGTCCCTGGGCTCGGACAACTCCCCCGCCGACGACCCGGAGAACCTGTTCGTCGACGAGCTGGCCTCGATCGGCGTCCTGTCGGTCGACTCCGCCGGTAACGGCGGCGACATCTCCGACGTCGGCGGGTCCCCCGGCAGCTCGCGCGCCGCACTGACCGTCGCCAACTCGGTCGGGAACACCGTGACGCTCGACGCGCTCGAGGTCACCGCGCCGTCCGACCTGGCCAAGCGGTACCCCGGCCAGAACTCCCAGAGCTACGCCGGCACCGCCGACGTGACGGCCCCGGTGGCTTTCGTGAGCGACTCCTTCACCGGGTGCTCGACCTTCACCGCCGCCCAGGCCGCGACGGTGAAGGACAAGATCGCCTACCTGTCCTGGGACGACAACGACCAGACCCGGGCCTGCGGGAGCGGCGCGCGGTTCAACGCGGCCCAGGCCGCCGGCGCCGTCGGCGTCCTGCTCTCCTCGACCCGGGACTACTTCGAGGCCGGTATCGCCGGCAACGCCGGCATCCCGGGCGCCCAGATGACCGGCACCACGACGACGGCGCTGCTGCCCGCCATCAAGGCCGGCACCCTCACGGTCCGCCTGAGCAAGTCCTTCGGCAACGCCTCCTTCGTGTCCAACCCGGCCATCGGTGACCTGCTGAACTCCGGCTCCTCGCGCGGGGTGCACGGCTCGCTCGGCATCGTCAAGCCCGATGTCGCCGCCCCCGGCACCGACATCGCCTCCGTCGCCTCCGGCGGCGGCACCAACGGCTGGGTCATGTCCGGCACCTCGATGTCCGCGCCGCACGTGACCGGCATCGCGGCCCTGGTCAAGCAGGCCCACCCGCGGTGGACGCCGGCGCAGATCAAGGCGGCCGTGATGAACACGGCCACCCACGATGTGGTCACGGACAAGACCCCCACCGGTCTTGCGTACGGCCCCGAGCGGGTCGGCTCCGGCCGGGTCGACGCCGCAGCCGCCACCAGCGAGAAAACCCTCGCCTACGCGACCGATGACCCCGCCGGCGTGTCGGTCTCCTTCGGCGTCGTGCCCATCGCCGCGAGCCCCGTCACCATCAGCAAGACCGTGACCCTGCGCAACACCGCGCTGCTGCGGGCCGCAACCTTCAGCACGAGCTTCGTCCAGTCGAGCAAGGCCGGCGCGGCGAAGGTCACGGTTTCCCCGGCCTCGGTCACGGTGCCGCGCAACGGCTCGGCCACCGTCACCGTGACGCTCACCGTCGATCCGGCCACGGTCGAGCGGAACATCGACCCAACCCAGAGCGCCCTGGCGAGCCCCGGCGTCGCGCGCGACTACGTCGCCGAGGTCAGCGGTCGCCTGGTCCTGACGGGCGACGACAACACGGAGTTGCGGGTTCCCGTCCGGGCCGCCCCGCGTCTCGTCGCCGACCTGACCGCCAAGCCGGTCTCGTTCGACTTCGAGTCGCTGACCGCGCCGCTCGCCATCGACGGTCGCGCGACGAACGCCGGCGGCTGGGTCTCCCAGGTCGCCCCGTTCGAGCTGAAGGCCCTCAGCCCGGCGTTCGACGCCGACTTCGGCGAAGGCGCATCGAAGTCCAACCTGGCATCGGCGGACATCCGAGCCGTCGGCTTTGCCTCCACCGCGCCCCAACTGAAGGCCGCGGGCCTGAACCAGGCCAACGGCTGGCTGGGCATCGCCATGGCCGCCGAGGGCGAGTGGGCCAAGGTCGGCACCTTCATGCAGCCGTGGGTCGACATCGACGTGGACGGCGACGGCCAGTACGACCTCGAGACTGTGCTCACCCAGTACAGCGACGCCGATGACCTTGCCGTCGCGGTCACATACACGCTGCGCCCGTGGCGGGTGAACGGCGTCCTGCGCGCCCCCGGCACCGTGCTGGCAACTGTCGCCCCCAACCTGAACTGGGGCAACGTCGACACGACGATCTTCGACAACAACACGCTCGTGCTTCCGATCCCGCTCGGCTCGACCGGGATCACCGCCGCGCACAAACCGACGTTCATGGTCGGCACCTTCTCGGCCTACCTCGGCGACGCGGACGTCGTCTCGACGTTCACGGCGGACCCGTACAACCCGGACTACTGGTTCTCCGGTGCCGCTACGGCGACCAACGGCGGGCAACTCGTCTACCCGCGCCCGGTCGCGGAGGGCTTCACCGTGAACCGCTCGGCCACCGCGCCGAAGTCCGGCAAGCTGCTGGTCCTGTCGATGCACAACGCGAAGCCCGACTCCCGTTGGCAGGTCGTCGACCTCTCGGTCAAGGCGCCGAAGGCCGCCCTGTCCGGCACGGTCAATGCCAGGTGCCTCGCAGGCAAGGCCGTACTTGCGGTCAACGTCAAGAACGACTCGCCGCACCCGGCGAAGATCGAACTCACGACGCCCTACGGCGCCAAGGCCTGGAACGACGTCCCGGCCGGCGGCACCGTGACCATGCAGTTCACCACCCGCGCGGCCGCCGTCCCGGCCGGCACCGTCAGCGCCACGGCCACCGTGCTGGTCGACGGCGTTGAAGGTTCCGCCACCTGGACCGCGCCGTTCGACGCCATCACCTGCAGCTGATCCCCTCCGACCGCGCGGGGCGCCCGGCCGACGGCCGGGCGCCCCGCGCGCGTCCTGGACCGGCCGGCGGTTCGAACAGGCCGGCGGGTCGTGATGGAGAACTACCGTGAGTCGGCCGAGAAGTCCAGGTAGGCGTCGGTGACCGCGAGCGCGGACCATGCGCCGTCGCCCGCGCCGCTCAACTCGTAGGTCGGGAGCAGCATCGCGCTGCCGGATGACTGGTAGTACACCCCCCAGCCGAGTTGTGCCTTGGTGATGGTGACGCGGGCCACCGGCCAGTCGACCTTGCTCCCCCTGCGCACGGTGGCCGGCACCGTCGGCGGGTCGGACGCCGCCGGTTCGGCCGGGGCGATCGCGTCGGCGGCACTCGAGCGGGCGGCACCCGAGCCGGCGGCACCCGAGCCCGCCGCCGGCTCCGCGGCCGCCTTGGCGGCGTCGGCGGCATTCAGCCGGCCGGAGTAGATAATGGCCGACGTCGATCCGAACCGGGGGTCGCCGAGCCGGAGCAGCGCATCGGCCGGGCTGACGACGTCGAAGCTGCCGAGGGGGACCAGCGGCGCCAGCGCTCCATACAGGCCGTATACCCCCCGGTCGCCGACGGACGCATTCCACGAGTTCGCGGCGCGGCGGCCGTCGACGAGCCGCCAGGCGGAAACGTAGAACTGCGCGGAGTCGGGGATGAGCTCGGCCTCGTAGGCGAAGTCGTCCGGGTCCAGGCCGAGCGCCCCGAGCGTCGTGCGCACGTGGGCGGTGGCCGCGGCCGCGGAGATGGCGGGCGCGGTCGGGCAGGGACGCGCGATCTCGTCCGGGGCGGCGTCCGGGGCGCCCAGATCCGGCCCGGGCGCAGCCTGGACCGAGCCCGGTTTGACGTTGCAGCGGGCCATCGGGTCCAGAGTCGGGTCGTTGAAGCCCAGACTGGTGAGGCCGTCGGGCTGGATCGAGAGGCTCGGTCCAGTCCCGTTCCGCGGGCCCACGAACCAGGTGCCGTACTCGGACCGCGGCGTGCCCTTGACCCCGAGCGCGGCGGCCGCCCGGGTGACTGTGGCCTTCGAGAACGTCCCGGCCGCGTCGAAGGCCCATGCCTCCGCCCGTCCGCCCGCGCTCGACAGGTTCCCCTCGAAGACGACGCGGCCGCCGGAATAGCCGGGTGCCGGCAGCGACATGGCGCGGTCGGCGACCGGGCCGCCGGCCGCCTGGGATGCCATGGATTGCGGCTCCGGGGATCCCAGCGCTCGGCCGGCGTCCCGACTCGCCTCGTCCGCCTCGACGGAGGAGGTGCGCACGGCGCCGTCGCCGCCCGCTACGGAGGTGGAGCCGGCGCCGCCGAGGGCGTACCCGCTCGCCCCCACCACGACCAGCGCCGCCGCGGCGGCTGCCACCTGCCAGGGCGCGCGACGCCGGACCCGGCGCCGCGCGAGTTCGTCCCCTGGCGCGCTGGTTCCGGAGGGCCGGCCTGCGGCGGTGCCCTCGTTGCCGGACACCAACGGCCGGCCCTCGGTGGCCTCGTCCGTGGACGCCGACGGGGCGGGCGCGCTTCGCCGGGCGTCGACGGCGGCGCGCAGCGTCACCGCGTCGGGGGTCGCCTCGGCCGCCGGGTCGGCGGCTCGAACCCGCGCGAAGGCGAGGTCCGGCCCGCTGAGCTGCTCGGCGGACGGGGTGCCGCCCTCCTCGACACCGACGGCGTCGTCGGGGGTCGCATCGCCGACGGGATCGCGGACCGTGCCGGCGGCGTCGGGATCGTCCGCCGGAATCGACGGGTTGGCCTGCGTGGTCATCGCAACTCCAGCTGTTTGGCCGAGGTGGCATCGTCGGAAGAGGCGTCGGTGCTGGTGGGGACGTCGGTGCTGGTGGGGGCGTCGGTGCTGGTGGGGGCGTCCGCGTCGGTCGCCGCCGATTCCGTCGACTTGGTCACCATGGTTTGTGTCGCCGGGGGGTCGGATCCTGCGCCGGCCGGGCGGACCGGGCGGGGCACGTCGGCTTCGGCTCCGCTCTCGCGCCACGCCGACCGCAGCCGCGCTCGCGCGCGCGACAGTGCCGCGCCCGCGCCGCCCCGGCTGATGCCGAGCACGACGGCGAGGTCCTCGCCACCGAGGCCCTCCCACGCGTGCAAGAGCAGGATCGAGCGATCGCGGGGGGAGAGCGCGGCGAGGGCTTGGCGGGCCTGCTCGTCCCGGATCACGATGCCTTCGATGTCCGGGTCGAAGGTGGCGATCTCCGGTACCTCGGCGACCGGCGTCGGGCGAAATTTGCGCCGATGGTTGGCGAGCAGAAAGCCCGCGGTCCGGTACAGCCACGGCAATTCGGCGCCGTCGGGCACGTCCTCGCGCCGCCGCCAAGCGGTGGCCAAGACCTCCGCGGTCAGTTCCTCCGCGTCCGACTCGGCGCCGCCCGCGGCCGCTGGCAGGCGCCGCCGGAAGTACCGGTAGATGGCGGTCGCATGGGCGGCGAACAGGTCGTCGAACCACTGGGCGTCACGTCGTCGGGCGCCTGCGGAGGTGGTCATCGTGCTCCTCGGATCCGATTGGTCGTGGGTCTATGTCGCCGACCGGCGGGATCTTGCGTAGCCGAGCATGCCACTTTGCGCCGACTGTTTGCTGCCAAAGAAATGTTCACCGCCAGGTCAGGTTTTGGATTCACCCGGAGGGTGGAGGTCGTTCACATCCGAATTCTCGTCACTGCGCCGATATCCTGCTTTTGATCGGCTCAACCTTGATCGTCCGCCGTGCCCGAGGAATCGGGGCGCATCGGCCTCGAAACGGAGTAGGACACATCATGGTTATTCGCACGCCGCGACCGCGAACCGTGCTGGTCGCCGGCCTCACCGTGTGGCTACTGGTCGGGTCGGCCGGCGGGTCGGCGCTGGGGTCGGCAGCAGCCCAGACCCCTGGCCCCGGCGGTAGTTCCGCGCCGGCCCAGCCATCGACGGGCGTGACGCCGTCGACCACCCCACCCGGCGAGACCACCCCACCGGGCGAGACCACCCCACCCGGGGCAACGACACCCGCGACCACGACACCGGGCACGATCGACCCGTCGCGCGACCCGTCGCGCGACCCGGCGGACCCGGTGACCGACCCGGTCGATCCGGCGGACCCCGGAAACACGCTGCCGCGTACCGGTCCGCCCGTGGGCGCGTACCTGGGGATCGCCTTGGGCCTGCTTCTGTTCGGCGGTCTCGGGGTCCTCGTCAGTCGGCGACTGAGCCACCCGGACTGATCCCGTGGTCTGACCCCGCAGCCCCCTCCCGCCGTGGCCCCGGCCGCGGTGGGAGCAGCGGGCGGCCGGCCGCCGCCCGCTACCGTGCCGCCGCCGCGTCAGGGCGTGCCGCGACGGCACCGGGAGTGACGCCCCGCCGGACCCTCCTGCCGGCGGGGCGTCACGATGCCCGCCGCCGCGACCCGACCCGACAACCTGGAACACTCAGCTCAGGCCTCGAGGATGAGAGTGACCGGCCCGTCGTTGACGATTTCGACGCTCATCATGGCGCCGAAGACGCCCGTGCCGACAGCCACCCCGCGAGCGCGCAGCTTATCCACCACCGCGGCCACGAGCGGCTCGGCCACCGGCCGCGGAGCCGCAGCACTCCACGAAGGCCGCCGGCCCTTGCGGGTGTCGCCGTACAGCGTGAACTGACTGACGACGAGCACCCCGGCACCCTCGTCGAGCACCGACCGCTCCCCCGCAAGAATCCGCAGTTCCGCGATCTTGCGCGCAATCGTCTCCGCCTCGGCGTCGCCGTCGCCGTGGGTGACGCCGACGAGCGCTACCAGTCCCGGGCCGTCCAGCCGACCGGTGACCTGCGGACCCGCGGGGCCGTCGACGGTCACCGCCGCCCGGGCCACCCGCTGCACCACGGCTCTCATCGGTCCGACCCCCCGGCGACCGTCACCCCGACCGGTCTCGCCGCAGCGGCCGGCGGGCGCGGCCTACCACCCACCGGGGCGCCCGCTGCCCGACCCGCGCCCGCTCCAACCACCGGATCCACCTGATCCGCCCGAGCGCCCGGAACCACCCGAGCGCCCGTTGCCGTAGGGCCGCAGCCGGGGCCGCACGTCCACCCAGTAGATCACCGCGGGCACCACGGCGATGATGTTGATGAAGCTCGACGTGGTGAACCACAGCGGCGGCAGGCCGAGCAACCCGAGGGCGGCCGCGACGCCGAGAATCAACGACCAAATTGGCTTCGTCAGCTTGCCCTCGGCGGTGAAGCCCCGGGCCGGCCGGCGCAGCGCGTCCACGAGCGCCGCCGCCTGCATGACGAAGGCGCCGATGGCGAGCACCAGCAGGACCAAGAGCTGAAGCGATGCGAACACGGCACGAGCCTACGGGACGCGCGGACCCACACCGATCTCACAGGGGCGGCAACACGTCGCGGGCCGATCCGGGGTCGGCGCCGGCGGATTCGAGCATGTCGACCACCGGCGAGCGCAGCAGGAGGATCAGCGCCTGCACCTGCCAATCCTCGCCCGCCCGGTAGGGGTCGAGCCGGCGCGCGAGGTCGAGCAGGTACTCCCTGGCCACGGCGAGGTCCCGCCCCGCGCCCATGGCCTCGGCCAGTACCCGCACCGCCACCCCGAACCGCTCCACCAGGTCCGCGACCGGCCGCAGGTCCTTGTCCCCGACCAGATCGAGCGAGCGCCGGGCGATCACCCGCACCCCGTTCATCGCCCGGTCGCCCAGCACCGCCTGCCGTTCGAGCATGCCGAGTTCGGCCAGGTGTCGGCGCCCGACGGCGTTCACTCGGGCGAGTTCCCGCACGGAGCCGGCCATGGTGAGCCAGTCCTCGTAGGCCCCTTCCGAGGCCCGGCCCCGCACCAGGGCGCGATCGACGTCGCTCCGATCCGCCGAGCGCTGCCCGCGGGCCAGGACCTCGAGGGTGCGCGCGAGTTCGGTCGTGGCCTGCGCGCCGAGGGCGCGCGGGCGCCGGCGCGGGTCGGCCGGGGTGAGGGCCGCCACGGCGATGGCGACGACGCCGCCCGCCAGCGCGTCCGTCCACCGGCCGAGCGGTCCCAGCGCGGCGGTGACGGGCAGGCCCGCGATCACGATTGACTGCACGCCCGCCTGAATGGTCAGCAGGGCGCCGCGATCGATCAACCGGGCGACCAGGGCCGAGCCGGCCAGGACCAACGCGATCTGCCACCATCCGTGTCCGATGTACCGGACCACCAGGTCGCCCAACCCCACCCCGAGCGCGACGCCGACGGCCAATTCGGCCACGGAGCGCAGGCTCCGGTCCTGGCTGAACCCCAGGCAGGCCCAGGCGCAGACCGGGGCGAAGAACGGCGCGGCGTGCCCGAGGCCGTACTTCGCCACCAGATAAGCCAGCGCGGCGGCACAGGAAGCCTGGACAATCGGCCAGAAGGCGACCCGGACCCGGGACGTGCCCTGCCGAATCCGGGCCGAGAGCAGCAGCCGGCCGCGCATCGCGCGCATCGCATCGCGACCGCGGATCGATCCGCGGCTCGGCCGGCCCGGAATCACTCGACTAGGCCAGGCCCAGCGAGGACCCGCCGGGCGCCGCCAGTCCCCCGGCGACCGGGCCGCGGGCGGGCGGGCGGTCGATCGACACGCCGTCGCCCGGCACCACGACCTCCTGCGCGGCGGCGAGCGGGCCACCGTCGGCGTCCACCAACAACGGCGCGTCCCCAGGGACCGACCGCTTCACGAGGGCGAGGGCAATCGGCCCGAGTTCGTGGTGCCGCGCGGCGGACGTCACCGGGCCCAGAATCCGCTCGCTGCCGACCGCTCGGATCGACGCGCCCGGCGCCGGCAGGACGTGCTCCGAGCCGTCCAGGTGCAGGAACACCAGCCGACGCGGCGGACGCCCGAGGTTATGCACCCGGGCCACCGTCTCTTGGCCGCGGTAGCAGCCCTTGTGCAGGTGGACGGCGGTGCGCAGCCAGTCCAGTTCGTGCGGGATGGTGCGATGGTCGACCTCGGCCGCGAGCCGCGGACGCCAGGCCTCGATCCGCAGTGCCTCCGCGGCCCAGGTGCCGGCGAGCCGGGCTCCGGCCGCCTGCCGCGCGGCCACCTCGGCGGCCAGGTCGGGACGCGGAACCAGGACGATCCGCCACGCTCGCCCCGCGCCGGGGTGCTCGTCCGACGGCGGCCCGTAGCGGGTCCCCCCGACCGCCACCGTCGGCCACGAATCCCGCCAGGTCACCGGGCCGCCGGGCGTGCCCTCGGCGGCCAGATTTTCGCCGATCGCCGCCCATTGGTCGCTGACATCGGCAACCTCGACCCGCAGCGCGAACCGCATCGACTCGAGCCAAGCCGTCAGGGCGGCCACGTGGGTCGGCTCCGTGATCAGCCAGGCCGCCGTGCCGTCGTCGACGACGCCCGCGGCGTGCTCGATGTGCCCGTGCGGCGAGAGCACCAGCAATTCCGTGGAGACCCACGGCTTCAGCGCGGTGAGGTCCTGGGTCGTGATCGAGTGCAGCCAGGACAGCCGGTCCGGCCCCCCGACCCGGACCACCCCCAGGTTCGAGAGGTCGACGACGCCCCGTCCCGCGGCGAGCGCCCGCTGCTCGGCGATCGGGTCACCGTAGTGCCAGGCCACGGCCGCATCCGCACCCGCGCCGGGCACGGCGCCGGAGACCTCGAGCAGGGGGCTCAGCCGGCCCACCGGGGGCGATTGCGGCCCCGGCGCGCTCGGCGGGTCCGGGAGGGAATGCGGAACCGGGATCACGTGGTCAGCGCTGACCCTTGAACAGCTTGAGCACGACGAAGCCGGCGAACCACACGATGGTGACGGTCGCGACGACGAGTAGGCCGATGAAGAGTGCCTCGAGGGCGTGGACATCCATGGTCGGATCCTATCGGTCCACCGGCCCGCGCCGGCAGACCCCTGGCCCGGTCAGCCCACGATCACTCGGCCGACCACGAAGATCAGCGTCCCGCCCACGGCTACGGGCACGGCCGATGCGCAGACGGAGACGAGTCGCCCGCGGACCGTCGGTAGCTGATCGAACAGGGCGTCGATCGCCGCCACCAGGAGGCCGGCCACCGCCCCCGCCCACACCCCGCTCAACCGGTCCAACTCCGGCATCGCCCACGCCACACCGCCGCCGGCGACCACCGCCAGGGCGAAGGTCGCCAGGGCGTTCGTCCAGCCCGTCAGCGGGAGCGCGCACACCGCCGAGGCGACCGCGAGCGCCACCGCGCTGGTCACGACCAGCGCCGCGCCCTGGTCGGTGCGCCCCGCGGCGATCCAGCCCGCGCAGGACACGGCCACCACGGCCCCACTGACCGTTCCGACCAGCGAGTCCACCATCCGCTCGCGGCCGTCCGGCCGCAGAAACTCCGCCACGAACGCGAGGATGATCGCCATCGCGAGCACCACGGGCACGTACCGCAGGGCCGGCTCGCCCGGCGTCGCCCAGGCGACCACCACGGCGCCGACGCCCGCCAGGCCGACCACCGCCCGCGCCGCCCCGGACTCCGGCAACTCGAGCAGGGCGGGCCAGCCCGCCGCCACGAGCGCCGCCAACGCCGCCGCGACCACCGTGAGCGGCGCCATCCCGAAGTAGGCCCCGACGGCCATCACAGCCGCGAAGGACGTCGTCAGAACGGCCCGCGTCGAGACGTCCACTACCGGACCCCAGCCCGCGCCCGGACGGCGCAGTTCGCGTGGATCGGCACGGTTGGAGTGGTGAGATGCACGCCACGAGTGTGGCAGATACCCACCGGGATGCGGTGCTCGACGCCCGAACACCCCCTGCGAGCAGCCCTTCCGCGCGCCCGTCGCCGCGCGCGGCGACAAGGGGGACGGCCCCGCGCGGGAGCCGGGAGGAGGTGAGGGCGTGGCGGACATTGTCATTCTCACGCCGGCACCGGCCACGCGGCCGGCCGACGTCCTGCCCGCGCTCGCCCTGCTTCGGCATCGGGTCCGCGTCCTGCCCATGCAACCCGCCACCATCCTCGACGCCCCGCACGCCGACGTGCTCCTGCTCGACGCGCGCCGCGACCTCGCGGCGGCTCGCTCCGCCGCCCGTCTCGCCCGCACGGTCGACTCGCCCGGCGCCGTCCTGCTGATCCTGACTGAGGGCGGGCTCAGCGTCGTCGACGCCGATTGGGGCGCGGACGACATTCTGCTCGACTCCGCCGGCCCGGCCGAGGTCGCGGCCCGGCTCCGCCTCGCCATCGAACGGAGGAGCACCCCCCGCGCCCCCGCCGATCCCGAGGAGATCTCGGCCGGCGACCTGACGATCGACGCGACCGCCTACACCGCCCGGCTGCGCGGCCGCCCGATCGACCTGACCTACAAGGAATTCGAGCTGATCAAGTACCTGGCGGCCCACCCGGGGCGCGTCTTCAGCCGAGCCCAACTCCTGCAGGAGGTCTGGGGCTACGACTATTACGGCGGCACCCGCACGGTAGACGTCCACGTGCGGCGGTTGCGGGCCAAACTCGGCCCCGAGCACGAGCACATCATCGGCACCGTGCGCAACGTCGGCTACCGATTCGAACCCCCCAATCCGCGGCGCCGCGCCGAGCCGGCGGCGGACACCCGGGTCCCGCCGGAGCCCGGCCGTGCAAGCCGGGACCCGGACGCGATAGGTTCGACGCGATGACGACCGGCATTTCCGATTTCACGTGCGCTTTGCCCGACGGCGGGTGGCGCCACGAGTTCGTGCCCGCCAACGGATCGCGGTTTCACGTAGCGATCACCGGCCCGGTCGATCGCGACGCCGGCGAGGCCCCGCTGATCGTCCTGCTGCACTCCTTTCCTCAGTTCTGGTGGACGTGGCGGCACCAGATCGAGCCCCTGACCGCCGCCGGATACCGGGTCGCGGCGATGGACCTGCGTGGTGCCGGCGCCTCCGACAAGCCGCCGCTCGGCTACGACGCCCCCACCCGCACCCGGGACATCGCCGGGGTGATCCGCTCCCTCGGCGCGGGCCGCGCGGTGGTGATCGGGCACGGCAGCGGCGGCACCCTGGCCTGGGCCATGGCGGCCCTGCAACCCGCCGTCACCGCCGCCGTCGCCGCGCTCGCCGCGCCCCATCCGGCCCGGATGCACGCCGGGCATCGGATCACCCTGTCCCCCTGGGCGCTGCGCATGCTGGCCCTGTGCCAGGTGCCCACTTTCCCCGAGCGCGCGCTGATCGCCGGGGACCTGGTCGATCGGGTGCTCGACGTCGGCACGGTCCACCCGCCGGCCCGCGAGGTCGTCGAGACCTACCGGGCGGTGATGCGGATCCCCTTCGCGGCGCACACCGCCGTCGAGGCCCTGCGCTGGGATGTGCGTTCCCAGGCCCGCCCGGACGGGCGCCGCTACCTGTCGGCGCTGCGGCATCCGATCGACATTCCCGCCTTGCAGTTGCACGGCGCGCAGGACGCGATCCGGCGCCGGGACCTGATCGACGCCGACGCAGCCGCGCTCGCCCGGAGCTTCCGCTTCGAGGTGGTCGACGGCGTCGGGCACTTCCTGCACGAGGAAGCGCCGGAGGAGGTCACCGCGATCCTGCTCGACTGGCTGCGGACGCAGGTCGCCGCCGGCTGAACTCGGCCGGCCGAACTCGGCCGGCCGGCCGACCCGCGGCGAAGGCCGGTTCAGGCCGACTTGACCATCTTCGCGGCCTTGCCGGGATCGATTTCGCCGATGCCGAACGCCGGGCACGAGCGCGCGATCGCGCACGCCCCGCAGGCGGGTCGGCGCGCGAAACAGACCCGCCGACCGTGGAAGATCAGCCGGTGCGAGAGCATGGTCCACTCCGACTTCTCGATCAGAGCGCCGACGATCTGCTCGACCTTGACGGGGTCCTCCTCCGCCGTCCAACCGAGCCGACGCACCAGCCGGCCGACGTGCGTGTCCACCGGCAGTCCCGGCAACCCGAAGGCATTGCCGAGGACCACGTTCGCCGTCTTGCGCCCGACGCCGGGCAAGGTCACCAGATCCGCCATCCGGTTCGGTACCCGGCCGTCGAACCGCTCGACCAGCGCCCGGCCGATGCCGATGACGGCCCGCGCCTTGGCGCGGAAGAAGCCCGTGGGCCGGAGCAACTCCTCCAGCTCCGCCGGGTCGGCACCGGCGTAGGCGGCGGCGTCCCGGTAGCGGGCAAACAGGGCCGGGGTGGTCAGATTCACCCGCTTGTCGGTGGTCTGCGCCGAGAGCACCGTCGCGATCAGGAGCTCGAGCGGGTTGCCGAAGTCCAGCTCGCACCGAGCGTCGGGATAAGCGAGCGCCAACTCGCGGTTGATCCGCCGCGCCCGTCGCACCAACGCGACCCGCGACTGCGGCCGAACGACCGCGCGCGCCGGCGCCGACGGCCCGTCCGGTAGTCCCGTCTCCTGACCCATCACCCCAGCGTACGGGGGCCGGCCGGAAACGGCGTCGACGGCGGGTCGACCGTGGCCGAGGCGCCCCAGGGGGCCGAGGCGAGCAGGCAAGAGGCGTACACTCCATGTCAGATCGGGGGCACGGATCCGGCGCGTCGACGCCGGCCGCGGACCCCCGCCACAGGGTTGGTTCCGCCGCAGCCGCAGCCGCCCGCGTGGGGTCGCCGGGCGTCGTTTCGACGGTTCGCGTCGGCGCTGCCGCGCTGCGCGCCGGGGCCGCGTCGGATCCCGCCGGAACCTGTGACAGTAGGGCAGACTTGTCGTTCGGATAGTTGTCGCTTGGTGAGTCGCTGGGATAGTCACGTCGATGTCGAGGAAGAAGGGGCAGCCCGTGGACGACGTTGTGCTTCAGGCGCCGATGTTCGCGTCAATGGATCCGGAGGAGACGCGTACCCTCTTCGCCTCGATGCGCCAGATCGACCTGTCCCGTGGCGACATCATCTTCCGCGAGGGTGAGCAGGGCGACCGCCTCTATGTGATCGGCCAGGGCAAGATCAAGCTCGGCCGGCGGTCCACCGACGGTCGCGAGAACCTGCTGTCCATCCTCGGCCCGGGCGAGATGTTCGGTGAACTCTCGCTGTTCGACCCCGGCCCGCGCACGGCGACGGCGTCCTCCGTCGCCGACGCGGTGATCTACGAACTCGATCACGACCAGTTGGTCGACTGGATCGAGAAGCACCCCAAGGTCGCCAAGCACCTGCTGGGCGCGCTCGCGCAGCGGTTGCGGCGCACCAACGAGACCCTGGCGGACCTGGTCTTCTCCGACGTGCCGGGGCGAGTCGCCAAGGCGCTGCTCGACCTGTCCACCCGGTTCGGCGAGCGGACCGACGAGGGCGTCCGGGTCGCCCACGACCTGACCCAGGAAGAACTCGCCCAACTCGTCGGCGCCTCCCGGGAGACCGTGAACAAGGCGTTGGCCGACTTCGCCACCCGCGGCTGGGTGCGGCGCGAGGGGCGCGCCGTCGTCCTGCTGGACCTCGAGCGGCTGGAGCGCCGGGCGCGCTGATTGACCTGGAGCGCCGGGCGCGCTCATTGACCTGAAGCGCCGGGCGCGCTAATGGGGCGCTGGTCCGGTCAGTCGTCGATCTCGACGACGATCTCCACCTCGACCGGCGCGTCCAACGGCAGCACCGCGACGCCGACCGCGCTGCGGGCGTGCGACCCCGCGGCACCGAAGATCTCGCCCAGCACCGCGCTCGCCCCGTTCACCACGGCGGGCTGCCCGGTGAACGCCGGATCGCTCGCGACGAAGCCGACCACCTTCACCACCTGCGATACCCGATCCAGGTCGCCGACGACGTCGCGCACCGCAGCGACCGCGTTCAAGGCGCAAATGCGTGCGTAGTCGGCCGCCGTCGTCGGATCCACCCGGCCGGCGCCCGACCCGACCTTGCCCGACTCCGGCAGGGCGCCGTCGACCATGGGCAACTGACCCGAGGTAAAGACGAATCGGCCGGCGCGGACGGCGGGAACGTACGCGGCCAGCGGCGTCGCCGGCTGCGGCAGTTCGATGCCCAGCTCGGCCAGCCGCGCGGCGACGCGGCCCGCGGGCCTCATTGGACGCCGGTCGGGCGCTTGAGATAGGCGACCAGCCCGACGCCGTCCGGCCCCGGGACAACCTGGACGAGTTCCCACCCGTCGGCGCCCCACTGGTCGAGCACCGCCTTGGTGTTGTGGATCAGCAGGGGGATGGTCGAGTACTCCCATGTGGTGATTGCCATGCACCGAGCGTATCCGGCCGGGCAGGGCGACGGCCGGACGGGGCAGCGCACGGCCGGGCGAACGGGTCGGTTGCGGGATGCTCACCAAACCCGCACGCCGCGGCCCTGGGCACCACCCGCGGCGCCCCCGGTGCTCCCGTAGGGTGGAACCATGGCAACCCCTGTGCGTCCGAGCGGCAATCCGAGTGGTCGAAAGGTCAGTCCGACCCAGTTTCTCGCGCTGGTACTGGCTTTCGTCGTCCTCTCCGTCGGCGGCGGCGTCATTGCCGCGGGCGTTGCCCTCCCCGTCGCCGCAGGGCTGAACACCACGACCGATCACACGATCAAGATCTTCGACTCGCTGCCGCATGAACTCGAGGTAGGGCAGCTCTCCGAGGTCTCGAGAATGTACGCGGGTGACGGCAAGACGATCCTGGCCCAGTTCTACACCGAGAACCGCGAGGTCGTGCCCCTGGACCGGATTGCCCCGATCATGCAGCAGGCCGCCATCGCGATCGAGGACAAGCGCTTCTACGAACACGGCGCGATCGACATCGAAGGCATTCCCGGTGCGGTGGCCCAGAACCTCACCAAAGGCGAGAACCGCGGCGCCTCCTCCCTCACCCAGCAATACGTCAAGAACGTCCTGATCGAGAAGGCGGTGCGGGACGACGACCGCATCGCGATGCTGGACGCCAAGGAGCCGACCCTGGCCCGTAAGGCCCGCGAGGCCAAGCTCGCCATTGCGCTCGAGCAGAAGTGGACCAAGAAGCAGATCCTCGAGGGCTACCTGAACATCGCACAGTTCGGCACGAAGGTGTACGGCGTCGAGGCCGCCGCCCAGCGCTACTTCAGCAAGAGCGCGAAGGACCTCAACTACCTCGAGGCGGCGACGATCGCCGGCATCACCAAGTCGCCGTCGCGCTACGACCCCACCGAGCCCAAGAACATCGAGAAGGCCACGAAGCGGCGCAACATCGTGCTGAATCAGATGTACGTGCAGGGCTACATCACCAAGGCGGACTACGACACCGGATCCGCGACGCCGATCGAGAAGACCCTGCACATCAAGGAGATCAAGATCGGTTGCCAGACCGCCGGCGGTGCGGCGTTCTTCTGCGACTACGTGCTCAAGGAGATCCTGAGCAACCCCGTCTTCGGCAAGACCGCGACCGAGCGCGAGGATCTGCTCTACCGGGGTGGGTTGCGGGTGTACACCACGATCGACCTGAAGAAGCAGGCCGCCGCCCAGCGGGCGGCCGTGCAAGCAGTGCCGCCGAACGACCCGAGCGGCCTCGAGACCTCGATCGTCTCCGTCGAGCCCGGCACCGGAAAGATCCTCGCGATGGCGCAGAACCGCCCGTACGACGCCGCCCTGAAACCCGCGAAGGGCACCACCGCGATCAACTACTCGGCGGATCAGGCCCACGGCGGTTCCTGGGGCTTCTCGCCCGGGTCCACCTTCAAACTCTTCGTCCTCGCGCAATGGCTCAAGGAGGGCCGCAGCCTCTACGAGTCGGTCAGCGGGAACGTGCGAACGTGGAACACGAGCGAATTCCACGGCTACTGCAAGCGCACCTTCGGCCGCTCCCCCTGGAAGGTGCGCAATTCCGAGGGCAACGACAAGGGCAACATTTCGGTGCTGCTGGCCACCGCCGACTCGGTGAACGCGGCCTTCGCCTCGATGGCCGCCCGGGTCGACCTGTGCAGCGTCGGCGACACGGCCGCGGACATGGGATACCGACCGTCGTTGAGCAAGCAGCGCGAGTCCGGCGTCGAAATCGTGCCGGCCATGATCCTCGGTACCCAGAACACCTCGCCGCTGGATCAGACCAACGCCTACACGACGGTCGCCTCGGGCGGCGTCCACTGCAACCCGATCGCGATCACCAAGATCGTCGGTCCGGATGGCAAGGCCATCGCGGTGCCCGCCGCCAACTGCAAGCGGGTCCTGGACGAGCGGATCGCGAACACCATCACCTACGCGCTGCGCGAGGTCCTCACCGGTCCGATCGCCACCGGCCACTCCGCCCGGCTCGCCGGCGGGCGACCGGCGGCGGGCAAGACCGGAACGTCCCAGGAAAGCAAGCACACCTGGTTCGTCGGCTACGTGCCCGGGCTGACCACCGGAGTCTGGGTCGGCAACGCCGAGACCGACGAGCCGCACTTCCGCGTCACCGTGAACGGCCGGTACTACGCCACCCTGTACGGCTCCTCCGTGGCCGCACCGGAGTGGAAGGCGTACATGGACGAGATCCTCGCGGGCACGCCCGTTCGGCATTTCGGCAACCCCGACTGGGGCCGGATCCACAACCCGAAGCCGCCCGCGCCCAGCCCGACCGACGGCGCCACCCCCGAGGGCGGGGATGCCGCCAAGGGCGCCGGCGACGGCCGACGTGGACCGGGTGCACCCCCCGGCACCTCCGAAGGCGCCGCAGGCGCCAAGGGCGGGGCCGCCAAGGGCGGGGCCGGGGCCAAGGGCACCGCAGGCGGCGGGGCCGGCGGGGCCGGCGCCGACGGCGGGGGCGAGCACTGAGCCCGTCGCGGGCGCGGGCCGTCGCGGGAACGGCGGCCGGCCTGGCCGTCGCGGGCCTCGCCTATGCGCGCGCCGAGACCACCCTCTTCACCGTCCGGCATGAGACCGTCCCCATCCTGCCCCCGGGCAGCGCCGACGCGCGCATCCTGCACATCTCCGACCTGCACCTCCAGCCGACCCAGAGCCGCAAGCTCGCCTGGCTGCGCTCGCTCGCCTCGCTGCGGCCGGACTTTGTCGTCGACACCGGGGACAACCTGGCCCACCCGGACGCCGTCGGGCCGCTCCTGCAAGCGCTGGCGCCGTTGTTCGACGCCGCGCCCGGCGCCTTCGTGATGGGGTCGAACGACTACTACGCGCCCCGGCCGAAGAACCCCGGCCGCTACCTCCTCGCCGACGCGCGGTCCTTCGAACGCGAGCCCACCGAACTGCCCACGAAGGACCTCGCCGTCGGCATGCGCGGCGCCGGTTGGACCGACCTGACCAACTGCCGCCAGGTCACGACGTTCGCCGGGCTGCAGGTCGATCTGGTCGGCGTCGACGACCCCCACCTGGAACGCGACGTCTTTCCGCCGCCGGAGCGGCGGATGCGGGCGAAGGCCGCAAGCGACGCCGACCTACGGCTCGGCGTCACCCATGCGCCATACCTGCGCGTGCTGCGCCAATTCGCCGAGGACGGCGCGGACCTCATCCTCGCCGGCCACACCCATGGCGGGCAGTTGTGCGTGCCGGGACTCGGCGCCCTCGTCACCAACTGCGACCTCGACCGGCGCCGCGCCAAGGGCCTGCACGGCTGGCCCGGGCCCCGGCCCGACGCCCCCGGCGGCCGCGACTCGACGTGGCTGCACGTCTGCGCCGGCGCCGGCACCTCCCCCTACGCCCCCGTGCGCTTCGCCTGCCGGCCCGAGGCTGTGTTGCTGACGCTCACCGCGCGCTGACGCCGGCGGCACCGCCGGCGGTGGTGACGGCGCCGCGAAAGCCGGCGGTCGCGGTGGGTGCCACCCGTCGGTATTCGGTTTCGTCCTGGCGCAATCGTCGGCTATCCTGGGCAGGCTTCCGACGCACACCGGTTCTCGCCAGGGTGACCGAGGCGCGGACCGAAGCACCGGGGTGTGGCGCAGCTTGGTAGCGCGCTTCGTTCGGGACGAAGAGGTCGCAGGTTCAAATCCTGTCACCCCGACCAGATGTTGGAAGTTGGCACCCCGGGCACCGGCAAGGTGCCCGGGGTTCTTTGTGTTCAGGGGCTGGGTGGCGACGACGGCTGTCTTCGCTGCGGTCGTGCAGGCGCTGATCTTCGCGGGCGCCGCCGGAGTCTTCGTGCGGGAGGCGGCGCTGCTCTCGCCTGCCTCCCCGTCAGGGCCTCGGTGTTGAGGTCGGTCTGGATGGCGCGGAGTGTCTGGATGATCTCTGTCTCGGTGCCGCTGGCCCGGGGCTTGCTGCCTTGGTCGTCGTGGACGTTGATGTGGATGGTCTCGAAGACGGCATGGTTGGCGTTGTGGCGGTGGTCGGGCCCGAGGCTGAGGTAGAACGCGTGGGCGTCGTTCAGGAGCGTCAGGATGGTGTCTATGCGGCCGACTCGGCGACGATCGTTTCGATCATCGGTTCCTCGAACGCGGCCAAGCGGGTCGCGACCATCGCCGGCGACGCGTCCCACGCAGTGGACGGGACGGCTACGTTGAACGGCACCCCCGCGCAGTTCGACGACACCTAACCCAGGTCACCCGCCTCGACGCGGTGACGCGGCCGGCCGCACGCGACTCGGTCCGCACCGACTCTCCGGCGGCGCTCAGCTCGTGAAGTTGCGCCGCACCTCGTTCGTGTAGTGCCGGCCGTACTCGTGCCGCACCGACCGGAGGAAGTCCGTATAGCGCCGGTCGCCGGCCGGCGGCCCGTCGCAGGAAGCGAGTCCGGCCATGAGCGCATCCAGTTCCTCCGGGTGGACGACGACGTCGCCGGTGATCCGGCTCAGCACCTTCGTCGCCGGCACCACGAGCGCCCGCGGGGAGCGAACCACCCAGGATCGGGCGCCGATCGTGTCGCGGATGAATCGGACCAGCTTGCCGAATTCGAAGGTCTCCGGTCCGCCGGCGTTCTGGACGACGTCGTCCCGGCCGGCCGTACCGAGCCGGACCATGAGGTCGGCGAGGTCTTCCACGTGCGTCGGGCGGATCAGGTACCGCCCGTCGCCCGGCACGGTGAAGAGCGGCATGCGGCGCAGAAGCCAGGCGACGTTACTCAGCAGGACCTCCGGGCCGCCGAACATGACCGACGGTCGCACGATCGCGTAGCTCATGCCGGACGCCCGGACCGCGTCCTCGACCAGCGCCTTGCCCCGGTGGTATGTGTACCGGGAGCCGGCGTCGGGGTTCATGATGCTGACGTGCACGATCCGGCGCACCCCGGCGGCCGCCGCCGCCTCGACGAGGGTGCGGCTGTTCTCGACGGCGACGTCGTGCGTCGTCGCGCCGCGCCGGAACCGGACCCAATACGTGTTGTAGAAGGTGTCGACGCCGTCGAATGCCGCGGCCAGGCGGTTGGGGTCGGCCATGGTGTACGGAAATGCCTGGATCGGTGCGGCGACCGTCGCCGGGTCCCGGGTCAGGGTGCGCACGTGGTGGCCGAGGTCGAGGAGACGGCGGGCGACGTAGCGACCCGTGTAGCCGTTGGCGCCGGTGACGAGGTTCGTTGTCATGCGGCCATCCTTGCCATACATACGTATGACTGTCAAGGCATCGGTACGCTCTTCGGGTGGCATCCCACCCGAGCAGCACGACGAGGGACCGCCTCCTGGAGGCTGCGGTCGAGGTATTGCGGCGCGACGGCGCGGCCGGGCTGACATCGCGCACCATCGCCCGGTCCGCCGGGGTGAACCTGCAGGCGATCACCTACCACTTCGGCTCCAAGGACGCGCTGGTCGCCGAGTCGCTGACCGCGCTCGTGCAGCGCCGTCTCGAACCGATCCGCGCGGTTCTGGATTCCGACGGCGACCCGGCCGAGCGGTTGTTCCGCGCGCTACGGACGATCAGCGAGACGTTCGCCGTGGCCCGGGGTGACCTCGCCGTCTACGCCGACGCGCTGGCCGCAGCTTCCGCGAACCCCGCCCTGGCGGGCGCGGTTCGGGACCTGCGCGCCGACCTCGTCGGCTACCTCGCCGGACTCACGCGTGAGCTCCAGGCCGACGGGTACCTCGAGTCGTGGGTGAGCCCGACCACGATGGCGACGCTGCTGGTCGCCGTCGGTGACGGGCTCGCCGCCCAGGCCCGCGACGGCGAGCCCGACGTCGACGGGGTGCTCGAGCAGATGGCTCTGCTGCTGCTTGCCGCCCGCAACCCTCGCAAGCGGGTCTGGCCGGCCACCGCGCGGCTGCTGCTGCGTCGCCTGCGCGGGCACGCCTGATTCGCGGTTGCCTGAATCGCGATGCCCCGGCAGCCGCGCGTCGGGACCGCAGCCGACGCCGGTCCTCCTGGACTGCTTCGGCTGCCCGCCGGACCGGACCGCTACCATGTGTCCGCCCGACCTTCCTCGACCCGAAGGACACTGACGTCCATGTCCAAGGTGACCTACTTCTCCGGTGAGTCGTTCCCGTTGGAGATGCACAAGGTGCGCATCATCCAGAAGCTCACGTTGCTCCCGATCGAGCAGCGGCTGCGCGCCATCGAGGAGGCGGGCTACAACACGTTCCTGCTGCAGAACAAGGACGTGTTCCTCGACATGCTGACGGACTCGGGCGTCAACGCCATGTCCGACCGGCAGCAGGCAGCCATGCTGACCGCCGACGACGCCTACGCGGGCTCGGCGACGTTCACGAGGCTGCACGCGAAGCTGCAGGAGGTCTTCGGCAAGAAGTACTTCCTGCCGGCGCACCAGGGCCGAGCCGCCGAACACATTCTGGCCCTCGGTTACGTGAAGCCGGGCATGGTCGTGGCGACGAACTATCACTTCACCACCACGAAGGCGCATATCACCGCGCTGGGCGGGGAGGTCGTCGAACTCATCGATCCGTCCGGCCTCTCGGTGACCAGCAGCAACCCGTTCAAGGGCAACGTGGACGTGGCCGCTTTCGAGCGTCTGGTGTCCGAGCGCGGCGCCGAGAACGTTGCGTTCTTCCGGGTCGAGGCCGGGACGAATCTCGTGGGCGGGCAGCCGCTCTCCCTGGCCAACCTCCGCGCCGTCTCGCACGCCTGCCGCCGGCACGGGATCCCGCTGGTGATGGACGCCTCGCTGCTGGCCGACAATCTCTACTTCATCAAGACCCGCGAACCCGAGTGCGCAGGCTGGTCGGTCGCCGATATCTGGCTGGCCATGTCCGAGCTGTGCGACGTCATCTACTTCTCCGCCCGCAAGCTCGGCTTCGGCCGGGGCGGGGGCATCATTACGAACGACGCAAAGATCTTCGAGTCGTTGCGCGCCTGGGTGCCCATGTACGAGGGATTCCTCACCTACGGCGGAATGTCGGTCCGCGAGATGGAGGCCATTACCGTCGGCCTCGATGAGACGCTGGACGAGGACATGATCAACCAGGGTCCGCTCTTCATTGCCCATTTCGTCGAGGAGATGGACAATCGGGGCATTCCGGTGGTCACCCCGCCGGGTGGGCTCGGCGCCCATGTGGACGCGATGCGCTTCCTCGACCACGTGGAGCAGAAGCACTACCCGTCCGGAGCGCTCGCCTCGGCGGTCTACCTGGCCTCGGGCGTTCGGGGCATGGAGCGCGGGACGATGTCCGAGCAGCGCGAGCCGGACGGCAGCGAACCCCTGGCGCACATGGAGTTGCTGCGCCTGGCGTTGCCCCGGCGGGTGTTCACCCTCTCCCAGGTGCAGTACGCCGTCGACCGGATCCACTGGCTGCACGCCAACCGCAAGCTCATCGGCGGCCTGGAGTGGACCGAGGAGCCGGAGATTCTGCGGTTCTTCTACGGCCGACTCAGGCCGATCGGCGACTGGCAGCACGTCCTGGTCGCCAAGTTCCGGGAAGACTTCGGCGCCAGCCTTTAGGAGCGCGGGCCGCACTGCGACCGCAGCCGTCGAAGCGTGCTCATCCGGCCGGAACGCCGACGAAGCACCGGTACCACGCCCGAGGTAGAGATGTCGTGCGCGAACGAGAGGTATGGCGCGCGAACGAGCGGTATGGCGCGCCGAGCCGACCGATTCACGACGTTTAACCTCTACCTCGTTCGCGACACCTCTCTCTCGCGCGACATACCCTCTCTCGCGCGGCGGCCACCGTCGCCCGCACCCCAACCGCAGCACCCTTGAGGCCGCCCCAGTCAGTACCTTGCGCGCCGAGTCAGTACCTTGCGGCTGTTCGGTGTTCGTTTTCCCGGCGTGTCGGTTCTTCCTCGGCGACTCAGGTACTGACTCGCCGCGTCAGGTACTGACTCGGCGACTCAGGTACTGACTCGCCGCGTCGGGTACTGACTCGCCGCGTCAGGTACTGACTCGGCGGCTCAGGTACTGACTCGCGGGCCCGGGTGCTTCCTCGCGACGCACCGCCTCGCCTCCACCGCCGCCCGACCGGGCCGCGTCATACGCAAGGCAGACGAGTCTGCCGAACACGACCCGGTCCGCGATGCGTGAACGGTCACACCCCAGTGGCTGAACCACGTGGCGGGGTGGAACCAGGGACTCGAACCGGACCCACAACCGCTCGAATAACGACGGTGACACCGCAGGCACCAGGCACTCCCGACACCAGGCACTCCCTACACCAGGCACTCCGGCTCAGATGCAGACCTCGACAATCCACATCGAACCGGGCACCATGATGCCCACACCGCCGCGCCACACCGAACCACCTGTCTGCGCGATCTCTTAGAGGTATCGCGAACGAGATAGAGGTCAAACGTCGCGAACGGCTGTTTGGCGCGCGATACCTCTCGTTCATTCGCGATACCTGGACACCGTGTCGCGGATGCCGTGTCGCCACTGACCGGATCTCGGCAAAATCGTGCTTTACGAATTCTTGACCAGCGTACCGAGACTCCGGCGAATGTACCCTTCGTCGGCGCTCCGGGCGCGGCGGCGGTGCCTTCACGACGGCGGCGGCCCTGGAGTCCCCGTGCCTCCTCGCGCGCCGGCACCGCCGTACCGCCGGCCTCCCGGGCGGTGCGATACTGAGCACCACGGACCCGACCGGTCCGAAACCGACGGAAGGGGCGTTTGCGTCGTGGCCGAGCCATCGCCGGCACCGGACGGTGCCGCGAGCGATCGGGTCGGCGCAGCCGACCGCAGGTCCGGTGTGCCGAGACGACTCGGCACCCGGGGAATCGACGTCGGCCGGCGGCGCCTCGGCACCGGACGAGCCGGGCCCCCCACCGGGTTTCGCGCCCCGGGGCGGCTCGCCGGTTCCCGCCGCGCCCTGAGCCGCCCGATGGTCGGCGCCGCGAGCTTCGGGGCCGCGGCGGCGGCCCTCCTGGCTTGGACGCCGCGCCCGATCGGCTTCGACGCGGACGAGGCCGCGACGATGACGGCGGTCCGAATGAGCCTGGGTTCGATCACCCGGCTGGCGATGACCGAGGTCGACGCCGTCCACTGGCTCTACTACCTGATCGCGCGGGCAAGCTTCGCCGTCCTCGGCCCGAGCGAATTCGCCATGCGGCTGCCGAGCGCCGTCGCGGTGGGCATCGCGGTCTGTTTCACGGTGCTGATCGGCGCCCGGTTGTGGACGCCGCCGCTGGGCTACGCGGCCGGCGTGCTGGTGGCGGCGGCCCCGATGACGCAGCAGGTCGTGCTGCATGCCCGCGGTTACGCCTGCGCAATGGCTGCCACGACGGTGCTCACCTACGTCCTGCTGAGGGCGGCGGCGGCGCCGGCGCCGCGGCGCCGGTGGTGGTGGCTCGGGTATCTGGCGGCCGCCGTGGTCGCGGTCGGGCTGTTCGCGTATGTCGCGGTGCTGGTCGCGGTGCACGCGGCCTGGATGACCGCGCTGCATCTGCGCAAGCAGTCCGCGGTGGTCCTGGTTCGGTACGCGACGGGCGGTGGGATCGCGCTCGTCGCGGTGGGCGCCGTCGGGCTGTGGTTGGGGACGGCCGAGGCGGCGCGGCACGCCGTCCGCGACGCCGCGACGGCGGCGCTGACGGTCCCGAGTGTCGCCCTCGCGTTCGCCGTTCTCGCCCTGGCGACGGCATGGTGGTTCGGCCGGCGGACGGCCGGCCCGCTGGCCGCGTTCTGCCTGACCGCGGCTTGGATCGCGCCGTTGGCGGCGGCGGCCGCGGGGCAGCACGACGCCGTGGCGTGGACCTCGGGCCACACCCTGACGGTTGGCGACGTGCTGGTCAGACCCTATTTCCTCGACGCCCGGGTCCCGGCGGCCGCCTGCTGGGCGGTCATTCTGACGGGGCTCACCGCCCTGGCGGCCCGGCTCGGGCGGGACGCCCGGCAGGCGGACGACTCGGGCCTGCGCCGCCTGCTGGACCGGTGGGCGTCGGGCGGGCGACGCGATCTCAGCCTGATCGCCCTGATCGCCGCCTGGGCGGTGGTGCCGCCGGTCGCCATCGCGGTGCTGCACGGCTGGCAGCCGGCCTTCGACAGCCGGTTCTTCGCGTTCTGCGTGCCGGGTCTCGCCCTGCTGACCGCCTGGGGCCTGCGCTCGGTGCTGCGCCGCGGCTCCCTGGTTCTGGTGGGCGCGCTGGTGCTGGCGGCGTTGAGTGTGCCGGCGGTGAGCGACCTCAAGCACAACGGCAACTACATGCAGGCCCGGGTCGACTACAACGTCACCGCCGACTACGTGGCCGCCCACGCCCGGCCCGACGACGGCGTCGTGCCGTCCCGGGGGCACGCCGGGAATCCCTGGGAGTTGCCGGAGAAGGGGCTGGTCGCCTATCGGGAGCAGTACGCCGGGCTCGCGGATCTCACGCTGGTGGTCCGGGCGGAGGATCGGAACGCGTTCGACGACCGACACGTGGACGCCTTCCGGGACCGACGCCGCCCGGTGGGGGCCGCGCTGCGCGGCACGCCGGCGGACGCCCGGCCGGCCCGGATCTGGTTCGTGCGCTCCCTGCGCCCGGCGTTGGCGCAGCGCGAGCGGGTCCGCGGCGAGGCTCGGGCGATCGAATCCGCCGGCTATCGAGCGGCCGAGGTGGTCGACCTGCCGGACACGCGGATCGTGCTCTTCCGGCGACCGTGACGGCCGCCGTGACGGCCGCCGGTCCAGGCACTCACAGCTTGCGCACAGGGTCGAAACAGGGTCGTTCCACCTTGGGCGGGGACACTCCGGCTAGATCCGACCCGGTTGCGACCGGGTAGATCCGACCCGAACGAGAGGACGCGCAGCATGACGGGTTGGCTTCGCCGAGGGTTCGGCGGCAGGCGATGGATCGCCTGGGCCGCGACCGCGGCGGTCGTCGCGGGGGTGGGCTCTTGGTGGTTCGGGATTCGCCCGAACTCCGCGACCGCCGCGGACGCCCCGACCACCACGACAACGACCGTCACGGCGAGCCTGCAGACGATGGAAAAGACCGTCTCGGCGAGCGGCACGCTGACGCCCGCGGTCCAGCAGGAGGTCAACTTCGCGGCGTCGGGCCGGGTCCTGTCGGTGGACGTCGCCGCCGGTCAGACGGTCAAGAAGGGTCAGCGGCTGGCCACGATCGACACCACCCAACTGACCGTGAACCAGGCCCAGGCAAAGCTGACCTTGGCCCAGGCCGAAGAGCGGTTGACCTCGGCGAAGTCCGCGTACACGGGGTCCGCGACCACCGCGGCCGCCCTGGAACTGGCGAAGGCGCAACTCGCCTCGGCCGAGCAGTCCAAGACCGCAGCGGACGCCGCCATGTCGGGCGCGACCCTGACCGCCCCGGTGGCGGGCCTGTTGACGGCGGTCACCATCGCCGTCGGCGACTCCGTCACCGCGGGTACGTCACAGAATGTCGCGGGCGACAACGCAGGATCCGGCGGCGGCCTCGGCGGGAACGGGGGCGGTGCCGGTGGCACCGGTGCGACCGGCTCGACGGCCCAGTTCACCATCATCGGAACCGAATCCTGGATCGTGACGACGACGGTCTCCGAGTCCGACGTCGGCCACGTCGCCCCGGGCGAGCAGGTCACGATGACCACCGACTCGTCCTCGGAGCCCATATTCGGCACCGTCGAGACCGTCAGCACCGTCGCCTCCTCCAGTTCCGGCAGCGCCGAGTTCCCGGTCACGATCGCGGTCACCGGGACCCCGGCCGGCCTGCACGACGGCGTCTCGGTGACGGCGTCGATCGTGTACGAGCGGCGCACCGACGTCCTGACCGTGCCCAGCGCGGCCGTGACCAGCGTCGACGGCGCCGCCACGGTCACGAAGGTCGACGCGGAGGGCAAGCAGACAAAGCAGACCGTCACCGTCGGCGAGACCTCCGGCACGCTGACCGAGATCACCGCGGGCCTGGCCGAGGGCGACAGCGTCCTGGTCACCGTCGTGACCGGCGGCCGGGACCGCACGGGCACCGGCACCGGCAATCAGCAGCGCGGCGGCCAGTTCCCCGGGGGCACCTTCGAGATGCCCGGCGGCAACCAGCGCTTCGGCGGCGGGCAGGGCGGCCCCGGCGGCCCCGGCGGCCCCGTCATCATCCAGGGCGGCCCCAATGGCTGAGTGCGACCCGGTTATTGAGGTGCGCGGCGTCGGCAAGACCTACCGCACCTCCGCGGTCGAGTTCGAGGCGCTCCGGGACGTCGACCTGACCATCCGGCTGGGCGAGTACGTCGCCATCATGGGGCCGTCCGGCTCGGGCAAGTCGACCCTGATGAACATCCTGGGGTGCCTCGACGTGGCCACCGCGGGCGAGTACCTGCTCAGCGGCCAGTCGGTCGGGAAGTTGGACGAGGACGACCTCGCCCACGTGCGCGGCCGGCGGATCGGCTTCGTTTTCCAGCAGTTCAACCTGCTGCCGTCGTTGACGGCCGGGCGCAACGTGGAACTGCCGCTCGGCTATGCGGGCGTCCCCGCCGCCGAGCGGACCCGGCGGGCGGAGGTCGCCCTGGCCCGAGTGGGGCTGGCGGACAAGATCCGCAACCGTCCCGGCGAACTGTCCGGCGGGCAGCAGCAGCGCGTCGCGATGGCCCGAGCGCTGGTCGGCGAGCCGGACTTGATCCTCGCGGACGAGCCCACCGGGAACCTCGACTCCCGATCGACCGCGGAGATCCTCGACCTCTTCGACGAGCTCCACGAGCAGGGCAAGACGATCGTGCTGATCACTCACGAGGCCGAGGTGGCGGCGCGGGCCCGCCGCGTGGTGCAGATGCGCGACGGTCGGATCACCCGGGAAGACGTCCACCCGACCGACGGGGGGCACCGGCCATGATGTCCTGGGGCGAATCGCTCGCCACGGCGCTGCGCGCCATCCGCACCCACACGCTGCGCTCCGCGCTGACGGTGGTCGGGATCCTGATCGGGATCGCCGCCGTCGTGCTGACGGTCGGCCTCGGCCTGGGCAGCCAGAAGGACGTGACCGACCGGATCGCCGCGCTGGGCTCGAACCTGCTGATCGTCACGCCGGGCTCGCAGACGTCGATGGCCGGGATCCGCGGAGGCTTCGGCTCCGGGACCACGCTGACCACGGCCGACGCCGCCGCCCTCACCGATTCGCCCGCGGCGCCGGACATTCGCTCGGTCGCGGCCGAGAAGACGAGCTCAGCGGAGCGCGTCCACGGGTCGACCAACTGGACCACCCAGGTCACCGGCACCACGCCGTCGTGGGTCACGGTGCGCGGCCGGGAGCTCGGCTCGGGCGCCTTCCTCACGGCCGACCACGTCGAGGCAGGCGCCAACGTGATCGTGCTCGGCTCCGAAACCGCGACCGAGTTGTTCGGCGGCACCGACGCGACCGGCCGCTCGCTGACCATCGACGGCACCACGTTCTCCGTCATCGGCGTCCTGAAGGCCGCGGGGTCGTCGTCGGCCACGAACTTGGACGACATGGCGGTGATTCCGGCGACGACGGCCGCCCGGCTGGACGGGTCCTCGACAGCGACATCGGTCAACCGGATCTATCTCGAGGCGACGTCGGCCAAGACGCTCGGCGCGGCGTACCAGGAAGCCCACGCGCTGCTGCTGAACCTGCACTCGGCTACGTCGAGCAGCGCGGCCGACTTCACCATCTCCTCCCAGGACGCGCTGGTCGACGCCGCCACCTCGATCTATCGCACCCTGACCGTGCTCCTCGTCGGCATCGCGGCGATCTCGTTGCTGGTCGGCGGCATCGGGGTGATGAACATCATGTTGGTCTCTGTCACCGAACGGACCCGGGAGATCGGCCTCCGCAAGGCGCTCGGCGCCACGCCGCGCGCGATTCGCCGCCAGTTTCTGATCGAGGCAACCGTGCTGGGCGTCGCCGGCGGGCTGCTGGGCGCGGCGCTCGGCGTGCTCGGCGCGCGCACGCTGCCGGGCGTGCTGAGCGCCACCATCGTCGTCTCCGTCCCCGCCCTGATCGGCTCCATCGCCGTGGCGCTGGGCGTCGGCCTGTTGTTCGGGGTCTACCCCGCGACGCGGGCCGCCCGGCTCACCCCGATCGACGCCCTGCGGGCCGAATAGACCGCCACCTCGTCTGCCGCACCTGGAGGAATCCGTGTTCACATCCACAAGACTCAGGCTCGCAATCGCCCCGCTCCTCGCGGCGGGACTCGCCCTCGGCCTGACCGCCTGCGGCGGCGGCAGCGGGTCCGGCGGCCAGACCGAGGGCACGCCGGCGCCGAGCCGGAGCAACGAGGCCGGGTCGAGCGACCCCGGCGGTCAGGGCGGCGGTCAGGGCGGTACCGGTGGGCCGGGCGGGCCGCAGCAGTTCCGGGAGCCCGGGGTCCGGGGGCGGATCGCCGCCTGGTCGGGCAACATCGCCCAGGTGCAGGACGCCGCCACGCAGACCGCGGTCACCGTACTTGCGGGCACCGCGATCACCGAGGTCGTCGGCGGGTCGATGGCGGACGTGAAGGTCGGGGCCTGTGTGCTGGCGTCCGCCCAGCGACCGGCGATGAACAATACGCCGCAGAACGGCCGCGGCTCGACGCCAAACCCGAGTCCGAGCGGACGGGGCGGCGCCGCCCCGGCGCCCGGTGGGGCCGGCGGCATCGCGCCGTCGATCCCCTCCAGTCTCACCGCCGTGACCGTTCGGGTGGAGCAGCCGGCCGCCGACGGGACGTGCACCGGCACGTCGCTGGGCACTGGCCGGCTGTTCAACGGTGCCCCGGGCACCGGCGGCGATACGCCGCACCGCCAGGGCGGCGGCAGACCGACCGACCTGCCCAGCGGGGCGCCGACCGACCTGCCCAGCGGGGCGCCGGGGGGCGCGCCCGACGGCGGCGTCTTCCGGTTCGCCGGCTTTGCCGTCGTCGGCACGGTGACCGAGGTCACCGGCTCGACGTTCAAGGTCAAGCCGCTCACGATCGAGGGCCGGTCCACCACGGTTGCCACGGTGAAGACGACGGAATCGACCGAGGTGAGCGTGGTGCGCAAGACCACCGCCGCCGCGATCAAGGTCGGCCTCTGCGCGAGCGCCCAGGGCGAGTCGGACAACAGGGGCGGCCTGAAGGCCACCACGCTGCAACTGTCCACCCCGGACTCGACCGGCTGCGTCAGTCGGATGGTGCTGCGCGGGAACGGCACCCGCGGCGGCCCCGGCGGCGGGCAGGCCGGCGGCCCGAACGGATCGAGCGCATGAGCGAGCACAGCGAGCACAGCGAGCACGCGAGCGAGCACGCGAGCGAAGGCGGCAGCGGGCGCCGGAGCGAGCGCCGGAGCGGGCGCCGATTTCCCGGCCGCGCCGACCGGTTGCGCCGCGCACCGGGCGCGGGCCGGCGGCGTCAGCTGGCGTGGATCGCCGGCGGGGCGGCCCTGGCCGTCGTCGTCACTGGCGGCGTGGTGCTGCGCTCGCGCGGCGAATCGGGACCGAACGTGCGCACCGCCGCCGCGTCCGTCGGCAGCGTGCAGCAAACTGTCGTGGCCACCGGCGCGGTGACCTCGGCGGTGCGCCGCGACATCGCGTTCACCGTGGCGGGCACGGTGGCGACCGTCGCGGTCAAGCCCGGCGATCAGGTCACGGCGGGCGGGCGCATCGCGACCCTGGATCCGAGCGACCTCCAGGCCGCGCTGGATTCCGCCAAGGCGGCAGCCGCGGACGACCAGGACACCCTCGACGCGGACCTCGCCGCCCAGGCGGCCGGCAAGCCGTCGACGACGTCGTCCGGCACCAGCGGGGCGGGCGGGAACTCGCGGGTCTCCTTGGCTGCGTTCCACGGCGGCGGCGGTCGCGGCGGTGCGATCAGCGCGGCGCTCAGCGCCGGGCTGCCGGCGGCGGGCGATCGCGGCTCGGCCGGCCGGAAGGCCGAACGCGCGGCCGTCGAGGCCGCGCAGCAGGCGTTGCTCGATCAGGACACCGCGACCCGCGCCGCGGTGCTGGACGCGGCCGACGCCGTCGGCGCGGCCAAGACGGCGTGCGCGGCCTTCGTCGAGCTGATCCTCGAGACCGACACCACGCCGGGCGCGGACGGCACCTCGCCCGCCCAGAATTCGGTCACCCAGGCCAAGGGCGATCTGACCACCTGCCAGACCGCGCTCAGCCAGGCGCTCGCCGCGCAGGCGGAGGCCTCGGCCCAGCAGGCCGCGCTGATGAACAAGGCGACGGCGTTGAACGACGCCGTGACCGCGCTGGTCAAGGCGATCGACGACGAACCCAGCCCCACCCCCACGCCGGACCCGACGCCGACGCCGACGCCGACCCCGACGCCGACCCCGACGCCGGACCCGACGGGCAAGCCGACCGATCCGCCGACGGGCGGGACGGGCAAGCCGACGCCGCCGACGGGCGGCGGCGGGACCGGCGCCGGCGGGACCGGTAGCCGGCCGGGCGGCACGGGGGGAACCACCGGCTCCGGCGACGGGACGAACCGGGGCGCCGCCGGCGGTTCGGCGCTCGGCGCCGACGGCACCGGCGGCACGAGCGGCACGGGCGCGGCCGGCGGCGGCCAACTCGTGACCGCCGCGCAGATCCTGGCCGACCGCGCCGCGGTCGCGCTCTCCGCGGCCAAGGTCACGGTTGCCGAGCAGGAGTTGGCCGCCGCGACCCTCACCGCACCGATCGCCGGCACGGTCGCGCAGGTCGGCTTCGCCGCGGGCGACGTGATCTCCGCGTCCTCGAGCACGCAGGTCATCACCATCGTCGCCCCCGGCGGCGCCCTCGTGGACATCACGGTCCCGCTCGGCGTCATCGGGAAGGTCCGGGTCGACCAGCGGGCCGAGGTCAGTCTGGGCACGTCGACCCAACCGCTGACCGGCACGGTGACCAGCATCGGCGTCGGGAATACCTCCTCGACCACGACGCCCTCCTACACCGTGCGGCTCGCCGTCGACCCGGGCGAGGTGCCGGTCTACGACGGCGCGAGCGCCCACGCCGTCGTCGTCGTCTCCCAGAGCGAGGACGCCGTGACCGTGCCCACCTCCGCGGTGCATGTCGACGGTTCGCGGACGACGGTCGATGTCCTGCGGGGCTCGGCGACCACAACCGTCCCGGTCGAGGTCGGCGCCGTCGGCAGTCAGGTGACCGAGATCACCGCCGGGATCAAGACGGGCGACCGGGTGGTCCTGGCCGACCTGGATACGGACCTGAAGACCCTCACCGGTACCGGCTCCACCTCCACCTCGCGCGGCCTGCTCGGCACGAACTCCACGCGCGGCGGCTTCGGCGGCGGTCCGATGATGGCGCCGGGCACCATGCCGCAGCGCGCCACCGTGAATTCGCGGGCCGTGCCGGGCGGCTGAGCGGGGCGTCGCGTGGAGCCCGCCGGGGGGCGCGCCCCCCCGGCGGGCCGCCCGCCCGGGGGGGCGGGCGGGGGGGGGGAGCCCGGAGCCAACAGGGGCAGGGAAACCACCGAGTAATAGGTGGTCG
>JAVBMU010000039.1:0-29233 GCA_031552185.1 Cellulomonadaceae bacterium | reverse complement strand
GGCGCCGGCCCGGCCGCCGCCGGCCCGGCCGCCGCCGTCCGCGCGGCCAGGCGCACGCCGGCGGCCCGGGCCAACAGTTCGCGGCGCAGCCGATTGGCCTCGTCCTCTTTCAGGAAGCCGAGTTTCGTTGCCGAACCGGAGCCGCCCGCTACCTCCAGCTTCAGTTCCGCCAGGCCGAAGAACCGGGCGAGCAGTGGTTGCACGACGTCGACCGCCTGGAGCCGATCCAGCCGGGTGTTGCGCTGTTGCCGAAAGACCACGCCCGAATGCAGCCGCACGGAGTCGGCGTCGATGGCGTAGGCGGTCATCCGCCACGCCAGGGCGGCGTAAATCAGGCCGATGAGGCCGACGATGACCAGTGCGAGGACGATCTGCCACCACCGCACGACCTGGAACAGATTCTGGCCCTCGGGTACCTCGGTCACCTGCTGGCCCACGATCAGCAGCAGGACGGCGAAGAACGTCCAGCCGCGGATCACCGGCGTGACTGGATGCAGGCGGCGCCAATCCAGCTCGGTCAGCCCCCCGGTCACGCCGGCCGGTCGGCCGGGGCGGCGGTTGGCCGGTGGGTGACCGGCCGGCGGGTTACCGGCGCCGGGGCCGGACTGCGGCTCGACAGCGCTCACAATCCCGCCAGCCTCGCCTCGCCGCGGGAGGCCAGCCGATCGCGCAGCCGCTCGGCCTCGCTGGGCTCGAGCCCGTCGATCGAGGCGTCGGTCCCCGTCGAGGCCGTGTGGAGCTGCACGTTGGCGATCCGCAACTTGCGGGCCACCGGCCCGGCGTGGACGTCGACGTACTGCATCCGGCCGTAGGGGACGACGACGAGCGACCGGAACAGGACCCCCTTGCGGATCAGCAGGTCGTCATCGCGCTCGGCATAACCGATGGCCCGCACCTGGCGGGGAATCACGATCATGGCCCACCCGGTCAGGGCCGCCAGGGCGGCAGCCACGATCCACGCCCACGCTTGCGCGACCAGTGCCCCGACGACGGCGAAGACGATCGCGGGCAAGGCGGTCGTCAGAGCGACGCCGAGCAGGCGCGCCGTGATCAGGCGCGGCGAAACCCGCTGCCAGACGACGCCGGGGGGGTCGAAGGGACCCGTGGGAGGGCTCGGCTCGGTCATGACTCGATTGTTCCATCACGACGTCGACCACTCGCGACAGCGACCACCTGCGGTCAGGACGGCGCGCCGGAGGCGCCCTCCTCATCGCGGGCATCGGCACCTTCGCCCGGTCCCGGCGGGGGCAGGCGGCAGAACAACTCTGCCACCAGCCCGGCGACGGAGAGTCCGATCGCGGCGACCACGGCGATCACGGCGGCGATCGCCTTGGCGCGCAACGACTCGATCGACCAATCCCCCACCAGCACGAGCACCTGCGCGAAATACCAGCCCGCGAGCAGCGCGCCGGTCAGCGCCGCGGCCTTCGCGAGCGCGCAGATCCGGGCGGCCCGCAGAGGGTCGAGGGAGGGCCGTTTGCCTTGTTGGTAGGCGCGAACCGTCCAGCCCCAGCGCAGCACCGCCGCAGCCAGCAGCCCGATGGCGACGTCCACCAGCCACGGGACCGTCGGCACCTGCGCGCCACGGCCCTGCGCGAACCGAATCACCACCCAACCCGCGATCGTCGTCACGAGCGCGACCAGCACCAGGGTCGTGATCCGGGTGCGGTGCATCAGCGCTCCGGTTCCACTGGTCGGACCGAGGAACTGCGCGCGGCCGATCGGTGCCCCGTACCGGGCGTCTGCGGGGCGAACGACGGCGCCTGCGGGGATCCCCCGGGCGGAGATTGCGCTGCGCGACCCGCCGCTGCCTGGTGCGGCGCGGGGTAACGCCTGCGCTCGGCGTTCCCCGCAAACGGGTCGTACGCGAGCGGGCTCGACGCCACCTGCGCCTGCGGCGCCGAAGTGGGCGCTGCCGGCCGGACGGCAGCGGGCAGCGGCCCGCTCACCGGCGGCTGATACGCCGTGGGCGCCGGCGCCCAGGCCGATGGCGCCCAGGCGGCGTCGCTCGACACCCCGCCGCCAGGCGTCGAACCGGCCGGCACCCCGCCGCCAGGCGTCGAACCGGCCGACACCCCGCCGCCAGGCGTCGAACCGGCCGGCACCCCGCCGCCAGGCGTCGAACCGGCCGGCACCCCGCCGCCAGGCGTCGAACCGGCCGGCACCGACTCCCCGCCCGGCGCCTGCCCGGGCTGGTCGAGGCCGCCCTGAGCGTCGGGAGCCAGATACGGGATCGAACCGGTGGCCGGCGCCCGCTCGGTCAACCAGTCCAGCGCAAGCCAGCGGATACCCTCGCGATCGGGCGCGGTGGCCGCCAACACCGTCACTGGACCGCCGCCGAGACCAGGCAGAACGGCCTGCGGGTCCAACTCGGACCACGGCTGGAGGACGAACGCCCGCTCATGTGCCCGCGGATGCGGAAGCTCGAGGTCCGGCGCCACATCGGTGAGGGTGCCGTAGGCGATGATGTCGATGTCGAGCGTGCGCGGTCCCCACCGCTCCGTCCGGACCCGCCCATGCGCGTCCTCGACGCCCTGGCAGGCGTGCAGGAGGTCTCGCGCCGAGAGCAGGGTCCGCGCGAGCAGCACCGCATTGAGGTAGTCCGGCTGATCGGGCCCGCCCGCGGGCGCGGACCTGGCCAGGGGCGAGACATCAGTGATCTCGAGACCACTGATCGCGTCGAGGTCGCTGATCGCGTCCCGCAACGTCTGCTGCGAATCGCCCAGATTTGCGCCGAGCCCGAGGACGACGTCGATGTACCCCGGGGGCACCTCGTCCATCCGATCCCGCGACCCGAGTCCGAGGTCGGCCGAACCGTCCACCATTTCGACCGGTTCGGCCGGTACCTGCGGGACCGGCACCTGCGAGACCGGCGTCGACCGTGCCGCATCAACCCGATGTGCGGCGTGCGGCACCACGGCGACCGGTTCCACGGGGAACGGCGCCGCGACCGGCGGCTCTGCGGGCTCCGCCGCGTACGGCCGCGCCACGGCGTACGGCTCCGGGGCGTACGACCCTTCGGCGTAGGGCTCCGCGGTGTACGGTTCCGCGGCCGGCGGCTCCGCGGTGAACGGTTCGTTCGGCGCGACGACGGCCGGTCCCGTTCGGTCGAACGACGCGGCCGTTCCGTCGTACGACGCGGCCGGGCGTTCGGTCACATCGGCCGGCACCGGCGCGGGCGTGCCGAGCGGCGGTCCGACGACAACCGGCAATGGATCGGCTGCCCCCGGAGTCACGCCCGGCGCGGCCGGACCGACCCCGCCGACGTCGAGCGGCGCCGACCCGGGGCGCCCGGACTGCGCCATGCGCGGATCGTCGGCCGCGGCCGGTCCGTCCTGGTCCTCGACCGCACGGCGGGCGTCCTCCGGTCCGGGACCGAAACCGAGGAAACCACCGCCCGTACCGCCCCCCGGCGGAATCGACGGCGGCATAACCGCGGGCGCCGGCACCGTCGGTCCGTCACCCTGGCCACGGACCACCCGATCGATCCCCGGCGGCAGCCGGTCATAGCCCGCCGCGAGCAGATCGGTCAGGGCGTCCGGGAACGAGTCGCGGTAGCCCACGGCCCGGTGCGCCTCGGCGCCCGCCTCGTCTACCGTCCCGCCCGCCTCATCGGCGGCCGGCGGCACGGCCTCGGCCGGCGTGGCAGGCGCGGACTCAACCGGCACCGACTCAACGGGCGCGGACTCAACCGGCGCGGACTCAACGGGCGCGGACTCAACCGGCACCGACCCCTTGCCCTGGGCGAGCCCGGCCGGCTGCGCAGCGGCGATCGGCGCGGGGGTTTCGGCCGTGGTCGTCGCAGGTGCAGCGGCGATCGGCGCGGGGGTTTCGGCCGTGGTCGTCGCAGGCGCAGCGGCGATCGGCGCGACCGCGGACATTGCGCCCGCCGATGGCGCACCAGCCTCGGCGAGGACGAGATTCGGAGCTTCGGCAATGGAATCGCGTGCCGCGTCGGCGACCGCCGGTCTCACGCCGAAGGCCGCCGGCACTGCGGCGGTTTCCACCGCGGCGAGGGCGGCCGCGCACCCTGCGATCGGCCTCGTGGTTGGCTTGATACGTCCGGGGGCGGGCTCAACAGCCGGCTCGGGAACGTGCCCGCCGGTTGGTTCCACAACCGGCCCACGGCTCGGCTCCGACCCGGCGCCGCCATCGACCGCGACGTCGACCGGTGCCACGGTGGCTGCCGATTGCCCCGGGGCATTCTCGGCCCCCGCTTGCCCGACCCCGGCATGCCTGACCTCAACCTGCTTCGCCTCAACCGGCTCAACCCCGGCCTGCTCGGTCCCCACGTGCTCTACCTCAACGTGCCCGACCTCAGCTTGCTCAACCTCAGGCTGCCCTAGCTCGGCCTGCTCTGCTTCAACCTGTTCGACCTCAACTTGCTCTGCTTCAACTTGCTCTGCTTCAACTCGCTCTGCCTCGGCCTGCTCACCCGCACTGTCCGCGGGCGCCTCAGCAGTCCCCGTCCCATCAACCCCCGTCTCGACGACCGCCGCGCCGACCAACCCCGCCCCCGCGTCGGCCGCGAGATCCGAGCGATCCCGCCGAATCTCGACGGCGACGTCGTCGAACGCCACCGGCATCGGGGCATGTGGCTTGTGCACTGTCACGTCCACCACGGCGACCAAAGGAATTTCGAGCATCGCCGACGCGATCCGCTGAGCCACCGTCTCGATCAGGTCGACCGGTGTCCCCACGAGTTCGTCGACCACCCGAGTGGCGACGTCGGCATAATTCACCGTCCGGGCAAGCTCGTCCGTCGCGGCGGCGGCCCTGGTATCAACATGCAGTACGACGTCGGCCACAAAGAGCTGGCCCTCAATGCGTTCATGCGGGAGCACCCCGTGCAATCCGTTGCCCCGCAGGCCCGCCAGCCGGATTCGGTCGAGCGGTCGGCCATGCGGGCCTGCCACCAGGCCGTCATTGGAGGTGGTCACGTCATACTCCCGTCCGATCAATGCGCCCGGCGGACAACCGCCGAGCGCTGTCTAGAGCCGCCTCCATCCTGAAGGGTGAAGGGCGCTTCCGTCGAGTCGCGGGATTCACCCGCGGCCGACCAGGCGGCGGCAACCCGAACGGCATCGGCGCCCGCTCGGGCGGCGTGCACGCGCACGCACCAGGCGCCGGCGGCCGCCGCGAGCGCCGACACTGCCGCCGTGGCCGCGTCCCGCCCGCCCGGGCCGGCGGGCGCGCCGTCTGGTCCCGCGAGCAGGGCGCCCAGGAACCGCTTGCGCGACGCACCGACGAGCACGGGCCGGCCGAGCGCCATGATGTCCCCCAACCCGGCCAGCAGCGACCAGTTGGCCGCCGATGTCTTCGCGAAGCCGAGCCCGGGATCGAGGATCACCTGGTCGTCCCGCACGCCGGCCGCCCGCAGCGCGGCCCAACGCAGGCTCAACTCCGTCCGGACATCGGCCACGATGTCGTCGTATGCGGCGAGGCCATCCATCACCTTCGAGGTGCCGCGCGAATGCATGCAGACATAGGGCACTGCGGCCCGAGCGATCAGCGGCGCCATCGCCGGATCGCCGCGCCCGCCGGAGACGTCGTTGACGAGGCGCGCGCCGGCGTCGAGCGCGCGGGCGGCGACGCGCGCCCGCGTGGTGTCGACGCTGACGAATGCCCCGTCGTCGGCCAGCGCGCGAACGACCGGCAGGACCCGCGACTCCTCCTCCTCGACCGGGACGCGGCCCGCACCGGGTCGCGTGGATTCGCCGCCGACGTCGAGTAGGTCGGCACCCTCCGCCAACAGTTGCCGCCCGTGAGCGATGGCCGCCGGCGGCTCGAACCACCGGCCGCCGTCCGAGAAGGAATCCGGTGTGACGTTGATCACACCCATGACAAGAGTGCGTCCGGTGGGGAGATCGTCCACCCCGACCAGGCGCGCGGCATCGTCGCGGCCGGGCATCGGGATCAGTGCCCGATGATGAGGCTCATCGCCTCGGCCCTCGTCGCGGCGTTGCGCATCCCTCCGCGGACCGCGGACGTCACCGTCCGCGAGCCGGGCTTGCGGACGCCTCGCATCGACATACACAAATGCTCGCACTCGACGACGACGATGACCCCTCGGGGCTGCAGATGCTCCACCAGTGCGTCGGCGATCTGAGAGGTCAGCCGCTCCTGCACCTGCGGGCGGCGGGCAAAGACGTCGACCAGCCGAGCCAGCTTGGACAGTCCGGTGATCCGGCCGTCGTGGTTCGGGATGTAGCCCACGTGGGCGACGCCGTGGAACGGGACCAGGTGGTGCTCACAGGTGGAGTAGACCTCGATGTCCTTGACCAGAACCATCTCCTCGTGGCCGAGGTCGAAGGTCGTGGTGAGCACATCCGACGGCGCCTGGCACAGCCCGGCGAAGACCTCGGCGTAGGACCGGGCCACGCGGGCCGGGGTTTCCCGCAAACCCTCGCGATCGGGGTTCTCGCCGATGCCGAGCAACAGCTCGCGCACGGCCGCCTCCACCCGGGCGGCGTCATACCCACGGGGGGCGTCGGCGCCGCCGGCCGAGCCGTTGGCGGACTGATCGATCGAGGCGACCGTCGGCTCGGTCGACCGGGCGCTCACCGGCTGAGCGCTCACGTCAGCTCCCCCCGGCCTCATCGTTCGCGCGATCGATCGGGGCGTTGACCGGCACATCCTGCGGGACCTCCCCGACGCGCTGCGCGGGGCGCTCGTCCGCGGCCACCGCCTCATCCTGCGGGATGACGTCCCTGCCGTCGAGCTCGGCCCGCTCGGCGGCGGTCAGCACCGGGCCGCGGGTGTGGACCGTGCGCTGCTCGCTGGAGAGCCAGACGTCGCGCGGGGGGCGCTTGGTCACGGGCGCGAAGACCCGAGCCAGGTCGGCCGTGCCGAGGGTCTCCTTCGCCAGGAGTTCCAGCACCAGTGTGTCCAGGACGTCGCGGTACTGCGTGAGCACCTCCCACGCCTCGTCGTGCGCGGACTCGATCAGCTTGCGCACCTCGAGGTCCACGGAGCCGGCCACCGACTCGGAGTAGTCGCGCTGGTGCCCCAACTCGCGACCGAGGAACGGTTCGCCCGCACCCTGGCCGAGCTTGATCGCGCCGACCTTCTCGCTCATGCCGAACTCGGTCACCATCTTGCGGGCGATCGCGGTGGCCTTCTCGATGTCATTCGCGGCCCCCGTCGTCGGGTCGTGGAAGACGATCTCCTCCGCAACCCGGCCGCCCATCGCCCACGCGAGCTGGTCCAGCAGCTCGTTTCGCGTCGTCGAGTACTTGTCGTCGACGGGCATGACCATCGTGTAGCCGAGCGCCCGGCCTCGCGGCAGGATCGTCACCTTGGTCACGGGATCGGTGTACCGCATCGCCGCAGCGACGAGCGCGTGGCCGCCCTCGTGGTAGGCGGTGATCTTCTGCTCCTTGACGTTCATCACCCGGGTCCGCTTCTGCGGACCGGCGATGACGCGGTCGATCGCCTCGTCCAACGCGCGGTCGTCGATCAGCTGCGCGCCGGAGCGAGCGGTCAGCAGCGCCGCCTCGTTGAGCACATTGGCGAGGTCGGCGCCGGTGAACCCGGGCGTGCGCCGGGCCACCGCGGCCAGGTCCGTCTCCGGCACGATCGGCTTGCCCTTGGCGTGCACGCCGAGGATCGCCTCGCGGCCCTTGAGGTCCGGGGCCTCGACGGCGATCTGGCGGTCGAACCGGCCCGGCCGCAGGAGCGCGGGGTCGAGGATGTCCGGCCGGTTGGTGGCGGCGATCATGATGACGTTCGTCTTGACGTCGAAGCCGTCCATCTCCACCAAGAGTTGGTTGAGGGTCTGCTCGCGCTCGTCGTGCCCGCCGCCGAGGCCCGCGCCGCGATGCCGGCCTACGGCGTCGATCTCGTCCACGAAAATGATCGCCGGCGAATTCTGTTTCGCCTGGTCGAACAGGTCGCGCACCCGGCTGGCGCCGACGCCCACGAACATCTCGACGAAATCCGAGCCGGAGATCGTGTAGAACGGCACGCCGGCCTCGCCCGCCACGGCCCGGGCGAGCAACGTCTTGCCGGTTCCGGGCGGTCCGTACAGGAGCACGCCCTTGGGGATCTTCGCGCCGACGGCCTGGAACTTGCCGGGGTCGGCCAGGAATTCCTTGATCTCCTGCAATTCCTCGACGGCCTCGTCCGCACCGGCGACGTCGGCGAACGTCACCTGGGGGGTGTCCTTGCTGACCAGCTTCGCCCGGGACCGGCCGAAGCCCATCACGCGCGATCCGCCGCCCTGCATTCGGGAGAACATGAACCAGATCAGCGCGCCCAGCACCAGGAACGGGATGATGACCTGCAGCATCGCCACCCAGAAGGACTGCGTGGCGATCTTCGAGTTGTATCCCTCGGGCGGGTCCGCCTTGGCGACCGCGTCCACCACCTGTTCGCCCTGCGGGGCGACGTAGTAGAACTCGACGTTCTTGCCCTTGTTCTTCTCGGACTTCTTACCCTTGTCCACCACGAAGTCACTGGACAGGGTCAGCCGCACCCGCTGATCGCCGTCGACGATCAGCGCCTGCTTGACCGTATCGCCGCCGAGCAGTTCGAGGCCCTGCGACGTGTCAATCCGTTGCACGGTCGGCTTGTCGAACGACGTCCAGACCAGGGCGAGGATGACCACGGCGAGCGCGATCCATACAAACGGACCGGACAGGAGTTTCTTGATGTTCATCGGCGAGGGCGGCCAGGCCCGCATCCCTTCCATTCCCGGAGGCTCGCGGTCGAACCTACACGCTGATCGTGACGCCCGGCGGCTCTGTTCGCCAAGGGCGTGGTCCCGGCAGCGGGCGCCGTCGCCTCAGCCCGCGTAAACGTGCGGCGCCAGGGTCCCCACAAACGGGAGATTGCGATACTTCTCCGCATAGTCCAGCCCGTACCCGACGACGAACTCGTTGGGGATGTCGAAGCCGATGTAGCGCACGGGCACGTCGGTCTTGGCCGCATCGGGCTTGCGCAGCATCGCGGCGATCTCGACACTCACCGGACCGCGCGAACGCAGGTTGGCCAACAGCCAGGACAAGGTCAGCCCGGAGTCGATGATGTCCTCGACGATCAGCACATTGCGGCCGCTCAGATCCGTGTCCAGGTCCTTGAGGATGCGCACGACGCCGGAGGACTTGGTGCCCGAGCCGTACGACGAGACCGCCATCCAGTCCATTTCGACCGGATTGTGCAGTCGCCGGGCCAGGTCGGCCATCACCATCACCGCACCCTTGAGCACACCGATCAGGAGCAGGTCCTTGCCCGCGTAATCCCGGTCGATCTCGGCGGCGAGTTCATCCAGTCGTCCGCTCAGCTGCTCCGGGCTCAGCAGGACCTCAATGTCGCCGGCGACGTCGGATGCTTCCACGGGCTACTCCTCGGATCGGGGCTGGGACGGACGTAGGAAAAGCCTGCCACACTCCCGGGCGGCCCGGCCGTCGCCGGGCAGGTGCACGGGTCCGCGGCCACGCCAGTCGACGACCAGGGCATCCAACGCCTCGACGTGGGTTGCGGTCGGTGCCCCGCGGCCGGCGCCGACCTCGACGGCCGCGGCCCGCAGCGCCCGGCGGCGCAGAGCCGGATGGGCTGCCGCCAGGGTCGCGACATCGAGCACCACCTCGCCGACGATGTCTCCCCCGGCGCCTCCCCTGGCGCCTCCCTCGGCGCCGGCTCCCTCGGCGCCGGCCGGCGTGGGGGCCGCCCGCGCCGCGGCGAGCAGGTCGGCCGCCAGCGCGTCGAGCAGGTCGGCGTCGTCGCGCAACAAGCGGGCGGTCCGGGCCAGCGCGGGGACGACGCCGGGACCCAGCGCCCGGGTGAGCGCCGGCATCGCCTCCACGCGCAGCCGAGAACGGCGCGGCAACTCGGCGACCGGCCCGGCAGGAGGCCGGGCGCCCGGAACCACGACCCCGGCGCCCGGCGCCCGGCCGCCGGCCGGGATGCCGTTCGTCGGGTCGGTCCAGAACGGCAACCCGAGCGCGCCGCACACCGCCTCGGTCTGGGACCGACGCAGCCCCAGGAACGGCCGCCGGTAGCGGCCGCGCCGGACCGCCATCCCCGCGAGCGAGCGCGCCCCGGAGCCGCGCGCGAGCGCCAGCAGGACGGTCTCCGCCTGGTCATCGAGCGTGTGCCCGAGGAGCACGGCGAGCGCCCCCACCCGGTCCGCGACGTCGTCCATGGCCGCGTATCGCGCCGCCCGTGCGTCCGCCTCCGGCCCCGCCGAGCCCCGACCCGCCGAGCCCCGACCCGCCCGGGCCTGGCCGACGTCGATCGCGACCACGTGGACCGGGTCCAGACCCAGATCCCGGCAGGCGGCCGCGGCCTTGTCGGCCACCGCGGCCGAGTCCGGCTGCAGGCGGTGGTCCACCACAACCGCGCCGGCCGACAGCCCCAGCCGCGGCGCGACGAACGCCGTCGCCGCCGCCAACGCCAACGAGTCGGCGCCACCGGAGCAGGCCACCAGCACCGGACCCGGCCGGGAACCGCCCGACCCCGGAACGAGGTCGCCCAGCGACCGACGCACGGCGAGCCGCGCCGCCGCCACCGCGGGGTCCGGCCCGCTCACCGCACCCTCACCCGCATCCGCATCCTCACCCCCACCCGGGGCACGCGCACCGCCCCTGCTTTCACCGCGCCCTCACCCGTGCACGCGGCGCACCCACGCGGGCGGATCCGCGATTTCCCGGGCCGTCGGCAGGTGCTCCGGGCCGGCCCAGACGGCGTTGAGCCCGTCCCGGCCCACCGCCGACTCGACGCCGCGGACGAACGCCGCGCCGTCGCGGTATTGCGCGAGCTTCGCGTTCATCCCGAGCAGCCGGCGCACGACGGCGTCGAACACGCCCCGCCCGGCACCGTCCCGGCGGGCCTCGAACCGCTCCCGGATCACCGCCACCGACGGCACCACCTCGGGACCCACCGCGTCCATGGCGACGTCGGCGTGGCCCTCCAGCAGCGCCATCACGGCCGTCACCTCCTCCAGGGTCGCCCGGTCGGCCTCGGTCAAGAGCCCGTTTGCGAGCGTCACCCCGTCGCCCCGCAGCGCACCGAGCACGGCCCGGCCCAGGGCAGAGAGCTTCTCCCGCAACCGCGCCTCGGCCAGTCGCCGGGAGGACGCCGAGACGTCGACCAGCAGGCCGCGGGCGCGCTCGCGCAGGTGGTCGGCGAGCCACGGCGCCGCCGCGAATTGCAGCGCGTGCGTCTGCTCGTGCAACGCCACCCACAGGCGGAAGTCGTCCGGGTCGATCTCCAGCGCCCGCTCGACCTGCAGCACATTCGGCGCCACCAGGAGCAGCCGGCCGCCGGGCACATGGCCGCTGTACGGGTCGAACTGGCCCAGCACGCGGCCGGAGAGCGCGGCCAGGACCGCACCCACCTCGGCCGCGCCCGCCAACGCCGCGGCGGCGGGCATCCCGTCCGGGCTGACCGCCTCGGCCACGCCGTGCGTCATCGCCGCCATCACCTCGGTATTGGCCTGCGCCCAGCGAGCCCGGTCGACGATGTACACCGCACCCAGCGTGAGCGGCGTCGGCCCGGGCGCGGGCCGCATCCCGGTGGTGGCCAACACGTGCGGCACGGCCTCGGCGGCCGCGGTCCGCAGCGACTCGACCAACTCCACCAACTCCGCCCGCTGCGCCGTCGGCCCCGGTCGCGCGAGCCGGCGCGCCATCGAGGCGGCCACCGCCCAGTCGACGATCTCGGGTGCAGGCGAGGGCGCGGCATCCACAGTCATCTCCCCACCGTATCCGGGCCGCCCGGCCAGGTGCCGCCTGCTGGACACCGACCTACCGTGGCGCCCCGCCGCAGCCGCAGCCGGCCAAGGTGTCCACCAGGCGATCCACCGGCTGGTGCGCCGCATAGGCGGTGCCCTTCTGGAACGAGTCCGCCAGCACCGCGAAGGCGAGCAACCGGTCATCCGCCGTCACCACCGTGCCCGCCAGCGAGGTCACGCCGGGCAACGAGCCCGTCTTGGCGCGCACGACGCCGCCGGCCGGCCCGTCCGCCAGCCGGTCGTCCAGCGTTCCGCGCAGTCCCGAGATCGGCAGCCCGACTGCGGCCGACCGCAGCGCGGGCTGTTTCGGATCGTTGAGCAGTCGGACGACGGCGACGAGCTGGGTCGCGGTGAGCCGTGACCCCTCGCCGAGGCCCGAGCAGTCGGTGAGCCGCGCTCCGGTGAGATCCACTCCGAGCCTGCGCACCGCGGCGAGCACGGCCTCCGTGGCGCCGGCCGTCGTGCCCGGCTGCCCGGCGTCGATCGCCACCAGCCGCCCGACCACCTCGGTGATCGTGTTGTCCGAGTGCTGGAGGAAGTAGTCGACGACGTCCGCCATCGGCGCCGAGCGCACCTCGGCCAGCTTCGTCCCGCCCGCGGGCGCGGACCCGCGGGACGGGCCCGAGACCTCGACGCCCTGCTCCTTGAGCCGCGCGGCGAAGACCTGCCCCGCGGCCAGCGACGGATCCGCGCTGCGCGGCGCGTACTCCTGCGGCCCCAACCTGGCAATGTTCACGGCGAGCGCCGTCACCGGCGCGCCGAATCCCGCCCGCACATTCGCCCGATCCCACGACGGCGGAATCGCCGGCCCGGGGAACAGCGAGTCGTCCACCACCAACCGGACCGTCCCGAGGCCGGCGGCCTTCACCTTGTCCGCCGTGGCCTTGGCCAGGTCACCCAGCCCGGCCCGACCGTTCACGGCGCCCGGGTTCCCCGCCCCGGAGCCGAGCAACATATCCCCGCCCCCGACCAGCGCGAGCGTGCCGTCACCGCCGAGCACCGTCGACGTCGGCATCGTCGTCGTCGGCCCCGGCCCGGCAAGGGCGGCGGCGGCGGTCAGCAACTTCTGCGACGACGCCGGAACCAGCGCCGTGTTCGGCGCGGCACTGCCCAGGACCTCGCCGGTGGCCACATCCGCGACCACGATGCCGACCGCCGGCGGCCCGAGCCGCCGGTCCGTCGCCGCCTCAGTTACCGCGGCCTGCACGGCCACCGCCGTCGGCAACGGCGCCGTCGTGCCCAGCGCCGGCAGCGGCGTCGTCAGCGGCGGGGGCGGCGTCGCGCCGGGCGCCGTCGGGAACGGATTCGCCGTCGGGTCCGGCGGATCCAGCGTGACAAAACCCGGTACGACGTCGTAGGCGTCGGCGGTGAGGTAGCCGCCGGCCAGGACCACGAGGGTCATCCCCGCCACCGCGGTTCGTCTGCCCCACCCCATCGTGTGCCTCGTCCCTCCGAACGCCAATTCCACGCCACGGCCGGTGCCGGGCGGTCGCGACCGGCTCGCCGGCGCGATCGCCCAGGTCCACCGCCGAACCTTGTCGTGTCACACTAGACCAGCACGACGATGTGGTCATGCACTGCCTAGCACCACCACTCGCCCGGATCGACCGGAGGACAAGCCACGTGGAGTTCGACGTCACCATCGAGATCCCCAAGGGTCAGCGCAACAAGTACGAGGTGGACCATGTCACCGGGCGAATCCGCCTGGACCGGATGCTCTTCACCTCGACCCGCTACCCGGACGATTACGGATTCATCGAGGGGACGCTCGGTGAGGACGGTGACCCACTCGATGCCCTCGTCCTGCTGGAGGAACCCACCTTCCCCGGCTGCCTGATCCGCTGCCGCGCGCTCGGCATGTTCCGGATGCGCGATGAGGCCGGGGGCGACGACAAGGTGCTGTGCGTGCCCACGGCCGATCAGCGCGCCGCGTGGCGGCTCGACATCGAGGACGTCTCCGACTTCCATCGGCTGGAGATCCAGCACTTTTTCGAGGTGTACAAGGACCTCGAGCCCGGCAAGTCCGTCGAGGGCGCGCACTGGGTCGGCCGGGCCGACGCCGAGGCCGAGATCGAGCGCTCGCTGCAGCGGGCGATCGACACGGGGTATCACATCGGCGGGCACTGAGCATCGGGGGCACTGAGCTTCCGGGGCACTGAGCTTCGGGGGCACTGAGCTTCGGGGGGCTCGTCGCGGGGGCTCGGACGGCGGGTCGGCCGGGCTCCGGGGAAGGGGCGCCGGTCTACCATCCGGCCGCTCGTTCCTCGCGGCCTCCCGCCAGGCCCGCCACGACCGGCGCCCCTTCCCCTGCGCCCTTTGCTGCTCGCTCACCTGGGCGAGTCTCCTGCGTTCGCGGGCGTCCCAGCGCCGCCGGGGGCCGAAATCGTTACTACCTGCGGCGAGTCAGTACCGCCCGCGGCGAGTCAGTACCGCCCGCGGCGAGTCAGTACCGCCCGCGGCGAGTCAGTACCGCCCGCGGCGAGTCAGTACCTAATGGTCATTCCGTGCTTGTTTTTCCGGCGTGTCGGTACGGTTTCGGCACGCGAGGTACTGACTCGGCGCGCGGGGTTCTGACTTGGCGCCGCAGGTACTGACTCGGCGCGCGGGGTTCTGACTCGGCGCCGCAGGTACTGACTCGGCGCCGCAGGTACTGACTCGGCACGCGAGGTACTGACTCGGCACGCGAGGTACTGACTCGGCGCCGCAGGTACTGACTCGGCACCTTGGCGCCGTCTCGTCGGGGGCGAGCCCGACACCTCTGGACGAGTGATTCCTCTGTGTCGGGTCGCTGTCCCCGGGGTCCTGGACGCCAACGCTGACGCCGACGCCGATGCGTGGTTGGTGCAGGTCCCGACATCGGTCCCCGAGCGGGCACTTCGTCTCGGGCTCGTGTCGGGCGTTGTCCTGGTGGTCGGCTCGACACCGGACCCGGTGCCCGCGCCCGGCGTAGCGGACGAGGTAGAGCCGTGCCGCGCAAGGTAGAGCCGTAGCGCGCCCAACACGCCGGTGCCGCGGCGCCAAGGATCTACCTCGCGCGTCGTCGGCTCAGGCAACTTCATGAGGTGGCTGCGAGGGCAGCGGCCGCGCGATTCGGAACTGCTCGGCAGCCCTCAGGGACAATTCTCCGTCGCCTCAACCGACGCGAGCACGACGTGGTACGACGCCGAAAGGATGGTACGCGGCACCGGCTGTTGCGCGCAGACCGTCCAGTCGCCTTCCGGCGTCGGCGTCCGGCCCTGGCCGGACGCGTCCTGCTGATCGATGGCGTTCACGCCGAGCGATCGCAGTGCCCGCTCGGCCTCCTGCAGCCGCATCCCGACGACGGCGGGCATGGTGAGGGAGCGATCGGCGCCTCGGGAATCGGGCGTGGCGGCCTCCGTAACCGTGGCGGTCCGGATCGTCTCGAAATGATCGGCGCGTTCTGCCGCACAGCCGCCGGCAAGCGCCGAGACCAGCAGGATCGTCCCGAATGCCAGGGCTTTTCTCATAGATTGATCCTAGATGAGCGCATCCGAATTGCTCACTTCGCCCACGGACCGCCCCGGATCTGCGTGGGCCGGCCGCGCGGCACGGGGCCGAGGCACTGTCTCGCCGCCCGCGGCAGCTGACCGCGGGCGCGAGCGCCCCGACCGATGTCACGACTGCAGGTGGAATCACGCCGGGTTCGGGTTACGGACAGGTCTCCGTCAGCTTGACGGACGCAAGTGCGACCATCGTCGAGACCGGAACCACGGACCCGGCAGCGGGTTGCTGCGTGCAGACCTTCCAGTTGCGGTCCAGGACCTGCACTCGGCCAAGGCCCGAGGCGTCCTGCTGATCCAGGGTGTACGCACCCAGCGACTGCAGCAGGTCCTGCGCGTCCTGCAGGCCCATCCCCACGACCGGGGGCATCGTGAAGGTCTCCGGGACCGCCGGGGAGGGCCGGCCGTACCGGCCGAACAGCCGCCGGCGGCCAGGGCCGCCAGCAGGAGCGGTGCGCCCATCGTGACGAGTTTCCGAATGGTACCTCGGAGGCGCGACGCGTCCTGGCGCCATCCGAACCCGGACGGATTCCGGTGCCTGGTGCGAGGCGGACCGCGCCCCGAGGACCAAGGGGCTCCGCGCGTACGGCGGGACTCACCGTTCCTTGGGAGCGGCAAGCCCGCCGGAGTCACGAGGCCGACGCGGTCACCGTGCCCCAGCTGCGGTCTCGTGGTAGGCCGCCTCCGGTGGGATCCGGGTGGGATCGCAGGCGAGCACTGCCTCGGCGGCGGTGCGCAGCCAGGCCGATTGTTTGGCGGGCGGCATCTGCCACAGTTCGGCGAACCCGGTCGGAAGAGTGCCGGCGGACAACTCCAGCGCCGTCTCGAGCGTGGGCTTGGTGCCGGCCGCCGCGGAGACCACCCGAACCCGCCACCACAGCGCCCCGTCCTCCTGCGTCTCATAAAGAGCCGAGAAGTCTTGCGGCTCGCGGCCCTCCTCAGCGTGTTCGTCGGCCGCCGCGACCTCTGCAATCTTCGAGCAGCGGGGCGTGATCTGAGGGAATACTGACGATCCGATCGAAGAGGCGATCTGCTCGTCCGTCGGCCGCGGAGCGGTGCGGAATCGACGTTCGCCACTCGCCTGGTCGACCGTCTCTCGTTCCGTGATAAGGCTCGGCAGGCCGGACGGGTCGGATCGACCCAACGGGATCAGGGCCGTTCGGACGATCTGCTCGGCGCTCGTAAGGGTGGACCGACGCTCCGGCCATACGCAGACCCGCACGGTCCGACCGTCAGCCGTCGCGGGCGCACACAACATCGCGCCAGTGCGCGGGACCGACGGGTCGAAATCGAGTTCGTGCACCGAGCCGACGCCGGTGGCGATCAGCCCGGCGCAGACGGCGCCCGCTGCGCCCAGTGCCGCGGGCGCCGGCACACGGGGACGGGAGTCGCCTCCCCGGCCACGGCCAACCCGACCGACCGCCAATACGGCAGCAACAAGAACGCCGATTCCGAGGTACGTACTGGTAACGGCCACCGGGACACGCCAGCCCAGAACCTCGGAGACGCGGCAACAATCCGAGATTCCAGTGAGGTGACGCAACCACAACGGATCCATCGCGGGCGGAAACGCCCCGATCACGAACCACCCGCCCAGCGCGACCGGCGCGGCCACCACGGTCGGAACGAAGCGTCCGAGGGCAAACCCCGAGAGTGTCGCGACTATGATCATCAGAAAGGCGATCGCCACCGGCAGTGGGTCCGGAAATACCCAGGCTTCGAATTCCGCACACGCCGTCGCGAGGGCCGCAGTCTCGGCAACCACCCCACACGCCAGCAGCGGCCAGATCTCGTCCAATGCGAACGCAGCCGGACTCCTGACCCACGGCCGGGCAAACCAGCCGGCCCGTCGAAGCCGACCGGCCACCCACGCGGCCCGGGCCGCCAGGACCGGCACGACAACGACTTGCCCCCATAAGGCATAGACGCCCACCGACATCGGTGACGGGTCCGCACTGGGGTAGTTCTGGCCGAGGAACCCCACAACGATCAGGACCGTCGCCGGCAGCACCCACAGCGCACCCGAAAACCGCCACCGAACCATGACTCTCACGTGGCACACCCACCATTCCCGTAAAGGGCCCGGACGGGAGCGGCGCGCCGCTAGGAGATGCGTCAAGCACCGAGCCGTCGTAACGAGGCGAACGAACCTCCGTCACGTCGGTCCCACCGTCCTGCCATTGCCACATCAATAGCGGACGATAACCTTCTTCGCGGTGAGGCGATCCGGCGGCAGAGTCATGTCGTTAACCTTTCGCAATACAAAGTGGTAGCCGGCGGACTGTGGTTTGCCCCAGGTCTGCGTGGCAGACTTCGCGCATGCGAACTTTTTCTGCCCCAGGTACTTGTCCGGGCCCATCGTCACGTTGCGCATCAACTCGAGATGGGCGCTCGTGAAGCCTCTACGATTTGTGTAGCGGCAACCCTCCAGTTTGATGGCGGTGACCGTTTCGTCGCGGTCCTTATCAGTCCAGTCCCGGGACTCCTTGCCAACTCCCCAGTTGTCTATGTAAGAGGTAAAAGTACCTTCTGCGTGTGCAGCGCCGGCGAAGGCGATGAGACCTGCCGTGGCGAGGCTGGTTGCGGCGCTCAAGATACGTGTTACTCGCACAACTCCTCCTGCTGTTGTGAAATTTCGATCGACTCAAAAGGGCTGCCGCCAGCGACAGACGGCGCTTCGGGAGGAATTATCCGCTCCGCGCGCTGCAGGTCGTCGGCCAGCAACCAGACGATTGCGATTGCGAACAACGCCGCGCAGCCGATCGCCGCGACACGTTCGCCCTGATCGGCCAGCCCCAGCGCCCAAAACCGCGGCCGGCCGTAGTTATAGCCGAAGACGCCCTGAAGCAAACCGATCGCGATCGGCGCGACGGGCGCCGCGACCGGTCCGGCGAACCGCAGGGCGAGCAATGCGACGCCCGTGTAGCCGATGACATTTCGTCCCCCCGCGGTGAGCAGTGGCGTCTGGGAAAACTCGCCGGCGGCCACGAGCAGCCCGGCCGCCGCACCGGCATAGATAGACGCGAGACCGGCGTCGAGCAGAGGGAGATGCCGGGCGGCGATCACCTCCGCGCCGATCGGTCCCGCCGCGAACAACCCGACCACGGCGGCCGCAATAGCGGCCGGCAGCAGGAGCGCGCTGGGTACGCCGGCAATCGCCCCGCCGAGCAGACTGGGCATGGGCACGGTGGCAGCCATCAGTGCGATCGTGAGTGCAGTTATTCCGGCGGTGACGACGGCCATCACCAGCGCCCGACGCGCGGCCAAGTACCAGCCCATCGGGCTCCCCTCCTAGAATGGACGTGACAGGCAATGCGGGATCGGTCAACGAACTCCCGTCGTGTGGCGGGGTTCCCTTGCCGGACTTGCGGGCCTAGCGGGCTCCGGACCCGAGCAGCGCTGCGTAGGCCTCCTCGGCGCGCCGCGCCGATTGCGCCGCGCCCCCGTGGCTCATGAACTCGGCCACGCTGCCCGAGAATGCAATGACACCCGCGCCGAGCACGACGACGGTGTCGGCGAGTTCGTCCAGGTCATCCACCTGGTGGGTGGATATGACGATCGGCCGATCGCCGGGAAGCGCAGCCACGACGCGGCGGAATGTGAGACGCTGCGCCGGGTCGAGGCCCACCGCCGGCTCGTCGAGGAGGAGCACACCGGGGTCCCCGACCAGGGCCTCGGCAAGCCCGACGCGACGCAACTGACCACCCGAGAGTTCGGCGGAAGGCCGCTGCATCTCGTCGCCCAGGCCGACGCTCACGAGCGCGTCCGCCGCACTCGACCACGCTTCGGCGCGCCGGGCGCCCTGCAGCCACGCCGCGTAAGCCACCTGCTCGCGGGCCGCGAGTTTGCCCACGGGCCGAATCGCCTGGGGCATCCAGCCAACTGACGTGACGGAGCCAACGCGGACAGCGCCCGACCGGGGACGCAGCGCCCCCGCAGCGAGTGCGAGAAGCGTCGACTTCCCGGCGCCATTCGGGCCGAGCAGCACCGTTCGTCCACCCGGCAACCGCCAGGAGAAGTCGGCGAGCACATCGCAGCGCGACCTGCGATAGCGAAAACTGACCTTGTCGAACGTGAGCGCATCGGACATCTGGTGCTCCTTAGTACTTGACGACCACAGACGTGACGTCGAGGAAGTCATTGGAGCGTTCAGTCCCATCGATCTTCCGCAATACGAAGTGATAGCTCGCCTTCGTCATATCGCCCCAGTCGGCGGACCCGCTGACGGCGCAGTAGAGCTTCTTCTGCCCGCGATACTTGTCCGGCCCGAAGGAGACGTTCTGCATCACTTCGACACTGACGTGACTGGGGCCTTTGGGCAGCACGTCGTAGTGACAGCCCTTGAACGTCACCGTCGTGCGGGTGGCATCGGTGTTCTTATCGGACCAGCTGCGCGAGGACAGTCCGGTTAGCCAATTTTCGATGCTGGAGTTCCATGAGCCTTCGGCATGTGCGACGCCGCCGCCGAGGAGGACGCCGCTCAGGGCGAGAGATGCCGCAATCGATGCAACTCTCCTCCTCCGCATGGGGGAAAACCCTCCGTAGTCGAGATCGTCAGGCTAAGCGCGGCCTTGCGCGCATGTCAACCGTATCCGGACGTTGTGGATAAGTCGGCTACGGCCGGCCCGCGTAGGGCATCGATGCGGTGAGCCGCAAGGAGGTGACCCAGGCGGTGGCACCCGGGTAGCGCGCCTCGACCATCTGACCTTTCCCCAGGTACATCGCGACGTGGTAAATCGTCGCCGAATTGGTGCGATCCGTCGCGTAGAAAATGAGATCGCCGGCCCGCAATTGGCTGTAGGCGATGCGCGCGGCGGCGTGGTATTGCGACCGCGAGGTCCGGGTAATCGACAGCCCGACCGAGCCCCACGCCGCCGACGTCAGCCCGGAACAGTCGAAGGCCGGGCCGGTGCCGCCGAGTTGGTAGGCCGCGCCGACCTTGGACTTGGCCCACGCCGCCGCCTTCACGCCCTGGGCCGCGGTGGAATTCCACGACCCGGGCGGGGAGGCCGGTGGGACGGGCGAGGTCGGCTTCGGTGTACTCGGCTTCGGTGTACTCGGCTTCGGTGTGCTCGGCTTCGGTGTGCTCGGCTTGGTGGTGCTGGGCGCGGGTTTCGGAGGCCTGCTGCTCGACGACGGCGCGGGCTTCGGCGTCGCGGTCGCCGTCGCGGTCGCCTTCGGCCTCGGCGCTGTCGGCGTCGTCGGCCCGGCCGACGTCGTCGCCTTCGGCGTCGAGGTCACGGCCGTCGAAGACGTCGCCTTCGGCGTCGTCGCAGCCGAACCAGTTCCGGCCCCAGCGCCGGCCCTTGAACCGGCCCCGGCCACCGCACCAAGCCCGGCGGCGGCGCGGGCGGCGGTCTCCCGGGCGTCGGCGGCGGCGGCCATGCGCTCGGCCCACCTCGCCCGCTCCACAGCCACGCTGGTCCCCCGCGCCGCAGCCAGCCGGACGAACAGAGCCGCTCGGCGCTCGGCGGCCGACCGCTCGATGCCCGCCAGATCACGCGCCGCCCGGGACGCGCGCTCGAAGGCTTGGCCGGCCTCGTCGGCGGCCCGTTGCGCTCGGGCGGCGGCCGCATCGGCCTTGGCCTTCGCGGCTTCGGCCGCGGCCCCGGCGTCGGCGGCCACGGTGACGGCGTTGCCCGCCTTCCGTTCGACGGCGTGCCGCACCCGCGCGGCCGACGCAGCGGCCTGCACGCCGCCGGAATCGACCAGCCGGCCGAGCAGGTCGAGCCCATTCTCGCCCTGCGTCCCCGCGCGGTAGACCGCGCCGAGCCGGACCCGAGCGGTCTTCAGCTTCGCCGCCGCGGCGGCGGATCGCGCGCTTGCCGCTGCGGCGGCCGAGCGGGCGTCGGCGAGGGCCGCCGCGGCGACGTCGTAATCCTCCGCCGCCAGTTGCACGCTCACCTGGGCATCGGAGGCCCCGCGTTCGACGGCGTCGAGCTCGGCCTCCAGCGCGACGACGGCGGCGGGGCGGCCCGGTTCGTCGGCGAGGGCGGGCAAGCCCGGGTCGGCGATCCCGAACCCGAGGCCGAGCGCGAGCGCCACCAACGACGCCGCGACCACGCGCCGAGCCCTCGCCCGGCCGAACGTCGCCCGGCCGAACGTCGCCCGGCCGAATTTCGGCCGACCGGAACTCGAACGACGAGAAATCGCGAGCTTCGCAGTCATAGTTTCATCCGCAGTAGGCAAAGCAAACGTCATCAGCTTGACCCGGCCGGCGACGTCGTGCCATTCGAAACGCCCAGCCCGACGCCGATCAACGCTTCCGCAACATCTCAGATCGCAAGACGCGGGTTTCGTCCGTCAGGTGAGCCCCTTACTCTCGATCACGTGACCCGTCGAATGTGCAGCTGACCACCAGCGCACGTTCGCCCTGCCCACCGGCCGCCGTCGTCGCCCCCGAATCCTCCCGAGCCCGGCTCGGCGGATCCCTCCGACCCACGGCAATCCAGCACAGTCTCCGGTGAATCACTACGGCGTGCGCCGCCCCCTCAGCCGCGCTCGCCTGCCTGCGCGCGCGGCCCCCCACCCCAAGAGGAGCCACACATGTCCGCAGCACCCAGTTCCGCAGCAGCCACCCCCGCCTGGTCCTTCGAGACCCGCCAGATTCACGCCGGCCAGAGCGCCGACCCGACCACGGGCGCCCGAGCATTGCCGATCTACCAGACGACGTCGTTCGTCTTCCCCGACGCCGCCGTCGCCGCCGATCGGTTCGCCCTGGCGGACCTCGGCCCGATCTACACCCGGATCGGGAACCCGACCCAGGAGGTCGTGGAGAACCGGATCGCCAGCCTGGAAGGCGGTGTCGGCGCGCTCCTGCTGTCCTCCGGCCAGGCCGCCTCGACCCTCGCGATCCTGAACATCGCCGAGGCGGGCGACCACCTCGTCGCGTCCCCCTCGCTCTACGGCGGGACCTACAACCTGCTGCACTACACGCTGGAAAAGCTCGGGGTCACCACCACCTTCGTCACGGACCCGCACGACGCCGAGGCGTGGCGAGCGGCCGTCCGGCCAAACACCAAGCTCTTCTTCGCGGAGACGATCCCCAACCCGAAGTCGGACATCCTCGACATCGAGTTGGTGGCCGGCGTCGCCCACGGGGCCGGCGTCCCGCTGATCGTGGACAACACGGTCGCGACGCCGTACCTGGTGCGCCCGATCGAGCACGGCGCCGACATCGTGGTCCACTCGGCCACCAAGTACCTGGGCGGCCACGGCGCGGCGATCGGCGGCGTGATCGTCGACGGCGGCACCTTCGACTTCGGCGCCGACCCCGAGAGGTTCCCGAACTACAACCGTCCGGACCCGAGCTACCACGGGCTCGTCTACGCCCGCGACCTCGGCGTGGGTGGCTCCTTCGGCGCCAATCTGGCCTTCATCCTCAAGGCGCGGGTGCAATTGCTGCGCGATCTTGGGACGGCAATCTCGCCCTTCAACGCATTCCTGATCTCGCAGGGCATCGAAACGCTCTCCCTGCGGGTCGAGCGGCACGTCGCCAACGCGCAGCGGGTCGCGCAGTGGCTCGAGGCCCGCGAGGACGTGGTCACCGTCCACTACGCGGGCCTGGAGTCCAGCCCGTGGTACGCCAACGCCCGCAAGTACCTGCCCCGCGGCGCCGGCGCGGTGCTCGCCTTCGAGCTCGACGGCGGCGCGGAGGCCGGCAAGGCCTTCGTCTCCGCGCTCAAACTGCACTCCCACGTCGCCAACATCGGCGACGTCCGCTCGCTGGTCATCCACCCGGCCTCCACCACGCACAGCCAGCTCACCGCCGAGGAGCAGGCCCTGTCCGGGGTGACGCCCGGGCTGGTACGGCTCGCCGTCGGCATCGAGCACATCGACGACATCCTGGCCGACCTCGAGCTCGGCTTCACCGCCGCCAAGTCCGCCCGCTGATGCCGACGCCGAACCCGGGGTTCGCCCCGCCGGTCGCCCGGCCCGCCGGGCGGGCTCCGGGTTCGGCCCCCCTCCGTCCGCCCACCGTCGAGAGTCCGCCCACCGTCGAGAGGACGCCCGCCATGACCGCCGCGCACCGCCCCCACCCGGTCTCCCGTTCCCGGGTCAAGCCGCCGGTCCCGGCCTCCGGCGGATGGCGCCCGGGCGATGGCCCGGCCGCGCGCCGGTTCGTCGACGTCGGCACCTTCGACCTCGAGGCGGGCGGCCGGCTGACCGACGTCCGGGTCGCCTACGAGACCTGGGGCACGCTCGACCCCGACGGCGGCAACGCGATCCTGATGCTGCACGCGCTGACCGGCGACGCCCACGTCACCGGGGCGGCCGGCCCCGGTCAGTCGACCGCCGGCTGGTGGTCCGCGATGGTTGGCCCGGGAGCGCCGATCGACACCGACCGATACTTCGTCGTCGCACCGAACGTCCTCGGTGGCTGCCAGGGCACCACCGGACCGTCGTCCCCGGGACCCGACGGGCGCCCCTGGGGCGCCCGCTTCCCGCGGGTCACCCCGCGCGATCAGGTTGCGGTCGAGATCGAGCTGACCCGCCAACTCGGCATCACCCGGTGGGCACTCGTCGCCGGCGGCTCGATGGGCGGGCACCGCGTCCTGGAGTGGGCGATCCTCGGCCCCGAGGCGGGGATCGAGGTGGAGGCGATCGCCGCCGTCGCGACCGGCGCCCAGACGACGGGCGACCAGATCGCCTGGGCGCATCCGCAGCTCCTGGCGATCACCGCGGACCCGAATTTCCGCGGCGGCGATTACTACGACGCGGCGGACGACGACGGCCCGCACGTCGGCCTCGCGATCGCCCGCCAGATCGCGCACGCCACCTACCGCAGCGCGCAGGAACTGGATGTGCGGTTCGGCCGGCTGCCACAGGGCGGCGAGGACCCGTACTCCGACGGCCGGTTCGCCGTCGAGTCCTACCTGGACCATCACGGGGACAAGCTGGCCCGCCGATTCGACGCCAACACCTACGTCACCCTGACCCGGTCGATGCTCGCGCACGACCTCGGGCGCGACCGCGGCGGCGTCGACGCCGCCCTGGCGTCGATCACCGCGCGGGCGCTGGTCGTCGCCGTGGACAGCGACCGCCTGTTCCTCCCGGCCGACTGCGCCCGGATCGCCAAGCACATCCCCCGCGCGGAACCGCTGCGGCTGCTCCGCAGCGACTTCGGCCACGACGGCTTCCTGATCGAGTTCGACCAGCTCGGGCCGATGGTGGCCGACTTCCTGGGCCGCCGGGTCCCGGTCACCCGCCCGGGCGCCTGACCGAGCCGCACGCCCGGGCGCATGACCGGGCGAACCCGGCCCGATAGGTTGGAGCCATGCTTGCCGCCTACGCCACCCGGGCCGATGCCGAGGATCCGCTGACCGCGTTGCGCGTCGGTGACCGACCCGAGCCGCCCGAGCGACCAGGCTGGACCACAGTCGAGGTGCGCGCGGCAGCGCTGAACCACCACGACCTGTGGTCCTTGCGCGGCGTCGGGCTGCCCGCCGACCGGTTGCCGATGATCCTCGGCACCGACGCCGCCGGCGTCGCCCCCGACGGCACCGAGGTCGTGGTGCATTCCGTCATCGGGCCGGCGAGCGGCATCGGGCCGCGTGAGCCGCGGTCGCTCCTGTCCGAGCGGTACCCGGGGACGTTGGCCGAGCGGCTCGCCGTCCCGACCGCGAACCTGGTGCCCAAGCCGGCGGAGCTCTCCTTCGCCGAGGCCGCGTGCCTGCCCACGGCCTGGCTGACCGCTTACACGATGCTGTTCACGGCGGGCCGGGCCCGGCCCGGCAACGCCGTGCTGATCCAGGGTGCCGGCGGCGGCGTCGCGACGGCGGCGCTGCTGTTGGGCGTCGCGGCGGGGCTCGACGTCGTCGTCACCTCCCGCTCCGAGGCCAAGCGGGACCGCGCCCGCGCCCTGGGCGCGGGCCTCGCCGTCGAGCCCGGCGCCCGGCTGCCGCGGCGGGTCGACCTGGTGGTCGAGACGGTCGGCCGCGCCACCTGGACGCACTCGGTGCGATCGGTGGTCGACGGCGGCACGATCGTCGTCGCCGGCGCGACGACGGGCGACCCGACGGCGGCCGAACTCAGTCACGTCTTCTTCCGCGAACTCACCGTCCATGGGGTGACGATGGGCTCGGCCCGGGACCTCGCCGCGCTGGCCCGGTTCGTCGCCGGCCATGACGTCAAGCCACTGATCGACGGTACGTACCCGCTGGTCAAGGCGACCGAGGGCCTCGCCCGCCTCGCTTCAGGAGAGGCGTTCGGCAAGGTCGTCCTGCTGCCGTGAGAGGCTCACCGTGGGTCGAGGACGTCCTCGGCCCCGGCTACCACCGACGCACCCTCGACCTACCGCCCGACGACGAGGGCCGGGTCGTGGTCACCCTCGTGCGGTTCGATCCGCCGGCGGACCAGCCCGTCCGGCCGGCCCGGGCGGTGCTATACGTCCACGGCTGGAGCGACTACTTCTTCCAGACCGAGCTGGCCGAATTCTGGCACGCCCAGGGCGCCGCCTTCTACGCGCTCGACCTGCGCAAATACGGGCGCTCGCTGCTGCCCCACCAGACCCCGGGCTACACCGAGCGCCTCGAGGTCTACGACGCCGACCTGGAGGCGGCGCTGCAGGCCGTGCGGGCGGACCTCGGCGCGCATGCCGCGATCATGGGGATGGGCCATTCCACCGGTGGCCTGGTGCTCAGCCTCTGGGCGAATCGCCATCCCGGGGTGCTGCGCGGACTGATTCTGAACAGCCCCTGGCTCGAACTTGCCGGCGCCGCCGCGTTGCGCACGCTCTCCGCGCCGGCAATTCATCAACTGGCCCGGCTCAACCCCAAGGCCCCGCTGCCCAACATCGACGCGGGCAATTACGGCCGCAGCCTCACTGACCGGAACGACGCCACGTGGACGGTTGACCCGGTCTGGCGGCCTGTGCCGTCCTTTCCGCCGCGCGCCGGCTGGTTCGCGGCGATCCTGCGCGGGCATGCCACCGTGGCGTCGGGCCTGGCGATCGACTGTCCCATCCTGGTCCTGATCGCGAGTCGTTCCCACCTGTCGCCGCGCTGGTCGCCGCAGATGTTGACCGCCGACGCCGTGCTCGACGTCGACGTGCTGGCCCGGCGCGCCCCACAGCTGGGCGACGTGGTCACCCTGGTCCGCGTCCCGGACGGAATGCACGACCTCGCACTCTCCCTGCCCGTACCGCGCGCCCGGTTCTACGCCGAGGTGCGCCGCTGGGTCGCGGCCTACGGCTGGACCTCGCTCACGGGATAGCCGCATCCCCACAACGCACCCGGCCCCCACGCCGAGCGGGCGTGGGGGCCGGGACCGATCTGCTCAGCTCATCGCCGGGCGATGATCTTGGGATAGGAGAGGCCGTAGTTGACGCGGAACAGCGGCTTCTTGCTGTCGTCGGGAACGTCGGTCAACTGTGCCTTGACGGCGTCCATCGAGGACGGCAACTCGAACGGCAGCTTGCCGCCCGGCTTGGCCTTGCCGACGATGACGTCGAGCAACACGTCGTCCGACACGCCGTAGTTCGCCAGCGTGGCCGCAGCCCGGTCGACGACGTTGGTCAGGATCAGCGGCCGGGACAGGTTCGGCACGGCGATCGTTGTGACCCCGGCCCTCGTCGCGGCCATCAGGGCCTGGTAGTCCGCCTGGTCCGTGAAGTTCAGGTCGGTCAGGTCCGCGCCGCCGCGCGGGTCGGACAATCGGATGATCGCGAGGTTGGCCTGCGCCGGGTCAGTGACCACCGTGAAGCCCTTGGCCGCCGCCGTGTCGGCGTCCACGCCGAACAGGAATACCTTCTGCTTGGTGTTCGTGATCGGCAGGGTCGCCTTCTTGTTGGCGAGCAGCGTCAGCGAACGGATCTGAGCCTCGCGCCCGATCTTCTCGAAGGCCGCGTTCTTCACCAGCGCCTTCGAGGCCGCCACGTTGACGTAGGGGTTCTCGAACAGGCCGAGCTCGAATTTCTGCTTCAACACCCGCAGCGCCGACATGCGCACGTTCTGCGCGGACAGCAGCCCGGCCTTGACGGCCTGGACCACGATTTCGGGCTCGGCGCCACCGCCGACCTGATCGAGGCCCGCGGTGAAGGACTTGCCGTACCGCTCCACCTTCGTGGCGTCGATCATGCCCCACGGCATCCCGTAGGCCATGTTCCCGGCGGAGTCGGTGTAGAAGAACGGCGCCGGTGGGCGCAACGCCTGGCAGGCGGCCGGGCAGTCGTTCAGAATTCCCCAGTCCGAGACGACGACGCCGTCGAACCGATACTTGTTGCGCAGGAGATCCTGCAGCAGGTACGTGCTGTAACCGGCACCCACCTGCTCGACGGCGGTCCCCTGGTACACGAGGTTCTTGAGAATCGAATAGGTCGGCATGATGCCCGCCGCCTTGGCGGCGAAGGCGCCCTCGTACGGAACCAGGTGGGCCGCGAAGTTATTGCCGGGGAAGGTCGCGTAGCGGCCGTAGAAGTAGTGCGAGTCGTAGCCGTTCTCCTGGGCGCCGTATCCCACCCAGTGCTTCACGACCGTGCCGACGGACCTCGGGTTGAGCCCGGCGCTGCCGTTCTGGAAGCCCTCGACGTAGGCCTTGACGTGCTTCTTGACCGCGTACGGCTGAGACCCGAAGGTTCCGTTGACGCGGCTCCAACGCGGCTCGGTGGTGAGGTCCGCCTGCGGGGACAGCGTCATCTGAATGCCGATCGCCCGCAGTTCCTGACGCATGACGTCGGACGCCTTCTTGGTGAACTTCGGGTCGCCGATCGCGCCGAAACCGATCGCATCCGGGAACGATGTCAAGTACTGGTTCTCCACGGTGATTCCCGTAGCCACGGAGAACCCGTGCCGGGGGTCGGAGCTGAAGACGACCGGAATGCCGAAGTCCGTGCCGTCCGCGATCTGCTGGACCTGGTTGGTCATCGACACGTGGTTGTCCACCGTCGTGGACGTCGCCGACAGGTACGTCGACATGTGCTGATTCACAATCTGCGTCCGCAGAGCGTCCATGTTCCAGGTGCCCATGAGGTGAGGTGCGTGCATCAGCAGACCGGCCCGCTCCTCGAGCGTCAGCCGATCGACGAGGTCGGTTGCGCGTCGCTGCGCCGACAACCGCCAGTCCTCATACGGGGTGAGCTTGCCGTCCTTGTTGAGGTCACGGAACTTCAGACCGTGCACGGTGATGATCGGCGATACCCGCGTTGACAACACCGGTTGCTTGGCGCGCGACGCCGTCGCCGAACTCGCCGGAACCGCAGCCAGCCCGCCGGCGCACAGCGCCGCGATCACCGCACCCACACTCAGTCGCCGGGCCGACGCCCGGTCCCGCCACGAGGTGCTACCAGACATGACGACTCCTGTTCTGCGCTCCTCGGCGGCACGCCGTCGCACCGCCGGCCCCGACCATTGCGCCACCGCACACTCGGCCACAACACCGTGCGCACGACGTCGACACGGCCGTCCGACCGGTTCATGATCGGTCGTCGAGTCGGCACGCGCATACGTGGAACCGACGCTTCCGAAGGCCGCGAAACCATGCCGGGGCGTCCCGAGACTATGGGAGTACACGCCAATCGGGCAAGAGTCACATAGCTCGAACTTGAACCAAGTTTTTCGTAACGGGGCGTTCAGGTGTGCTGTAGGTCGTCTGTGGTCCTAGAACAACCAATGCTCAAGAACCGGGGACTCTTGGGCCGATTCCTAAGCCTGCGGCCGGCTCCTCGTATCCAGGTCGCCCGCGCCGGGGTCGCCGGTACCGCTCCGCTGCCCCGTTGGGGAGCGTCACACCCCCGGCCCGCGCGGCGCTGGGCCGCGGCTGTGACCGCCGCCGTTGAAACGCGCTCATCAGCATATCGAGAAGCCAGCGTCCGAAAGCGTATGGGCGCTCATACCTTTTCGCCGGCGCCGGGTATGTCGAAGGCCCACCCTGTTGGGGTGGGCCTTCGGGTGTTCGGCGGTGTCCTACTCTCCCACTCCCTGGCGGGGGCAGTACCATTGGCGCTGGCAGGCTTAGCTTCCGGGTTCGGTATGGGTCCGGG
>JAVBMU010000133.1:0-11760 GCA_031552185.1 Cellulomonadaceae bacterium | reverse complement strand
GCCGGCCGGCGGGAGCGGGCCGGCCGGCGGGCGGTTCGGCGGGAGCGGTCGGGCCGGCCGGCGCCGGCCCGCGGCGGGGGTGGTCCCTGCGGGTGCGGCTCACCGTGGTCTCGACGGCGCTGGTCGCGTTGGCACTGGTGGCGGGCGCCATCGCGCTGTCGGGCGTGATCTCGGGGGGCCGGATCCGGGCGTTGGACGACGTCGTCCGCGGCCGGGCGGCCCTGATCGCCGCCCTGGCCACATCGGACCGGTTGCCCGACGCCCTGCCCGTCGCCGAGCCGGGCGAGGTGGCGCAACTGCTCACCCCGAGCGGGGCGGTGCTCGCGTCGTCGGCCAACGCGAGCATGACGCTTCCGGTGGTCCCGGCCGGCGAACTGGACCGACTGATGGACCGCGCCCGGGGGGCGGACGACGTCGTCGTGCGCGGCACGGACCGCAGCGCGTACGACCAGGTGGCCCGCATCGCCGTCCGGCGCACCACGTGGAACGGGCAGGACGCCGCCGCTGTCGCAACCGTCCCCGTCCGCGAGGTGGAGGGGGCGGTGCGTTCGCTCGGATGGGCGCTCGCGGGGGTGGTTCCGGTGCTGGCCGCCGGAGTCGGGGTGCTGGTGTGGGTGATGATCGGGCGCGCGCTGCGGCCGGTCGAGGAATTGCGGCGCGGCGCCGCCGCGATCGCCCGCACGGGCGGCGCGGGCTCGCTGCCGACGCCGCCGCACGCGGACGAGATCGGCGCCCTCGCGGGGACCCTGAACGAGATGCTCGGCCGACTGCGGGCCGGTGCGGAACGGCAGCGCGCCTTCGTCGCGGACGCCGCGCACGAGCTCCGATCCCCGATCGCGGGCCTGCGGGTGGCGATGGACGTGGCCCGGGCGCATCCGGATGCCTACACGACCGCCGAACTCGCCGCCGAGGCGGAGCCCGGCATCGCACGGTTGCAGCACCTCGTCGACGATCTACTGGTCCTCGCACGCGTGGGCACGGTCACGCCCCAGCGAGTTCCGATCGACCTGACCGAGGTGGCCGCCGAGGCGGTGTCGGGCGCGCGACGCCGGGCGGAGGTTCGGGTCGACGTCCTCGGCTCGGGCGGGGCCTTGGCCGACGCCCGAGCGGTGGGCCGGGTGGTGCGCAACCTGGTGGACAACGGCGTCCGGCACGCGCGCGCCGCGGTCACGGTGACAGTCGGCCCCGGCGAGGTGGTGGTCGACGACGACGGCCCGGGGATCGCGGCCGACGACCGGGAGCGCGTATTCGAGCGTTTCACCAGGCTGGATGCCTCACGGGAGCGCGAGGCGGGCGGCTCGGGCCTCGGGCTCGCGATCGCCCGGGAGACGGCTCGGGACCTGGGCGGCGACGTCGTGCTGGGGCAGGCGCCCGCGGGCGGGTTGCGGGCGACGGTCACGCTGGCGCCGGTGGGGTCGGCGGGGCCGGTGGGGCCGGCGGGGTCGGCGGGGTCGACGGGGCCGGCGGAACTGGGGTCGGTGGGGCACTCGGAGCGGCCGCCGGTGGGGCCGGCGGGGCCGGCGGGGTCGGCGGGGCCGGTGGGGCACTCGGAGCGGCCGCCGGCGGGGTCGGCGGGGTCGGCGGGGTCGGCGGGGCACTCGGAGCGGCCGCCGGCGGGGTCGCCGCCCGCGGGTCGGCAGCCTGGGCACACCTGACCGCATCGGTCGCACGGCGCTGGGTCGCGCCGAGTCAGTACTCTCCGCGCCGAGTCAGTACCGCAGACGTCGAGTCAGTACCTTCCGCGCCGAGTCAGTACCTAAAGAGCCGGAAAACGGGCATCGACGCGGTGCACGGTACTGACTCGGCGAACTCAGTACTGACTCGGCGCCTGCGGTACTGATTCGGCGCCTGCGGTACTGACTCGGCGCCTGCGGTACTGACTCGACGCCTGCGGTACTGACTGGGCGGGGGGCGAACCCGGGACTCCGGGACGCCGCTACGCCGCGGCCTAATGTGCCGGGCTCAACCCAGGGACTGGACCAGGCGCCCGTTGTCCGACTCCGGCGGGTGGCGTCGGAGCCCGGCGTGCCGCCGCGTTTTCGCGAAGGCGCCGGCGCCGGCGCCGGCGGAACGTAAAGAACACCCGGGTGCCCACCGATCCATGGAATCGGCGGCCACCCGGGTTTGATGCGCACCCGGCGCTGCCTTCGCCTTCGCGCTGGGTGCGCGCTGCCTTCGCGCTGGGTGCGCGCTGCGTTCGCGCTGGGTGCGCGGCCCGATCAGCCTCCGGCGAGCGCGGGTTCGCGCTTTCCACTCCGGGTCTGCCCGGCCGGGCTGCCCTCGGCGCTTCCCTCGGCGGCCACACGGCGCGGACGGAGGAATTCCAGCGCACCGATCAGCATCAGGCAGACGCCGATGCCGACGACGAGTGCCGCGACACCGAAAGCGAGCACCGACGTGTACAGCGATGCCTGCTTGAAGTTCGAGTTGTCGAAGTAGGAGCGCATGGAGTCGTTCTTCAGCAGTTCGGCGCAGTCACTCTGCGCGGTGGCGTCCTTCTTGCAGGCGCCGAGTTGCTGCGAGTCCGGCATCGGGACCTGGGAGTACACGGTCCCCTCCGGGAACCCCATGCGCACGACCGCTTCCTGGGTGTGCTCCTGGATCAGGTGGATCTGGCTCAGCGCGTCGAACGGCCCGTTGGCGATGTTGGTCGACTTCTCCGGGTCGGCGGCGACGTTGATCTTCTGGCTCGCGAGTTCGGTGCTGACCATGTTCCAGGCAAACGCGCCGACGGCGACGAAAACAAATCCGCCGACGACGAGGGCACCGGCCACGATACGGGCGATCAGCCCGGTCCTGCGTGACATGACTTCTCCATTCCTGGTGCGGCCTGTTTGGCTGCGATGGTGGGGAGGTTCGGCGCTGTGGCGCGCCGCGGCGCCGCTTCTTGGCGCACGAAAGCTTCTGCAGTGCCGTCCGCGACGGCCGGTGGGCTACTGGTCGCGCGGTGGGACCGCGCGGGACAAGGAATTGGACTCGGCAGGTTCGGGCCGCCGTCCGCAGCCGGGCTGCTGTTCCCGGAGATCTCCTTCCCGGGTTTCTGGTAAACCCGTCCCGGTACCATTACTAAGCATCATCTTAACGCTAAGACAAACCCTCGGTTCGGTGAAAATGGCTCCGTGGCGCAGCTCTGGACATAGGTCCAGTCGCGCCAGGACCTTGGTCCCGCACGAGGTTGGTGGGAGGGCGCTCTGAGGGCCGGCGGCGTCCGGGCGCGCGGCGGGCGCGCGGCGGGCGCGCGGCGGCTGTGGCGAACTCGGCGGCTGTGGCGAACTCGGCGGCACGGCGGCACGGCGGCGCGGCGGCGCGGCGTCAGAGGGTCGCACGGCCAGCCCGATCAGTCGGGCCTATCTGCCTTTCCACAGTGTGGACGCCCTTGTGGACAATTCTGGTTCGCGAGTGATCTCCGGGTTCGAATTCCGCTGCGGTTTCCCGGGCCGCTACGTTTGTCGTGCCAGCCGTTCGGTGATCTCACCGCATGTGGCGGCCCCGCGTGAGCGATAACGTGACGCGCGGGCGCGTGCTGCGACGAGCAGCGGGACGGCACGCACGCGAAGGAAGGAACCAACGATGGTGGTCGAGACTCCGCCGAACGAGCCGGGTCGGGTCGCGCCGGTGCGCGGCGTCGTCATCGCTGTCTGCCGGGTGCACGCGCTGATTCCGCGCGCCAACGGGACGGCGATGACGGCCATCGACAAGCGCCCGGTCAGCGGGCCGGTTCCCCTCGCCCCGCTCGGGTTGGAGCGTGACATGCAAGTCGACCGCAGGCATCACGGCGGTGTGGACCAGGCCGTGTACGCCTATGGCGACGAAGACGCCGGGTATTGGGAGGACGTGCTCGGCCGGCCGGTTCCGGCGGGCTTTTTCGGTGAGAACGTGCGGCTTCGGGGGATCCCGGTCAGCGGGGCCGTGATCGGTGAGCAGTGGTCCCTCGGCAGCGCGGAATTGATGGTGACGCAGCCCCGCACGCCCTGCGCGACCTTCGCGGAATGGGTCGGCGTCGACGACTGGATCAATCGATTTACGGCGGCGAATCGACCGGGCGCCTACCTGCGCGTGGTGCGGGCCGGCGTCGTTCAGGCGGGGGATGCCGTCGCGGTCACTCGCCGACCGGCGCACGGCGTCACCATCGCCGACTGGTTTGCCGCGAAGTCGGCCCCGAGGGGTCGGCCCGCTGCTCTGGCCGCGATCGGGCAGCGGCTCCTTGCGGCGCACACGGCGGGCGACGTCGAGTTGTCGGCCAAGATCCACGCTCGGGCCGAGGCCGCCATCGCCCGGGCGGCCCGCGCGATTGACTGAGCCGAGCCGAACGGGCTGATCGACCGGCCCGCCGGACGCCTGGTCAGACCGGGGCGCCGCCCACCCGGGGCGGCTCCGTGGGCGGGAATTCCCCCTCGTCGGTGCCGTCGTCGTGCGCGAAGAGCAAGCCGTGCAAGCGCGACTGGACGTTCTCGACGCGCGGAATGTCGGGCAGTTTCATCCCGGAGTTCTCACTCGCGTCGGAGATGGTCAGCGTGCCGCAGCCGAGGATGCGATCGAAGAAACCCATGTCGTAGGAGACGTCGTTGATGCGATACAGCGGGATGTCCCGGCCCTTGCGGGTCAGGATTCCCGAACGCGTCACGATCCGCTTATTGGTGATGACGTACTTGGTGGTCAACCAGTTGAGGTAGGGGTAGAACGACCACACGATCGCGGCGAGGACCGCGATGCCGGTGATGACCCAGCTCCACGTCGGCTGGTTCTCGATCAGGGTCCACCCTGCCGTCACGGCAGCGATCGCGAGCAGCAGCACGATCACCGGTCCCGTGAGCGCCTTGCCGTGGGTGCGCAGCGTCATGACGACCGACTCGCCATCGGCAAGGTGCTTGTCTGGAATGCCCATGGTTGCCATCGTGCCACCATCCGGCGTCCCCGGTCATACTGCGGGCACCCCCAGTGGAAAAGCCGCTCACCCGGACTGCGCCACGTTCCAGCCCTCGATCGTGTGCATCCGATGTTTGCTGTACCCGAGGAGGCAGATCGCGGCCGTGTCGAGTTCCAGCCGGGCGGCGAGCATGGGATTCGCCCGCAGCCACACGCAGGTCAGTACGCGCAGCAGGTGACCGTGCGCCACGAGCAGCACGTCGCTGCCGTCCCGCAGGACCGGCTCCACCCGGTCGAGCACGGCGCGGGCGCGGCGGGCGACGTCCTCGAGCACCTCGCCCGTGGGCCGGTCGGCGTCGGGCAGGCAGTTGACGCCGTCCCGGAAGATCTCCCAGTCGCGGCCGAGTTCGGCACTCACCGACGCCGTGGTGCGCCCCTCGACGGGGCCGTAGTCCCACTCCATCAGGTCGGGGTCCGTCGCCGCGCCGGGAAAGCCGGCGAGGTCGGCGGTGCGCCGAGCGCGGTAGAGAGGGCTCGAAACAACGGCCGCGAAGCCGAAGCCAAGCCGCTCGGCCCGGCGCTGCAGGAAGGCGCCGGCCGCGATCGCCTGGCGCTCCCCGGCGTCGGTCAACCGCTGATCGGTGCGGCCGGTGTGCCGGCCGCCGGCGCTCCACTGCGTCTCGCCGTGCCGCAGGAGCACCAATTGCGGGTGTTCGGTGTCCAAGCCGCACCTCCGCCATGGCAGGGCCGGGGGGCCCGGCGGTTCCGCCCGATGGCGCCCGAGACTACCGTGGTCAGCGGATGCTCGCGCAGGGGCCCGCATCCCGCCGGGCCCGCGCTCGATCGGAAGGAGCCATCGTGCCGGACAACCCGCGCGCCCCCGCCGACGCCGTCGAATTCGACTGGTCGCTGATCGAGGTCCCGACGCCGCTCGCCATGGTCCGCTCCCAGCTCGCCTTCTCGTGGTTCGAGGTGACCCGCCGGTTGGCCGGGCTGACCCAGGCCGAGTACGAGTGGGAGCCGGGACCGAACGCCCTTCGGGTGGTGCCCCGCGAGGCGGCCCGGACGCCGCGTGCCATCGGCGCCGGGCCGTGGGTCGCCGAGTGGCCCGCCGAACTCGACTCGCCGCAGCCGCGGACCATCGCGTGGCTGGTGGCCCACCTCACCGAGGTCTTCTTCGAGCGGTGGGAGTGGACCTTCGGCGGGCGGGCCGCCCGCCGGGACGTGCTTGAGTACTCCGGCGACGTCGAGGTGGGCGTCGCGCTGTTGCGGCGGTGGGCGGACACCTGGCGGGACGGGGTCGACACGCTCGACCCCGCCGACGTCTTCACGGTGGGGCTGAGCCGGGCGACGCCGATCGACGCCGTCGCCCCGTTCGGCCACCTCGTGTTGCACATCAACCGGGAACTCATTCACCACGGCGCGGAGATCATGGTCCTGCAGGACCTGTACCGCGCCCGGGCCGACGGCGGGTAGCGGCGGCGCGCCGCTCGCCCGCGGCTACTTGGCCGCAGCCTCGGCGAGCTTGGGCACATACCGGTCGAGCATCCACGGGATCGACAGGGCCGTGGGCGCGGAGGACGCCATGACGAAGCTCTCGCCCACGATCGGGGCGAACCGGCCCGCCTGCAGCGCCGGAATGGTCTGCGCCGCGGGAAGCGCCGCGAAAGCGTCGGCTTCCTTCTGGTTCCCGAAGTACATCACCAGCACGTCCGCGTCGATGTCGCCCAGGCGCTCGTTGGACAGCGCGTAGAAGTACGTGCCCTCGGCGGGCTTCGCGTCGAGCTTGCCGACGCTCGGGGCGATCGTCATGCCGAGGTCGGTCAGGAGCTCGACCCGCGGATCGGTCGCCCGGTAGACGTTGATGGTGCCCGGCTGGTTGGCGGCCGCATACAGGAAGCTCTTGCCCGCGATGGCGGGGTTCTTCGCCGCCAGCGCGGCAATGTAGTCGTCGGTCTGCTTGCGCAGCGCGGCGGCCTCCGCGCTCTTGCCCAGCGCCCGGCCGATGATCGTGAGCTGGTCCTGCCAGGGCAGCGCCCACGGCTGCTCCGGGTAGGCGACGACGGGCGCGACCGCGGACAGCCGGTCGAACTCCTCCTGGGTGAGGCCCGAGTAGGGGGCGAGGATGACGTCGGGCTTCGCGGCCGCGATCTGCTCGAACGGGACCTCGGCGGCCTCGGTCCCGGTCAGCAGCGTCGGCGTCCGGCCACCGAGTTCCTTGATCTTCAGGGCGTCCCAGGGCAGCACGCCGTCGACGCCGCCGTAGTCCTGGCGGGGGATTGCAACCGGGACGACGCCGAGCGCGAGCACCGCGTCCTGCGCGGACCAGCCCCAGGTCACCACGCGTTCGGGCTTGCTCGGGATCACGGCGTCGCCCAGCGCGGAAGGGATCGTCACGGGGAAGGCGGCGGCGTCATTGCCCGACGTCGGACCGGTCGAGCCGCCGGTGGCCTCGGGTTCGCGGGAGCATCCGGCGAGCGTGAGCGCCGCGACGACGGCGAGGGCGGCGGGGACGACGACGGATCGGCGTCGGGACGCGAACGGGTTCACAGTGACTCCTGTCGAGAATTAGGTAAGGCTACCCTAACTGATGATCGGGACCGGTCCGCCCGCCCGCGTCGTCGTCGCCGGCCCTACCGGCCGCGATGGTCGGCGATCGGCAGGCGGGGACCGCGGCGCGGCGCGCCGGCGCCCGCGATCTCCAACAGCCGAATGACGCGATAGCGGTGCGGCGCGTACGGCGCGAGGGCGGCGTCGACCTCGGCGTCGTCGATCGGCGCACCGAGCAAACCCCACCCGACCAATTCGGCCAGGTGGTAGTCGCCCACCGGGACGGCGTCGGCGTCGCCGAACGCCCGCGCGGCGACCTGGGCCGCCGTCCAGGCGCCGACGCCGGGCACCGCCCGTAGCCTGGCCCGGGCGGCGGCGGACGGCAACCGCGCCGCCTCCTCCAGTCGGCGCGCGGCGCGCGCCGCGGTGACGATCGTTCGTGCCCTCGCCGGGTCCACGCCGGCCCGGTGGTAGTCCCAGGAGGGGATGCCGGCCCAGGTCGCGGCGTCGGGCGCGACGCGCAGCCGGGCCGCGACCGGCCCGGGTGCGGCCTCGCCGTGGCGGCGCAGCAACCACGCCCAGGACCGCTGCGCGGCGACGGTCTGCACCCGCTGCTCGAGAATGGCCGGAATCAGCGCCTCCAGTACCCGACCGGTACGGCCGATCCGCAGCCCGACGGCGCGGCGGTGGACCTCGCGCAGGCGGGGCGGCGGGACGAAGCCGGTCGCGTCGTCGGCCTCGCCGAGGAGCCCGGGCAGGGATGCGAGGAAGTCGGCCGAGCCGGGTCCCCACGCCGTCGCGACGACCTGGGCGGGCGCCGTACGCAGCAGCCGGTACGTCACCGGGCCGGCCGGGAAGCGGCCGGTGCGCCAGATCTCGTTCGGGCCGGGCGTCGCGAAGGTGGGGTCCTGCGGTCCGCGGGCCAGGCGGCCGAGGGTGAGCCGAAGATCGATCGGCCGCGAGGAGTCGACGACGTGCGTGACGTCGTCGGGCGCGCCTGTCGGCATGCCTCCATCCTCGCATCGGCGCGGCGGGTGCGGCGGCGCTGAGGCCGCCGGCCTCAGTCGAAGAGCGGCTCCATCGCCCAATGGGAGTCGGCGGCCGGCGCGGGTCCGGATCCGGCGGATCCGGCGGATCCGGCGGCCGCGGACTCGCCCGCGGTGCCCGACGTCGGTCGCTGCCGCCCGACGACGGCCGCGCCGACCAGTTCGGGCACCAGCGTGCCGCTGAGGTGGCCGCGGCCCGCGGCCCAGTCCGCAGCGGCGATGCCGGCGAGTTGGTCGGCCCGCTCATTGAAGGGGTCGCCGACGTGCCCGCGCACCCAGCGGAACCGCACCGGACCGACCCGGGCCGTCACGGCGTCGTCGATCCCCCGGATGAGCTCGAGGTTGCGCACCGCCGCGCCGCCGGCCGTGCGCCACCCCTTGCGCTTCCAGGCGATCACCCACTCCGAGGAGCACTTGATCGCGTACTGCGAGTCCGACTCGATGAGCAGTGGCTCCGGGCCGGGATGGGCGCGCAGCGCCTGGAGGATCGCGGTGAGTTCGGCGATCTGGTTCGTGCCGCTCGCGGCCCCGCCGGAGTCGAAGGTGCCGTCGTGGTTGATCCAGGCCCAACCGATCGCGCCCCCCGGGTTCGCCAGGCACGAGCCATCGGTGCTGACAATCACCACATTGCCCCCTCGGGTGCTCCACCGACGTCGGGAGTGTCGGGCCGGACAGGTGCGTAGGGGTCAGTATTGCCTGCTGAGGGCAAGAAGCCCCGACGCCGCGCGGCGGCGGCGTCGGGGTCCGCATCGAACGCCCGGAATGGCCGGTTCGACTCAGGAGACCCCGAGCAGGTCGATGACGAAGATCAGGGTCTTGCCGGACAGCGGGTGTCCGCCGCCGGCGGGGCCGTAGGCGAGCGCGGGCGGGCAGACGAGCTTGCGCCGGCCGCCGACGCGCATCCCGGGGATGCCGCGCTGCCAGCCGGCAATGAGGCTCCCGAGCGGGAAGTTGATCGGCGCGCCGCGGTTCCACGAGGCGTCGAATTCCTCGCCGGTGTCGTATTCGACGCCCAGGTAGTGCACGTTGACCGTGGACCCGGGTGCGGCCTGCGCGCCGTCGCCGGTGACGATGTCCTCGATCACGAGTTCGGCCGGGGCCGGGCCGGTGGGCGGGTCGATTTCGGGGCGGGTGAGTTCGCTCATCCTCCGATCCAACCACGGCCGGGGTGGCGAAGTTGGGCGAACCGAAACCAGGACGGTGCTCGGATCGGCATGATGGACCCATGCCCGAGACCATTCCACAGCCATCGGACGCGCCCGCCCACCCGGCTCAGCCGACCGGGCCGGGCCGGGGGCCGTCGGCGCGGGACGTGGCCCGGTGGCGCAAGTTCCTGGCCGACGAGAAGCAGGAGGCGGCGTCGTACCTGGCACTCGCGAGCCGGCGCACCGGCGAGGAGCGGGCCATCCTGCTCGCCCTCGCCGAGGCGGAGCAGCGGCACGAACAGCACTGGCTCGCCCTCCTGGGTGACCGCGCCGGGCGACCGCGCAAGGGACAAATGCGGACGCGGTTCCTGACCCTGTTCGCGCGGCGGTTCGGTGGCGTGTTCGTGCTGGCGCTGGCCCAGCGGGCGGAGTCCCGCTCGGCCTACGGCGCCGACCGGGACGCGACGGCGGCCATGGCTGCCGACGAGCGGATCCACGAGGAGGTCGTGCGCGGGCTGGCGCAGCGCGGCAGGGACCGGATGTCCGGGTCGTTTCGGGCGTCGGTCTTCGGGGCGAACGACGGGTTGGTCTCGAACCTCGCGCTGATTCTCGGGATCGGGGCATCCGGGGCGTCGAATTCGACCATCCTGCTTTCCGGGCTGGCCGGGCTGCTGGCGGGCGCCCTGTCGATGGGGGCGGGTGAGTTCGTCTCGGTCCGCTCGCAGCGGGAGTTGCTCGACGCGTCGACGCCGAGCCCCCGTGCTTCGGCCGTGGTGGGCGCGCTCGACGTCGACCGCAACGAACTCGCGCTGGTCTACCGGGCGCGCGGGATGGCGCCGGCCGAGGCCGAGGAACACGCGGCCGAGGTGCTCCGGAACTGGACGGACGGCGCGCAGATCGCCCCGGGACCGGCCGCGGACGAGCATGTGACCCACGGCACGGCCATGGGTGCCGCGCTGTTTTCCTTCGCGATGTTCGCTGCCGGGGCCATCATCCCGGTGCTGCCGTACCTGTTCGGCCTGGACGGGCTCGCCGCCGTGGTGGTCAGCGCCGTCGTGGTCGGCGTCGCCCTGCTGGCCACCGGCGCGATCGTGGGCCTGCTGTCCGGGACGTCGCCGCTGACCAGGGCGCTACGCCAGTTGGCGATCGGCTGGGGCGCGGCCGCGGCGACTTACGCCCTCGGTGCCGTCTTCGGGGCGACGGTGAGCTGATCGCCGGGCGCGGTTCGGGTGGCCCGAATGCTCTTCGCTACCTACAGTGATGGAGACCAAAGAGTCAAGAGGTGTTCTTCTCTTGGCCAAGGATTGCCCGCCTGCAGTGGGCAGTCGAGGGCTGTCGGGTTCGAAGGCGCCCGGGTCGGTCCCGCCTGGCGGTAGCGCGGGACGCACGGCGGCACCCTTCGGCGCTGTCGTGACCGGAACTGACGAAGGGCGGCGGAATGCGGGCCAGGCTTCGGACGGCGACTCTCGCCGCGGCAGTCTGCGCCCTGCTGGGAGCCGTAGGCGGAACGGCGTCGGCAACGACCGACGCCGAGGCGCAGCGGACCGGGCCGGTCGGCCCAGTCGCCAGGCCGGCCGTGGAGGCACACGGCCCCGCCGGATCGATGTTCCGGACCGGCGGCGCACTCGCGCCGCCCGCCGGCGCGCCGTCGAGCGTGTCGGCTGCATCGGGTCTGAGTGAAGCCGCCGACGCCGCACCGTCGGACGAAAGCCGCCGGATCACCGATGCACCCGCGGTCGCCATGGCCGGGAGGACGTCGCAGGCAGACGGGAACGCGCCCCTCGTCTCCCGTGGCCGCGACGCCGGACTCCTGGTCATGGCGGCCGCATTCCTACTCCTCGGCGGGGTCTTGCGGCTGATCCGGCGCCGCCCCCGCGTCGCCGATCCCTTGGCGTACCACCGGGCGTTCCCCGAACAGTCCGACGCCGGCGCGCCGGAATGACCGGGCGGGCGGCCGGGCGGGCCGCCGGGCGGGCATCGCGGCCGGCAGAAGCATCGCGCCCGAGCTAGACGAGTGATTCCGAATTGTGGCGGTCTTCGGCGGCGGGGTGGCCCGACCGTCGGGCCAGGTTCGGCCCGGCGTTCGGCCGCCCGCGGCTGCGGCAATCCTGGGCGGGCGGTGAGACGGGGGCCTCCATCGCGTCGAGTCAGTA
>JAVBMU010000095.1:0-36875 GCA_031552185.1 Cellulomonadaceae bacterium | reverse complement strand
GGCAGCCGCGCCGCCCGCCGCAGTGGCGCCGCCCGCCGCAGGGGCGCCGCCCGCCGCAGGGGCGCCGCCCGCCGGGCTCAGACCGTCAGGCACGAGGCCCCCAGGAGCACCTTCAGGTCACCGAACAGTTCGGTGGACTTCTCGACCCGGAATCGACCGCCGGCGGACACGACAGTAACCTTGCCGGGCTCCTGCACCCGCACGTGCACGGGCGCGGAACCACCGTGCGCCAGGAGCACGTCCCGCAGCGGCCCGAGCACCGGCTCGACGCACCGGGTATGCGGTACGGAGATGACCAGCGGGGTGTCCGCGGCCGCGGAGATGTCCGGCAGCGATACTTCCATCGCCTGCAACTGCATCGTCTCGTCGCGGCGGCGGACCCGGCCGCGCAGGACGATCACCTGGTCCTCGGCGAGCATCGGCGAGTAGGCGAGGTACGTTTCGCCGAAGAACATCACCTCGATCGCGCCTTCGAGGTCCTCGATGGTGACGGCCGCCCACGGGTTGCCGTTCTTGCTCATCTTCCGTTGCAGCGAGGTAACCAGCCCGGCCACGGTGACGGTCGAGCCGTCCGGCCGGGCCTCGTCGGCCAGGAGCGCGGGAATGGTGCTGTCCGACGCCTTGCGCAGTACGTGCTCCAACCCCGCCAGCGGGTGATCCGAGACGTAGAGGCCGAGCATTTCGCGCTCGAACGTCAGGCGCTGCTTCTTGTCCCAGTCGGGCAGGTTCGGGACCTCGATACTGAACGTCGCGGTCTCGTCGTCCAGATCGGCGAAGAGGTCGAATTGGCCCTCCGCCTCCTTGCGCTTGACCGAGATGACGGCGTCGACGGCCTGTTCGTGAATGACCAGGAGCGAGCGGCGCGGATGGCGCAGGGAGTCGAAGGCGCCCGCCTTGATCAGCGATTCGATGGTCCGCTTGTTGCAGACGACGGCGGGCACCTTGTCCAGGAAGTCGGTGAACGAGGTGAAGCCGCCCTTCTCCTCCCGGGCCCGCACGATCGCCTCGACCACATTGGCTCCGACATTGCGCACGGCGGTCAGGCCGAATCGGATGTCCGCGCCGACGGCGGTGAAGTTCGCGGCGGACGAGTTGACGTCCGGGGGCAGCACCGTGATGCCCATCCGCCGGCATTCCCCGAGGTAGAGGGCCGACTTGTCCTTGTCGTCCTTCACGCTGGTCAGCAGCGCGGCCATGTATTCGGTCGGGAAGTTCGCCTTGAGGTAGGCGGTCCAGAAGGAGACGACGCCGTAGGCCGCCGAGTGCGCCTTGTTGAAGGCGTACCCGGCGAACGGAACCAGGGTGTCCCACACGGCCTGGATCGCGGCGTCGGAATACCCGCGCTCCCGGCAGCCCGCCCGGAACGGGACGAATTCCTTGTCCAGGATCTCCTTCTTCTTCTTGCCCATCGCGCGGCGCAACAGGTCCGCCTGGCCCAGGGAGTAGCCGGCGAGAATCTGCGCCGCCTTCTGCACCTGTTCCTGGTAGACGATCAGGCCGAAGGTCTCGTCGAGCACCTCCGCGAGCGGCTCGGCCAGTTCGGGGTGAATCGGCTCGATCTGCTGCAGCTTGTTCTTGCGCAGCGCGTAGTTGGTGTGGGAGTTCATGCCCATCGGCCCGGGGCGATACAGCGCGATGACGGCCGAGATGTCCTCGAAGCAGTCCGGCCGCATCTGGCGCAGCAGCGCCCGCATCGGCCCACCGTCGAGTTGGAAGACGCCGAGCGTGTCGCCGCGGCCGAGCAGTTCGTAGGTCGGGCCGTCGGTGAGCGGCAGTTCCTCCAGGTCGACGACGCCCTTGCCGTTCATGGCGATGTTCTCGATGGCGTCATCCAGGATGGTGAGGTTACGCAACCCCAGGAAGTCCATCTTGATCAGCCCGAGGCCCTCACAGGTCGGGTAGTCGAACTGCGTGATCACCGCCCCGTCCTGCAGCCGGCGCATGATCGGAATGATGTCGATCAGCGGCTCGCTGGACATAATCACGCCCGCGGCGTGCACGCCCCATTGACGCTTCAGCCCCTCGATACCCCGGGCGAGTTCGACGACGCGTTGGGCGTCCGGGTCGGCCGCGTGCAGTTGCCGGAATTCCTCGGCCTCCGGATAGCGCGAGTCCTTCGGGTCGAAGATCCCCGTCAGGGACATCTCCTTGCCCATCACCGCCGGCGGCATCGCCTTGGTGAGCTTCTCCCCCATCGCGAACGGGAAGCCGAGCAGCCGGGCCGAATCTTTCAGTGCCTGCTTCGCCTTGATAGTGCCGTAGGTGACGATCTGGGCGACCCGGTCCTCGCCGTACTTCTCGGTGACGTAACGGATCACCTCACCGCGCCGACGCTCGTCGAAGTCGACGTCGAAGTCGGGCATCGAGATGCGGTCCGGATTGAGGAACCGCTCGAAGATCAAGCCGTGCTCCAGCGGGTCCAGGCCGGTGATCCGCAAGGCGTAGGCGGCCATCGAACCGGCCCCCGAACCGCGGCCGGGGCCGACCCGGATGCCGTGGTCCTTGGCCCAGTTGATGAAGTCCGCGACCACCAGGAAGTAGCCCGCGAAGCCCATCTGGGTGATGACCCCGGTCTCGTACTCGGCCTGCTTGCGCACCGCGGCCGGAATGCCGCCCGGGTAGCGCAGCGCGAGGCCGCGCTCCACCTCCTTGATGAACCAACTGACCTCGTCCTCGCCCGCCGGCACGGGGAACTTGGGCATGTAGTTCGCCGAGGTGTCGAAGACGACCTCGCACTGCTCGGCGATGGCCAGGGTGTTGTCGCAGGCAATCGGCAGTTCCGCCCAGATCCGGCGCATATCGGCGGCGGACTTGACGTAGTAGCCGTCGCCGTCGAACTTGAACCGGTCGGGATCCGTCAGCGTGGAACCGGAGTTGATGCACAGCAGCGCCTCCTGCGAGGCGCTGTCCTCCTGCTTCACGTAGTGCAGGTCGTTGGTTGCCACGAGCGGCGCGCCGATGGTCTCCGCGAGGCGCAGCAGGTCCTTGAGCACCCGGGTCTCGATGTCGATGCCGTGATCCATCAGCTCGACGTAGAACGCGTCCCGGCCGAAGATGTCCTGGAACTCGCCGGCCGCGCGCACGGCCTCGTCCCACTGGCCGAGCCGGAGCCGGGTCTGGATCTCGCCGGAGGGGCACCCGGTGGTGGCGATCAGGCCTGCGCTGTAGCGCTGCAGCAGGTCCCGGTCCATCCGCGGCCACTTGCCCATCTGGCCGTCGAGGGAAGCCAGCGAGCCGGCCCGGAACAGGTTGTGCATCCCCTGAGTGGTCCGCGCCCACATGGTCATGTGGGTGTAGGCGCCCCGGGCCGAGACATCGTCCGCCTCCTGGCCGACGTCGCCGAACCGGACCCGCTTCTGGTCGAACCGGCTGGTGCCCGGGGTGACGTATGCCTCGAGGCCGAGGATCGGCTTGACCCCGGCCGCCTTGGCCTTGGACCAGAACTCGAAGGCCCCGAAGAGGTACCCGTGATCCGTCATCCCGATCGCGGGCTGGCCCTGCCGCTGCACCTCCGCGAAGAGTTCACCCAACCGCGCCGCGCCGTCGAGCATCGAGTACTCGGTATGAGCGTGCAGATGGACAAAATCCTGTGCGGCAGCGGGCATGCGACGAGTCTAGGCCGGGCCCGAGCAGCCGCCGGTGCGCCCGCGCCGCGCGGGCTACGTGGCGTCCCGCAGGACGTCCAGCGCGTGGTCGAGGTCCTTCGGGTAGGTGCTCGTCAACTCCAGCCAGTTCCCCGTGGCCGGGTGCTCGAAGCCGAGCCGCACAGCGTGCAACCACTGGCGGCCCAGGCCCACCCGCGCCGCCAACGTGGGATCGCCGCCATACGTCAGGTCTCCGACGCAGGGGTGGCGCAGCGCGGCGAAGTGCACCCGGATCTGGTGGGTGCGGCCGGTCTCGAGGCGCACCTCGACCAACGAGGCGGCCGGGAGCATCTCGATCACCTCGTAATGCGTGATCGACGGCTTGCCGGTCGACGTGACTCCGAATCGGAAGTCGGCGCCGGGGTGTCGCCCGATCGGGGCGTCGATCGTGCCCGACGTCGGCTCGGGGTGGCCCTGGACCAGCGCGTGATAGACCTTCTCGACGGTCCGGTCCCGAAACGCCTGCTTGAGCAGGCGGTAGGCGGTCTCGCTCTTGGCCACGACCATCAGCCCGGAGGTGCCGACGTCGAGCCGGTGCACGATCCCCTGCCGCTCCGCGGCCCCCGACGTCGAGATCCGATAGCCGGCCGCCGCCAGCGCGCCGACGACGGTCGCGCCGGTCCAGCCGGGCGAGGGGTGCGCCGCCACCCCGACGGGCTTGTCGACGACGACGACGTGGTCGTCGTCGTACACGATCGCCATTCCCGGGACGGCTTGCGGCAGCGAGGTCGCCACCGCCGGCGGGTCCGGAACGTCGACCTCGATCCAGTTGCCGACGGCGAGCCGGTCCGACTTGCCCGCCACGCGCCCGTCGATCCGCACCCCGCCCTCGGCCGCGATCTGGCCGGCGCGGGTCCGGGAGAAGCCGAGCATCCGGGCGACGGCGGCGTCGACCCGTTCCCCCGCCAGCCCGTCCGGCACGGGGTAGGAGCGCACGGCCATCAGGAAGCCTCGCCGCCGTCTGAGCCGGGCGCCGTCGGCCCGGAGCCGGGCGCCGCAGGCTCGGAGCCGTTCGCCGTCGGCCGGCTCGCGTGGTTCGGTCCGCCGCCCGCTCGGGCTCCCTCCAGGCCGACCCCGCGCAGGGACAGGACGGCGATCATGATGGCGGCGGCCACGATGGCGATGTCCGCGACGTTGCCGACGAAGAAGCCGTTGTAGTCGATGAAGTCGACCACGTGGCCGCGGGCGAAGCCCGGCGCCCGCGCCAGTCGGTCGACCAGGTTCCCGACCGCCCCGCCGAGTAGGAGACCCAGCGCGATCGCCCACCCGAGCGACCCGATGCGCCGGATCGTGCGCCCGATGACGGCGACCACCACGACCACGATGATCGTGAGCACCCAGGTCATCCCGGTGGCGATCGACAGCGCGGCGCCGGAGTTGTAGAGCAGGCGCAGCGAGAGCAGGTCGCCGATCAGCCGGGTCGGCTCCGCGCCGAGGCGCAGATTCTGTTGGGCCAGATACTTGGTCGCCTGATCAAGGACGAGGACCACAACCGCGAGTCCGAGGGTCCAGCCGACGAGCCGCTGGTTCGGACCCGGGGCGCCGGCTCGACCGGGCCCGACGGGTGGGAGCGGGCCGGGTGCGGACCCGACCGCTGCCGGCCGGGTCGGGTCACCGGCAGTGGGATCGGGCGTGGTGGGCTCAGGCGCGGTGGGCATCGCCGGCAAGTCTGCCACGCCCCACCGCGCAATGCCGAACGCCGATCAGCGCCGTTCCTCGCGCTGTTTGGCCTCGACCGAGAGGTTCGCCCGCGGAAACGCCTGCAGCCTCGCCTTGCCGATCGGCAATCCGGTCGCCTCGCAGGTCGCGTAGGTGCCCGCCGCGATCCGTTCGATGGCGTGCAGCGTCTGCTCGAGCAGGTCCCGCACGTTGTTCACCAGGGTGAGTTCCTGCTCGCGCTCCAACGCGCTGGAACCGGAATCGGCCTGGTCGTCGCCGGCGCCGTCGCCGGGGTCCCGAAGCAGGCTCGACAACGCCTCGTCGGCGTTTGCCAACTCGCTCTCGAGCCGGTCACGCTCCCCGAGCAGGCCGGCCGCGAGTTCCTCGACCTCGATCAGCGTCCACGGTGCCTCGCCGTCGCGCACGGGGAAAGCGGCGACATCGTCCGCGAGGTTCGGGAACTGCCGACGGACGGCCTCCTTGGCCGCCCCGCTCAGTCTGGTCATGACGCCCCTCCTTATTCGAGTTACGCGAGAGTAGACGCACCGGCCGGTACGCACAACACACCACGCCCAGAACGTAACGTGAGGTACTGCACGTACCGGCCGTGACCGGACGAATTGTATACAGACCTTGATGGCTTGGCCTAGACCTCCGCTAGAGCTCCGCTCGACCTCCGGCGCCCGCGGTGCTCCGCGGCGGCAGCGCGCTGCCGCGGTTGTCGAGGTCCCCGAGCAGGTTCTGCAGGTAGCTCTTGAGGCGGGTGCGGTAGTCGCGCTCGAAGATCCGCAACTCGTCGATCTTTCGCTCGAGCAGCGACCGCTCCTGCTCCAGCTGGGAGATCGTCCGGTGCGAACTCTCCTCGGCCTCCCGCACAATCCGGGCGCCCTCCTGCTTCGCCTCGGCGATCAGGCGGTCGCCTTCCTCCTGGCCGGAGCGCACATAGTCGTCGTGCAGCTTCTGGGCCAGTTGGAGCATGCCGGTGGCCGACTCCGGCTCGCCCGCAACCTTGCCCATCACCGATTGCGAGATGGACGGAGCAGCCGCCGGCTCCGGCGCCGGCGCCGGCTCGGGCACAACGGGCTTGGCAATCGCCGCGGACGCCTCGGCGCGGCTCAACTCGGCAACCCGGCGCTCCGCGGCGGAGAGCTTGGCCTTGAGGTCCTCGTTCTCCTCCTGCAGCGAGTTCAGCGTCCGGACCACCTCGTCGAGGAAGTCGTCCACCTCTTCGACGTCATAGCCCTCGCGGAACTTCGTGGCCGCGAACTTCTTGTTCAGGATGTCCTCTGCGGTCAGCAGTGCCATCAAGTTCACCTCATCAGCGTTTCGAGTCGGTCGGGCGACCTCGGGTCACCACAGTCAAAACTAGCGGAGATTCCCGAGGTCGGCGGGGTGCGGGGCAGCCAAGCGGCGCCGATCGCGGCGAATCGCCGGGACGAAAAGGGCGAAGCCACATCTTCCCCCCGGCCGTTCGCGGGTAGCGATCAGCGGCGGCCGGCGTGTCGTGATCAGAGTCTGGCCGCGAGTTGCGCGGCGATCACCACGGCGAAGAACAGCACCATGAACCCCAGATCGAGCCGGAACTGGCCGAGGTTCAGGGGCGGGATAACCTTGCGCAGGGCGCGCAGCGGAGGATCGGTGAGCGAGTAGATCAACTCCGCGAGGACCAGGACCACCCCGCGCGGGCGCCACTCCCGGGCGAAGACCTGGATCCAGTCGAAGATGATCCGCCCGATCAGCACGAGCAGGTACAACCACAGGACCAACGCAAGGACGCTTCCGATCACTCTCACAGGTCAACTGTGCCAGACGATCGGGTGTCCGGTGCTCACCGGGCGCGCGGCGGGCGCGGCGCGCCCGGCGGTCAGCTCTGGTTGTAGAACCCGGCTCGGGACTTCTCCGCGCCGGCGGCGCGCTCCTCGCCGGTGACCTCGACGTGCTCGGGCGAGAGCAGGAAGACCTTGTTGGTCACGCGCTCGATCGTGCCGTGCAGCCCGAAGATCAGACCTGCGGAGAAGTCGACCAATCGCTTGGCGTCCGCGTCGGCCATGTCCGTGAGATTAATGATGACGGGAATTCCGGACCGGAACGCCTCGCCGATCACGCGGGCGTCGTTGTACGAGCGCGGGTGCACCGTCTCGATCCGGCGCAGTTCGGAGGGCGGCTCGACGGCGCGCACGACCTCACGCGTGCCCGTGGCACGGCGCAACGGCGTGACCTCGGGGGGGTAGTCCTCCGCCACGTCCTGTCCCCCGTCGTCATAGTCGTCGTACGTATCGACGTCCTCACCCCGATCGTCGGCGAGGCCGAGGTACAGCATCGTCTTGCGCAGCGCACCGGTCATGAGCCTTCCTCCGTTCCTCCTCCGCACATGCTGGCCGTTTCACGCTAGCCGAGCCTGACCCGGCTGCGAGCGCGACACGCGGAACGCGCGCCATCGTCCGGTCGAGCCGCGGAGGTTCGATCCGCCGGCCAAGACCTCAACCCCGGTCGAGCCGGACTATTCCGGCGAACCGACCCGTGATTCCGTCCCGGCGGTGGGAGAAGAACCGCGGGTCGGTGCGGGGACAGATCTCCAGTCGGGTCGCGACGACCCCGGCCGCGGCCAGGTCGGCCAGGACGCCTGCCCCAAGATCCAGCGCCGGCGTCCCCCACGACGTCGTCGACCGCGTCCGGGGCGCGACCGCGACCACTTCGGCCTGTAGCGCCGCCGGCACCTCGTAGCACCGCCCGCACACGGACGGTCCGACGACGGCCCGGATCCGACGCGCGCCGCGTTCCGCCATGGCGTCGAGCACCGCCCGCACCACGCCCGCCGCGAGCCCGCGCCGGCCGGCGTGGGCACTCGCCACGACACCCGCCGCGGCGTCGGCCAGCAGCACCGGGACGCAATCCGCCACGAGCACGCCCAGCGCGACGCCGGGCACCGCCGTGACGATTGCGTCGGCCGCGCCGACCGGCGCCAGCACATCGGCCGGCGGCGCCTCGACCTCGACGACATCGGCGCCGTGCACCTGGTGGGCGAAGGCGACCGGGCCGAAGGCGGCGGCCAGCCGCTCGCGGTTCGCGCGCACTCGGGCCGGCTTGTCGTCGACCGCCGCGCCCAGGTTCAGCGAGTCCCAGGGCGGGGGCGAGACCCCGCCGGCGCGCGTCGTGAAGCCCGCCCGCACGCCAGGCCCGAGATCCGCCGCGAGCAGCGGCGGAGCGCCCGCACCTGCGCCTGCCATCACGGGTTACTTCAGGAAGTCCGGGACATCCAGGTCCTCGATCGGCGCCGGCGCGGGCACGTCCTCGACCAGCCGCGGAACCTCGACCGAGGGGTTGCCCGCCGCGTTCGCGCCGCCGAACCCGTGCGACCCGCCGGTGGGCGGCGGTACCGGGGCGACGGGCGGCGCAAGCGGCGGCGCGACCGAAACCATGCCGAGCCGGCCCGCGCGGTCGGCCACGTGCTGGCCGATCGGCGTGACCGGGGCGACCGGGACCGTCGTCGTGCCGCCGTTGAGGGTGACGGGCACGTCGTCCTGTTCGCCCGCCGCGACCGGGACGAGCGGCCGGTGACCCGAGGCGAGCGGCCCGGAGCCGGACTCGAGCCGCGCGCCGGCCACCTGACCGAGCGCCCGCGGATCCTTGCGCACCGTCGGCCCGCCGCTGTCGAAGCCGGCGGCGATGACCGTGACCCGGACCTCGTCGCCGAGGGCGTCGTCGATCACGGCACCGAAGATGATGTTGGCCTCGGTGTGGGCGGCCTCCTGGACGAGTCGGGCGGCCTCGTTGATCTCGAACAGCCCCAGGTCCGAGCCGCCCTGGATGGACAGCAGCACGCCGTGGGCGCCGTCGATGCTGGCCTCGAGCAGCGGCGAGGAGATCGCGAGTTCGGCCGCCTGTACGGCGCGATCCTCGCCCCGCGAGGAGCCGATGCCCATCAGGGCGCTGCCCGCACCCTGCATGACGGACTTGACGTCGGCGAAATCCAGGTTGATCAGGCCGGGGGTGGTGATCAGGTCGGTGATGCCCTGGACGCCGGAAAGCAGCACCTGATCCGCCTGGTGGAAGGCGTCCAGGGCGGAGACCGAGCGGTCGGACATCGCCAGCAGACGGTCGTTCGGAATCACGATCAGCGTGTCGACCTCGGCGCCCAGCGCCTCGATCCCAGCGTCGGCCTGCGCGGCCCGCCGGCGGCCTTCGAACGTGAACGGCCGGGTGACGACGCCCACGGTCAGGGCGCCCAGGGCGCGGGCGAGCCGGGCGACGACCGGGGCGCCGCCGGTGCCGGTGCCGCCGCCCTCGCCGGCGGTGACGAAGACCATGTCCGCCCCGCGCAGGACGTCCTCGATCTCCTCGGCGTGCTCCTCGGCTGCCTTGCGGCCGACCTCCGGGTCCGCGCCGGCCCCGAGGCCGCGAGTGAGTTCGCGCCCGACATCGAGCTTGACGTCGGCATCCGACATCAGCAGAGCCTGCGCATCGGTGTTGATAGCTATGAATTCGACACCCTTGAGGCCGACCTCGATCATGCGGTTGACAGCGTTCACACCGCCACCACCGATGCCGACCACCTTGATGACAGCCAGGTAGTTCTGCGGAGTTGCCACGTCAATGCCTCTCGATCGTCAAAGTCTCACCCTCTACTGGAGGGTTACAGTTATGTCAGGTTCTGTCCACGTGACGACGGTAGGTGCCCGGCCGACCGTCGGCAACGACCACGCCGCGCGTGTCGCGAACGGGCCCGCTCACGTTCGGGTCACCGGCGCGCTCGGCGCGGAAACGTCGTACACCCGCACCTGTTCGTGCCCCGGCGCGGCCCGCAGCGCCACCAGCACTCGGACCTTCAGCGCGAGATCGTCGTCGCTGCCCCAGAGCACCTGCGAGCCGTCCCGCATCCGCATCCGGACCGAGTCCTGCGTCTGCGCCCCGACCTCGTCGACCTGGGCCCGAAGGTCGGCCGGGAGCGCGGCGAGGATAGCGATCACCGAGCGCAGCGGACGCTCGGTGCGCTCTCCCAACGGAACGTCGACCACCGGCAGGCCCTTCGGCGCCGTCGCCTGCGTCGCCACCCGGACGGCCTCGGCGTCGAGCAGGGCGACCCGGCCGCCATCCGGCACCGCGGCCACCGGCAACCGCGGCGAGACGACGATCCGCAGTCCGCGGGGCCACGCCCGGCGCACCTCGGCGTCGCGCACGCCGCGCACCTCCCGCAACCGGTCGCGCAGCCCGGCAGCATCGACGCGGGCCAACGGCACCCCGGTGGTCCCGGCCAGGACCGCCTGTACGGCAGCGGCGTCGACGTAGGTACCCGTCCCGGCGCCGGTAACCGAGACCGCGTCCGCCCGGACCGCGAGCAGCGGCGAAAACAGGATGACCCAGCCCGCGGCCGCCGCGACGAGCGCCGTGATGGTGGCGGCCAGGATCCGGCTGTGCAGCAGATGCCGGCGCGCCGCGGCCCGCTCGGCGAGCCGCTCGGTCACGCTGGCCGCGGCGGTCGCCCTCGCCATGGCCTCGGCCGGGGCGCGGCTTGCCGCCCCCCGGCCGGGCAGGACGCGGACGACGGCGCCGGCCTGCGGGGGCGCCGGCGCGCCCGGCGACTTCGGGGCCGCGCCCCGGGACTTCGGGCGCGGGAGCTTCGCCCGCGGCCTCGGGGCGGGCGCCTTCGACGCCGCGGCCTTCGGAGCCGCGGATGTCGAGGCCGCGGCCTTCGACGCCGCGGTCTTCGAGGCTGCGGTCTTCGAGGCTGCCCCCGGCGCCGCCCGCCGCGGCTGCGGCGGGTCGGCGGGCGGGACGGCGGTGCGGGGCCGGGGCGGCGGGCGCATCAGTCGGGACCGTCCGCCCGGGCCGCCAGCCGGTCGAGGATCCAGGGGCCCAACTCGGTCACGTCGCCCGCACCCACGGTCAGCACCAGGTCGCCCGGCCGGGCGGCGTCCGCCACCGCCGCGGCCGCCTCGAATCGGTCCTCGATCGCCCGCCCGGCCGCGCCGCCCGGCGCGGCCCCGGCCCCGGCCCCGGCATCGGCGTCGGCTGCGCCCGGCGCGGCCCCGGCCATGTGGTCGGTGATGGTCCACGGCCCCACGCTCGGGTCCACGTCCTCGCGGGCCCGGTAGACGCCGGTGACCACGACGACGTCGGCCGCGGCCAGGGCCCGGGCGAACTCGCGCGCGAACAGCCGCGTCCGCGAATACAGGTGCGGCTGGAACAGAACCAGGACGCGCCCCGGCGCGGCCTGGGTCCGCGCCGCGGCGAGCAGGGCCGCGATCTCGGTCGGGTGGTGGGCGTAGTCGTCCACGACCCGCACGCCCCCCGCCGCGCCGCGCGCCTCGAATCGGCGCCCGGTGCCGCGGAAGCCGGCGGCGCCGCGTGCCGCGACCTCGGCATCGACGCCCAGCGCCACCGCCACCGCGACGGCGCCTGCCGCATTGAGCAGGTTGTGCACGCCCGGCACGAGCAGGTCGAGGGGGACCTCCGCCTCGGTCCGGAGCCCCGGCCCGGTCAGGACTGCGTGCCGACCGGCCGGATCGATGTCCCCCAACCGGACCGCCGCGCCCGGGGCCGTCCCGTACGTCACCACGCGCTCGGTCGCCGGCCGGCCGGCCGCCAGGGCCGCGGCGCCCGGGTCATCCGCGCAGGCCACGAGCGTGCCGCCCGGCACGATCCGCTCGGTGAAGTCCACGAACGCCTGCTCGAATGCCGCCCGGCTGCCGTAGAAGTCCAGGTGGTCCGGCTCGACATTGGTCACCACGGCGACCGTGGGCGCGTAATTCAGGAACGAGCCGTCGGACTCGTCGGCCTCGGCGACCAGCACGTCACCACCGCCCAGCCGACCGCCGGGCAGGGCACCGGCCGCGGTCAGCACTGTGCCGCCGATCGCGAACGACGGGTCCAACCCGGCCGCGGCCAGGATCGTGGCGATCATCGCCGACGTCGTGGTCTTGCCGTGGGCGCCCGCGACGGCGACGGACCGGCCGCCGGCCATCAGCGCCGCCAGCGCCTGGGATCGGTGCAGCACCCGCAGGCCGCGCGCACGGGCGGCGGCCAGCTCGGGATTGGCGTCCCGCACCGCGGTCGAGACGACCACGGTGTCCGCGCCGGCGACGTGACCTTCGTCGTGCCCGACCCACACCCGCAGGCCGCGAGCGCGCAGCCCGGCCAGGGCCGGGCCGTCCTGGGCGTCGGAGCCCTGCACCGGCACCCCGCGCGCCGCGAGCAGATCGGCGACGACGGACATCCCCGCCCCACCGATTCCGATCAGGTGCACGACGCCGAGGTCCCGCAGGGCGCCGACGTCACCCGGCGGCGGCGCGTCGGCGGCGGCGCTCATCGCCCCGTTCCTCGTCCGGTCGCCGCCTCGGCAACCAGGTCGGCGACGCGCGACGCGCCGTCGCGAATGCCCGCGGTCGCGGCCGCGGTCGCCATCCCGGCGAGCCGGGGCGCGTCGGTCACCAGGGCGGGCACGTGCTCGCTGACCCAGGTCGGCGTGAACCGGTCGTCCTCGATCAGCAGCCCCCCGCCCGCGGCCACCACCGGGCCGGCGTTCAACCGCTGCTCGCCATTGCCGATCGGCAGCGGCACGTACACCGCCGGGATACCCAGCGCCGCCAACTCGCAGACCGTGCCGGCGCCCGCCCGGCCGATGACCAGGTCCGCCACCGCGAGGGCGTCCTGCATCTCGGCCAGATACTCCAGTACGACGTACCGCCCGCCGGCCGCGGCGACGGCGGCCCGGACGGGCTCGGCCTTGCCCCGACCCGCCAGGTGCAGCACCTGGACCCCGGCGTCGAGGATCGCGCCGTGCGCGGCGGCCAGCGCGGTGTTGATCCGCAGCGCGCCCGAGGAACCGCCGGTGACGACGAGCGTCGGCCGGGCCGGGTCGAGCCCCAGCCGACCGGCCGCGGCGGCCCGGGCGGCGGCCGGGTCCGCCGCGCGGGCCCGGATGAGCGCCGCGATCTCCCGGCGCAACGGCAACCCCGTCAGTTCACCGGAGCGCAGCCGGGTACCGGGGAACGTCAGGCCGACCCGGACGGCCCAGCGCGCCCCGACGCGGTTCGCCAGCCCCGGGCGGGCGTTCTGCTCGTGCACCACGATCGGCACGCCGCGCCGGTGCGCCGCGTAGTAGGCGGGGGTGGAAACGTAGCCGCCGAAGCCGACCAGGACGGCGGCACCGGTCCGCTCCAGCACCGCGTCGGCGGCGTCGATCGCGGACTTCAGCCGCACCGGCAGACTGAACCAGTCGGGGGACGGGCGCCGGGGCAGCGGGACCCGGGGCAGATGCTCCAACGCATATCCGCGCGCGGGCACCAGGTCGTCCTCCAGGCCACCCGCCGTGCCCAGCGCCGTCACCGTCACCGAGCCGCGCGCGGACAACTCGTCCGCCACCGCCAGCAACGGGTTGACGTGGCCGGCCGTGCCGCCGCCGGCGAGCACCACCGCGCCGATCCCTCGAACCACCGTGAACCGTCCTCTCCGATGTCACCGCGGGCCGTCGGCCCGCCTGTTCCCCCGCCCCGAACCCGCCCGCCCGGCCCGACCGGGCCGTCGCCGCCGGGGCTACCGCCGCCGCCCGATCACCGCGACCGACCGGCGGACCACGCCCCGCCTGGCCGCGAGCGCCTCGCGCGCCCCTGGTTCGGACCGCGCGAACGAAATCACCACCCCGAGCGCCGCCATCGTCATGATCAGCGCCGAACCGCCGGCGGAGACCAGCGGCAGCGGCACCCCGATCACGGGCAACAGCCCGATCACCACTCCGATATTGATGAAGGCCTGCCCCACCACCCAGCATGCGATCGCCGCCGTCGCGATCTTGACGAACGGGTCCGGGTGGCGGCGCACGATCCGACTCATCGCGATCCCGAGGACGACGAACAACCCGAGCACGATCAGCGTGCCCAGGAATCCGAGTTCCTCGCCGATCACGGAGAAGATGAAGTCGTTGTGCGCCTCAGGCAGATAATTCCACTTCTCCCGGCCCGCCCCGAGCCCCACCCCGGTCAGTCCCCCGGTGCCGAGGCCGAACAGCCCGTGCAGCGACTGATAGCACTCGGTGGTCTCGTCACAGACGCCGGCGTACGCGGACAAAATGCGTTTGGTCCGGTTATCGTTGCCCTGAATGAAGAAGACGTAGACCGCGCCGGCCGCCACCGCCGTGCCGATCGCGACCAACCGCAGGTCGATGCCGGCCACGACGTACGCGCCCGCGACCAACAGGGCGAAGACGAGCACCGTGCCAAGGTCGTGGCCGGCGAGCACCAGGCCGATGGCGAGCAGCGCCCCCGGCAGGCTGGGCAGCAGCGCCTGCCGCCAGCGGCCGATCAGGCGATGCTTGCGCCCGAGCACCGCGCCGAGCCAGATCGCGAGGGCGAGCTTGATCGCCTCGGACGGCTGGAAGGTGATCGGGCCCAGTTGCAGCCAGTTGGTGTTTCCGCCGGCGCCGCGGGCCAGGCTGGGAACGAGCAGGATCAGCGCCTGCAGCGCGAGCGAACCACCGAAGAAGGCCCACGCCCCGTTCTTGTAGAACCCGGTCGGCAGCACGGAGGCCACCACCAGCACCGGAAGACCGATCAGCACGTAGCGGCCCTGCGCGACGAATTCCGAGTAGGGCGAGCGGCCCGCGGCCACTTCGGTCACCGCCGAACTGGACAGCACCATGACCAGCCCGATGCCGGTCAGCAACGTCGTCGCGCCGACCAGCAGATAGTAGCTGGTCACCGCGCTGTTCCATTGGCCCCGCCAGGCCCGCTCCGCGCCGCCGTCCGCGGCGGCGACCCGGCCGCGGCGCAGGCGGGCGGCCGGCCCGCGCCGGGCCGGCACCGGCTCGGACAGGCTCACGTCCCCAGCGCCCGCACGGCGGCCGCGAAGGCGTCGCCGCGCTCGGCGTAGGAGCGGAACTGGTCCATCGAGGCGCAGGCGGGCGCGAGCAGCACCGTGTCCCCCGGGCGGGCCAGGGCGCGGGCGTGGTCGACGGCGCGGGACATCACGGTTCCAGTGTCGCCGGCATCGACGACGACCACCGGGATATCCGGAGCGTGTCGGGCAAGTGCCTGGGCGATCGGTTCCGGGTCGGTGCCGATGAGCACCGCGGCCCGCAACCGGTCCGCGCGGGCGCGGACCAAGTCGTCGAACGTTGCGCCCTTCGCCAGGCCGCCGGCCAGCCAGACCACCCGGCCCGGCGCGAAGGCCGCCAACGAGGCCGCGGCCGCATGCGCGTTGGTCGCCTTCGAGTCGTCGACCCAGGCGACGTCGTCGACCCGGGCCACCGTCGCGATCCGATGGGCGCCGGCCCGGTAGGCGCGCAGGCCGGCACCGACGGCCTCGGCCGCCACCCCGTGGGCGCGCGCGAGTGCGGCGGCCGCCAGGGCGTCGGCCAGGACGTGACCCGCGACGACGCCGTCGGGCCCGGCCAGATGGGCGAGGTCGTCCAGGGTGGCCAGTTCGACGGCGGTGCTCGTCCGGTCGGGGTGGTCCGCGGGCAGGTGGAACGCCCGGTCCACCATGATCTCCTCGGCCATGCCGAGTTGGCCGAGCGCCGGGATGCCCGGCGTGCAACCGATCGCCCGCGCGCCCTCGATCACGTCCGCCTCGCGGACCAGCGCCTCGGTCGTCGGGTCGGCGACGTTGTAGACGCAGGCGACCTGGGTGTCATCGAAGATCCGACCCTTGTCCCGCGCGTAGTCGGCGGCCGAGCCGTGCCAGTCCAGATGGTCGGCCGCGACGTTCAGCACCGCCGCCGCCTGCGGCGACATCGAGTGAACATAGTGCAACTGGAAGCTGGACAACTCGACCGCCAGCACGTCCAGCGCGGGATCGGCTACGACGTCGACCACCGGGGTGCCGACGTTGCCGACGGCGGCCGTCCGCTCCCCCGCCGCGGTCAGGATGGCGGCGAGCATCCCCACGGTGGTCGTCTTGCCGTTGGTCCCCGTGACCGCGAGCCAGGGCGCGAACGACCCGTCCGCGCGCCGGCCGCGCAGCCGCCACGCCAACTCGATCTCGCTCCACACCGGGATGCCGAGCCCGTCCGCCACCCGCAGCAGCGGATGGCTGGGCGCGAAGCCGGGCGAGGCGACGATCAGGTCGGTCCGGTCCAGGTCGACGTCGGCGGCGTCGGCCAGGTCGGCGTCGGGCGCGGACCGGTCCAGCGTGCGCACGCTCGCGACCCGGGGGCGCAACGCCGCCGCGGCGGCGCGGCCGGTGACGCCGAAGCCCGCCACAACCACGCGGGCGGCCGCGAGGTCCACGGCCAGGTCGAATCGCTCGCGCATCAGCGCACCACCCATTCGGCGTAGAACAGGCCCATGCCCAGGGCGGCGAAGAGCCCCGCGATGAGCCAGAACCGGATGACGATCGTCACCTCGCCCCAGCCGGAGAGTTCGAAATGATGGTGCAGCGGCGCCATCTTGAAGACTCGTTTCCGAGTGAGTTTGAAGAAGCCGATCTGAATGATGTCCGACAGCACGATGATGACGAACAGGCCACCGATGATCGCGGCCAGGATCTCGGTCCGGGACAGAATCGACAGGCCGGCCAGCGCGCCGCCGAGGGCGAGCGCACCGGTGTCCCCCATGAAGATCTTCGCCGGGCTGGCGTTCCACCACAGGAAGCCGACGCAGGCACCCATCACGGCCGCCGCGACGATCGCCAGGTCCCGCGGATCGCGCACCTCGTAACAGCCCGGCCCGGCGCTCGCCACCCGCTGGCAGGTCTGATTGCCCTGCCAGATGCCGACCAGGACGTACGCCCCGAAGACGATGAGCGAAACGCCGGTCGCCAGCCCGTCGAGCCCGTCGGTGAGGTTGACCGCGTTCGACCAGGCGGTGATCAGGAAATTCGCCCAGATAACGAACAGGATGATCGCGACCGCGCCGCCCGCGAAGGCGAGATTGAGGTCCGTGTCCCGCAGGAAGGACACCCGCAGCGACGCCGGGCGGCGCCCGTTCGCGTTCGGGAATTGCAGCGCGAGGACGGCGAACACAATGCCGACGACACCCTGACCGATGATCTTCTGCCACTCGGACAGGCCCAGGCTGCGTTGGCGCTTGATCTTGGTGAAGTCGTCCAGGAAGCCGACCAGGCCCAGGCCGGTCATCAGGAACAGCACCAACAGCGCCGAGACGCCGGGCACCCGCCGGCCGACAATGCAGGCCACCGCCCAGCCGATCAGGGTCGCCCCGATGATCACGACCCCGCCCATGGTCGGCGTCCCGCGCTTGGTGAAATGCGCCGTCGGGCCGTCCTGCCGGACGAACTGGCCGTAGTTGCGCTTCACCAGGAACCGGATGAACAGCGGGGTGCCGAACAGGGCAAGGATCAGGGAGACACCGCCCGCGATGATGATGGCGATCATGCGACCGGTCCGCCCCCGTCCCCGGCAGCGGCGAGCCGATCGGCGAGCCGCCACAGCCCGGTCCCGTTCGACGCCTTGATCAGCACGACGTCGCCCGGCTCGAGCCGGGCGGCCAGCACCTCGGCGGCCTCCTCGACATCCTCGACCGGATGCACCTCGTCTCCCCAGGACCCTTCGTGTCGCGCGCCGTCGTGGATCGCCATGGCGCCCGCGCCCACCACCACCAGCAGTTTGACATTGAGTCGCACGGCGAGCCGGCCGATCTCGTCATGCGCCGCACGGGCGGTCTCGCCGAGTTCGAGCATTTCCCCCAGGACGGCGACCGATCGCCGGTCCCGGCCGGCGACGACGGCGAGGGTCCGCAGCGCCGCGCGCATCGAGTCGGGATTGGCGTTGTAGGAGTCGTCGATCACCGTTATGCCGTCCGGACGCTCGGTGATCTCCATCCGGTGCGGGCTGCGCGCGCCCGCCCCGGAGAGCCGGGCAGCGACCTCCTCGAGCGGGACGCCGAGTTGCAGCGCCGCGGCGGCCGCGGCCAGGGCGTTGGTGATGTGGTGCTCGCCGGCCAGCCGCAGCGCCACCTCGGCGCCGCGGGCCGCGGGCCCGGCGATCCCGGGCGCCACCCGCAGCGTGAACGAGGCCCGCCCGGCCCGGTCCACCCGGATGTTTTCGGCGCGCACCTGCGCCCCGGTGACGGTGCCGAAGGTCACCACCTCGCCCGGGGCGAGCGCCGCCATCGCCGCCACCCGCTGGTCATCCGCGTTCAGCACGGCGACGCCACCGGGCGCGATCCCGGCCACAAGTTCTGCCTTCGCCCGGGCAATCTCCGCCACCCCGCCGAACTTGCCGACGTGCGCCGCGCCGACGGTCAGCACGACGCCGACCTCCGGCGGAGCTATCCCCGTCAGGTAGGTCAGGTTGCCGGGGCCGTCGGCCCCCATCTCGCAGACCAGCACCCGGGTCGAGGCATCGGCCGCCAGCACGGTCAGCGGCAGCCCGATCTCGTTGTTGAACGAGCCCTCCGGGACCACGCACGGCCCCAGCCCGGCCAGCAGATCCGCCAGCAGGTCCTTGGTCGTCGTCTTGCCGACCGAGCCCGTCACCGCCACGACCCGCGGGCCGCCCGCGGCCCGCAGCCGGGCCAACACAGCGCGGGCGAGGTCGCCCAGCGCGATTTGCACGTCCGGGACGAGGACGCACGGCAGGCCCGCGATCGGCCGGGCTGCGAGCACCAAGCTCGCCCCGGCGGCGACCGCGCCGGCGGCGAAGTCGTGCCCGTCCACCCGGTCCCCGGGCAGCGCACCGAACAGGGACCCGGGTTCGACCAGCCGCGAGTCGACGACGACCCGCCCGGTCACCACGGCTCCGTCGGCGTCCGCGGACAGCGTGCCACCCGTCGCTGCGGCCACCTCGGCCGCAGTCAGTTCGATCATGCCGGTTTACTCCTTCGCGGACTCGGCCCGCTCGGCGAGCGCCGAGCGCGCCTCGATCCGATCGTCGAGGGGGTGGTCCACCCCCGCGATCTCCTGCCACACCTCATGTCCCCGGCCGGCGATCAGCACCGTATCTGCCGGGGCGGCGTCGAGAATTGCCCGCCGGATCGCCGCCGGGCGCGGCTCGACCTCCAGCACGGTCGCGGCGCGCGGGCGGGCTCCCGACCCCGCGGTCGCGGCCGGCTCCAACGCCGCGGACACGCCCGCCAACACCTCGGCGCGGATCGGGGCCGGGTCCTCGCCGTGCGGGTCGTCGTCGGTCACGACGACGACGTCCGCGCCGCGGGCGGCGACCGCCCCCATCCCGGGCCGCTTGGCCCGGTCCCGGTCCCCGGTGGCGCCGAAGACCAGCACCAGCCGCCCGCGCGTCGTCGGGCGCAGGGCGGCCAGCGCGAGTTCCAGGGCGTCCGGATTGTGGGCGAAGTCCACCACCACCCGCGGGTCGGCGGGGCTGATGACTTCCATCCGGCCGGGGACGATCGGCCGCAATCCGCCGACGGCGTGCAACGCCTCGTCGAGGTCCGCCGGGGCGATTCCCGCCTCGAGCGTCATCGCCAGCGCGAGCGCCGCATTGGCGACGTTGAACGCCCCCGGCAGCGCCACCCGCGTGCTCACCGCCCGGCCGTCGGCGTGGGCCAGGGTGAACGCCGTTCCCCCGGGGCCGGGCTCGGCGTCGCGCACCCGCCACTGCGCCGGGCCGGCGCTCGCCACCCGCAGGCCGGCGACCGGAATCCCGGCGCCGGCGGCCAGCCGCTCGCCCCAGGCATCGTCGAGGAGGACGACGCCGCGCCGGGCGTGCGCGGGCGTGAACAGGTGCGCCTTGGCCGCGAAGTACTGGTCCATGTCCTGGTGGAAGTCCAGGTGATCCTGGCTGAGGTTGGTGAACCCGGCGACGTCGAAGACGATGCCGTCGACCCGGTGCAGGGCCAGGGCGTGGGAGGAAACCTCCATCGCGAGCGAGGCCATCCCGGACTCGCGCATCGTGGCCAGCAGGGCCTGCAGGTCCGGGGCCTCCGGGGTGGTCAGCCGGCTCGGCAGCACCTGGTCGCCCGCCCGGATCTCCACCGTCCCGATCAGGCCCGCCGCGCGGCCCAGGGCGCGCTGAATCGCCTCCAGCAGGTAGCTCGTGGTGGTCTTGCCATTGGTGCCGGTCACCGCGAAGGTGGTCAGCGCCGCCGCCGGCTCGCCGTAGAGCCAGGCCGCGACGGCACCCAGCCGGGCCCGCGGGTCGTCCGCCACGAGCACCGGCACGCCCACCGGCTCCGCGCGCAGCCGCGCCGCGCCGGCAGCGTCGGTGAGCACCGCGCGGGCGCCCCGGGCGACGGCCCGGGCGGCGAACTGTGCGCCGTGCGCGCGCGCCCCGGCGAGGGCGACGAAGAGTTCCCCGGGGGTCACGGCCCGGTCGTCCAGGGTGATCGACGTGATCTCGGTGGCCGCATCCGCGCCGTCGGGGGCCGACGGCGCGAGCGTCAGGTCGAACTGTGCGGCCAGTTCCCCGACCGTTCGCCGTGGCGTCAGGGCAGGCCGGATCCGGCCGGCGGGCACGTTCACGGGTAGAACCTACCCTGCCGACGGCCTCGCGCCTGCGCGCCGCCGGCTACCACGTGGTCGGCAGGGGGACGTACCGGGCATCGCTCGGCGCTACGCCGGCGTGCTCCAGCGTGAACCCCATGACGTCGGCGAAGACCGGCGCGGCCACCACCCCGCCGTAGACCGACGTGCGGGGGTCGCGCAGGAAGACGGCGACGGTAAATCGGGGGTGGTCCGCCGGGGCCACGCCGATAAAAGAGGAGACGATGTCGGTCAGCCGCCCGCTCGCCCCGGTGGCCTGTGCGGTGCCGGTCTTGCCCGCGACCCGATAGCCCGCGATCGCCGCGCTGGTGCCGGTGCCTTCGTCGACCACGGACTCCATCATGGCGAGCACGGTCCGGGCGGTCTGCGCGCTGACCACCCGGGCGCCGTCGGGCCGGTCGACCGCCGCGGGGACGCCGCCCGCCGGCCCGACGGCGTCGACCAGGTGGGCCGGCATCCGCACGCCGTCGTTGGCGATCGTGGAGAACACCGCCGCAGCCTGCACGGCGCTGACCGCAAGGCCCTGCCCGAACAGCACGGTGTATTCCGTGCGCCCGTCCCAGCGTTCGACCGGACGCAGGATCCCGGCCGACTCGCCCGGCAGGCCGAGGGCCGTGCGTTCGCCGAAGCCGAACTTGCGCAGGTAGTCGTAGCGAACCTGCTTCGGGATGCGCATCCCGACCTGGACGGTGCCGGTGTTCGAGGACTGGGCGAGGACGCCGGCCAGGGTGAGTCGCTCGATGCTGTGGGTATGGGAGTCGCGGAACGTCTGCCCGTTCGGCGTCGTGAACGTGTCCGGCACGCGGAATTGGGTCGACGGCGTGGCGTAGCCGCCCTCGATCGCGGCCGCCATGGTGATCACCTTGCCGGTCGACCCCGGGTCGAAGACGTTCGAGACCGCCCGGCTCGGCGCCGCCACGGCGTCGGTGCGGCGGTCGTTCGGATCCGCGGTGTCGGAGTCCGCCAGGGCGACCAGGGCGCCCGTGCGCACGTCCTGCACCACGACGATGCCGTACCGCGCGCCGGTCTTGCGCACCGCCGCGTCGATCGCGTCCTGGGCCTTCCACTGCACGTCGCGGACCACCGTGAGCCGCACGGTGTCGCCCGGCCGGGCATTGACCCGCTCCCGCGCCGTGGCGGGAATTCGTTGGCCGCCCCGCCCCCGCTCGTAGACGTCCTTGCCGGGGGCGCCCGCGAGCTTGCGGTCGTAGGCCGCCTCGATCCCGCCGACGCCGACGGTGGTGTCGTTGTTCTGGCCGACGTAACCGACGACGTTCCCGGCGACCGTGCCCGCCGGGTACAGCCGCTCGGACGTCGGTGTGGCCGAGATCCACGCCCGCAGATCCAGGTCCGCGATGGCGCGCTGCACCTCGGGGACGACATTCCGCTTAAGTACCTTGTAGCGGCTCGTGCCGTTGAGATCGGCGGCCAGTTCGGGGGCCGGGATGCCGAGCACGGGGCCGAGCAGCTTGGCCAGCCCGACGGCGCCGCCCTCGCGCAGCGGGGCGCCGGCCACCAGGTCGGTGCGCCGCGCCGTCTGGCGGGGCGTGAAGCCGGCGATCGCGACCTGGTCCGCCGCGATCGTGTATCGGTCCACGGAGGTGGCCAGCACCACGCCGTTGGCGTCCACAATGTCGCCCCGGTGCGCAGGCGTAATCAGCGCGTTGGTGCGCTTGTCCCGCGCCTGGGCGGCCAGCGCCGGGCCGCGGTAGAGCTGCACGTACCCGAGCCGGGCGACGAAGACGGCCACGATCACCATCGCGATGACGAGAATGACCCGTTGCCGCCGGGCCGGGTTGGCGGGTTCCGGGATCGGGCGCCGGGGCCGCGGGGCCGCCGGGGGGCGCCCCCGCGGCGGAACCTCGACCACCCGGGCAGGCCGACGCGCGGGCGCGGTGCCGCGGGCAGGCGCGGTGCCACGCGCAGCGCCCCGGGTGTTCGCCGCGCGCGGCGTCGGGCGGGGCGTCATGGCACCCCCGCACCCGCCGCCGGTGCGGCACCGTCCTTCGCCGTCCCGGCGGCGCTCGGCGACTCGGCCGGCAGCCGCAGAATCTTCGGGGCCTCGGCCTCGACCATGCCGAGCGCCCGGGCGCGCTCGGGCAGGGTCGCCTCGGCGGCCCTGACCTGGCCCTCGATCGTCTGCGTGTCCTGGACGGCGCGGCCCACCTGACCGCGCAGCTCGGACATCTCGTACGACCCCCGCACCATCTGGGTGTTCAGGACCAGCACGGTCAGCAGTGCGCCGCCGAGGATCACCATGCACAGCACCAGGACGGGCAGGGCCGAGCGGGCCTGCAGCGGGGCCCGGACGGTCTCCAGCCGGCCGCGACGGCCGGCGGCCCCCCCTGGCAGGGCGGTCAAGGTGGGCCGACCGACCGGTCCGGTCGGACGGACGGCGGGCGTCAACGGGCGGGCGGCGGCCCCGGCTCGCGGGCTCATGGCGTCGGCTCCTTCCGGCGGTGTTCGGGGGTCGGGCGGACCCGCTCGGCGGCGCGCAGGCGCACGGAGGCCGAACGGGGATTGGCGTCGAGTTCCGCGGCGTCGGCCTCCTCGGCGCCCCGGGTGAGCAGGCGCAGGTAGGGCTGGGCGTCGTCCGGGATCACGGGCAGGCCGGGGGGTGCGCTCACGCTCGCCCCCCGGGTGAGCGCGTGCTTGACCATGCGGTCCTCCAGCGAGTGGTAGGACTCCACGACGATCCGCCCGCCCACGTCGAGCAGGTCGACGGCGTCGGGCAGCGCCCGGCGCAACGCGTCCAGTTCGCCGTTGACCTCGATCCGCAGCGCTTGAAAGGTCCGCTTGGCGGGGTTGCCGCCGGTCCGCCGCGCGGCGGCCGGAATGGCATCCCGGACGGTCTGCGCCAGTTCACCGGTGCGCGTCCACGGTGCGCGCTCGCGCCGGCGCACGACCGCCCGGGCGATCCGCGGGGCGAACCGCTCCTCGCCCCACTCCCGCAGCACCCGGACCAGCGCTCGCTCGTCGTACGTGTTCAGCACGTCCGCGGCCGTCGGTCCGTCGCTCGGGTCCATCCGCATGTCGAGGGGGGCGTCCTGGGCGTAGGAGAACCCCCGTTCCGGGACGTCGATCTGCAGCGAGGACAGGCCGAGGTCCATCAGGACCCCCTGCACCGTGCCCGCGGCCAGGGTTCGCCCCCACCCGGCCGGGGCGGCCGACGCCACCTGCCCGACGACGTCGCGCACCTGGTCGTAGACCGCGTGCACCGCGCGGAACCGATCCGCGAAGGCCGCCAGCCGGCGGCCGGCGAGGGCGATCGCCTCAGGGTCCCGGTCGATGCCGATCACGCGGACATCCGGCAGCTTGCGCAGCACCGCCTCCGTGTGGCCGCCGAGCCCCAGGGTGCAGTCGACCAGCACGGACCGAGGCGCGGCCAGCGCGGGCTCGAGCAGTTCGACACAGCGCGCGGCGAGCACCGGCAGGTGCCGCGCGGCGGCGGGGTCGGTCGGCGTCGACACGGCGCGGTCTCCTCTCCTGGCGTCGCGCGGGCGGTCTGTCGGGGCTGCGCCGGGGTCCGGCGCACCGCGCCGCCAGGTCTCCCTCCGCGGCCGGCCTGGCGCCGGGGAAGTGCGTCAGGGCGGGCGGGAGGAGGCCTCGCGGCGGGGCGGGCCGGCTGGTCGCGGTCAGAATCGAAGGTCCGGGAACACCTCCTGCGCCGTGTCGGCGTACGCCGGCTCCTGTTCGGCCAGGTAGTCCTCCCAGGCCGCGGCGTCCCAGATCTCGACCCGGGTGCCGGCGCCGATCACGGCGACGTCCCGATCGAGACCTGCGTACTGCCGCAGCGGGGCCGGGATGGAGACCCGACCCTGCTTGTCCGGGATCTCGTCGCTGGCTCCGGACAGGAAGACGCGCAGATAGTCACGCGCCTGCTTACTCGTCACCGGGGCCTGACGAATCTGGTCGTACATGCGGCGAAACTCCTCCATCGGCAGGAGGAAGAGGCACCGCTCCTGGCCGCGGGTCATCACCAACCCGGAGGCCAGACGCGGGCGGAACTTGGCCGGCAGGATCAGCCGACCCTTGTCGTCGAGCCGCGGCGAAAAGGTGCCGAGAAGGAGGTCCGACGTCCCACCGAACCCGTCGATCATCCCTGGCACCTCCTCTCCGCTCCCGATCGCTCCACGGTACTCCAGAACCCTCCACCCGTCCTGGGAATTGGCCCTGACTTCACCCCGCCTGTGGATATCAGGCCTGGCCGGACGCCGTGGCGTTTGGTGGAGGGAAAACCCGGCCCGGCGTGGCGACCGGCCCGAACCGATCGTCGGCATGACCGATTTGCGGCCGGACGGGCGGTTGGCGCCTGCGCCGCGGCGGGAAGCCGCGGGATCGGCTCGCGACGAAGCCCTAATCGTGGAGAGTTGTGGGGGCAGGCGTGGGAGACGGCGTCGACTACTCTCGATGGAATCCCGGCTACACCGGCCAGTCCGCGCAAACGAGACACCCGGAGGTCTGGTGATCCCAGAGATCGCACCCGCCCCGGCGCCACCCGTGGCGCCGCCGCCGCCCACCCGCCCGGGCCTGGCCGAATTGGTTGCCACCACGGACCGGATCCGAGCGGGGATCGAATCCGTGGTCACCGGCCGGCCGAGTCTCGTCTACACGACCGTGGCCGTCCTGCTCGCCCAGGGTCACCTGCTGATCGAGGATGTGCCGGGGGTCGGCAAGACGACGCTCGCCAAGGCGCTCGCCCGGACGATCGACTGCAAGGTCGGCCGGATCCAGTTCACGCCGGATCTGCTGCCCTCCGACCTGACGGGCGTGAACATCTACCGCGCGGCCGAGCAGGACTTCGTCTTCCGGCCCGGACCGGTGTTCTCCAACATCGTGATCGGGGACGAGATCAATCGGGCCTCGCCGAAGACCCAGTCCGCGCTGCTGGAATGCATGGAGGAGGGGCAGACGACGGTCGACGGCACCACGCACGTCCTGCCCCGCCCCTTCCTGGTCGTCGCGACGCAGAACCCGGTCGAGATGGAGGGCACCTACCCGCTGCCCGAGGCACAACGGGACCGGTTCATGGCCCGCCTCACGGTCGGCTACCCGGACGCCGACGCCGAATTCGGGATGCTCGAACGGCAGGAGGCCGACGATCCGCTGGCCCGCCTGCGGCCGGTGACCGACGGGCGGACGATCGGCCGCCTGGCCGACGTCGTGCGGCACGTGCACGCCGCTGCCGCCATCAAGCGCTACGTCCTCGACCTGATCGGCGCCACCCGCTCGCACCCGGGCCTGCGCCTCGGCGCGTCCCCGCGCACGTCGCTGCAGTTGCTGCGCGCCGCGAAGGCCGTGGCGGCGATGGCGGGCCGGGACCACGTCCTGCCCGACGACATCCAGTTCCTCGCGGTGCCGGTCCTCGCCCACCGCCTGATCGTGACCACCGAGACCCGGCTCGCCGGACGGGATGCGGCCGACATCGTCACCTCGATCGTCGAGCGCACCGCCGTCTCCCCCGGCGACCTCGCCGAACCCGACCGGCGCTGAGATGGCGCGGCGCCTCGTTCCGTCGCGGTTCGGCCGGGCGCTGCGCGCCCGGATCGCGCCCACCCGGGTGAACCTGACCCGCCGGGGCGTGAGCTTCCTCGCCATCGGCAGCGCCCTGATCGTCCTCGGCGCGGCGCTCGGGCTGCCGGATCTGATGGGCCTGGGCGCGGCGCCCGCGCTCGCCACCGGCTCGACCGCAGCCTGGATGGCCCTGCGCCGGCTGGACCGCGGCCGGGCGGCCCTGCAGGTCGCCCGCGAGGTGCGGCCCAATCCGGCCGTCCGCGGCCGGCCGACCGCCGTGCGGTTGACCGTGGGCGCGGTCCGGACCTCGGCCGGCGCGTTCGGTCGGCTGACCCGGCTGCGGATCTCCGAGCAGGCCGCCCCGGACCTGTGCGAGCGCAGCGCCTTGCGCGCCCAGGTCGCGGCCCACCGGGACCGGATCGTGGTGCGCTATCGCCTCACCCCGCTGCGGCGCGGCCGCTGGCCGCTCGGCCCTTTGCTCACCAGCCGGGTCGATATCTTCGGCCTGACCCGGGCCCGGCAGCGGCTCGGGACGACGGCGACCATCGCGGTGTGGCCGCAGACCGTCCCGCTGCCCACCCGGGCGACCCGAACCCTCGGCGAGATCGAACGCACCGCCGCCGGCGCCCGGCTCGCCTCGTCGGACGATTCGATCCTGCGCGAATACGTGGCGGGCGACGACCCCCGCCGGGTGCACTGGGTCTCCGCCGCGCGACACGGCCAGCTCATGGTGCGCTCGGACGAGAGCGCCGGCCTGCCGCCGGTGACGGTGCTGCTCGACCGGGGCCTGCTGCCCCACCCCGACCTGGCTGCCGGCGCCCGATACGTCGACGGCGAATGGGCCGTCGAATGTGCGGCGTCGATCGCGGTCGCACTGCTGGGGGCCGGGCACCAGGTCCGGCTGGTGCCGACCGACGCCGACGCGGCCGCGATGACGATCAGGTACGGCGCCGCCCGCTCCATCGAGGGCACCACCCGGGTCCTCGACCAGACGCTCGACATCGTCGGCCCCCAGCGGCCGACCGACGCCGGGCCGGCGCTGGCGGCCACGGCGAAGGCGCTGGGCACCGACCGCCGCCCGGGCGAGGTCGTCGTGGCCGTGCTCGGCCCGCACGACGGACCCACGGTCGACCAACTCGGCGCGCTGCCCGCCGACGGTGCCCGCTGGGCGCTCGTCGTCGGCGCCGCCCGCGCCGGCGCCGCGCCGACTGCCCCGACGGCGGCCCGCCTGCGCGGTCACGGCTGGCGGGTCGCGACGGTCGAGGCGGGCGCCGCCATCGAGGAGAGTTGGTCGCTCCTCGCCGAGGACCGGTTGTGAGCGCCCCGGCCGCCGCGACGACGTCGCGCACCGGGTGGTTCGCCCGGTCGGGGATCCGCGTGCTGTTGACCACGGCGTGTACCGTCGTAGCCGTCCTGGCCTCCGCCCGGGCACTGACCACGGTCATCCTGCCGGGCCCGTGGGTGGGAACCGCGACGCGCATGGTCCTGCTCCTCGCCGTCGTCACCGCCGGTTACCGCCTGGCGCAGCACCAACGCGCCGACGTGGACGAGGTACCGCTCCCGGCCGGCCTGCAGCCGACGGCGCTCGGGGCGTTCGTCGGTGCGTGGGCGCTGCTCGGCCGCTACGGGGGCGTCAGCGAGGGATTCTCGGTCATCATCGGCACGGCGAATGTCGGCCGGCTCGGCGACCGGCTCACGGCCGCCCAACAGATCATCGCCGACGGGGTAGCCCCGATCGACGCCGCCCTACCGATCGAGATGATGGCCGTCGGCGGGGTGATGATCGTCTTCCTGTGCGCCGACCTCGTCGCCGGCGGCCTGCGGATCCCGACGGCGGTGGGCCCCTTCCTGATCACGCTGTGGCTGCCGGCGCTCGTCCTCGAGAAGCGAGTGCCCGCCGGCGCGTTCGCCCTCACGGTGGCGGCGCTGCTGGTCATGCTGGCGGTGGACAACCCGCAACGGATTGTGCGCCGCCCGGCAAATGCCCGCCGCGGGGCGCTCGCCGGTGGCGGTCCGCGCGCCTGGGCGGGCGCCTGGCCGGGGGTGGCGGTCGTGGTGTGCGCCGTCACGGCCGGCGCCGTCGTGGTCGCCGGGGGCGCGGGTGGGCTGCCGCAGGCGATCGGCTCGAGTTGGTCGAACTTGTTCCGCACCACGGGCGGTTCCGTCCGCCTCTCCCCGGACCTCGATCTGCGCCGCGACCTCGAGGAGCGCTCCGGTCTGGTGATGCTCGAATACGCCTCGAGCGGGGCGAACGTCGGTCCGCTGCGCTCGTTCACACTGACCAGCTTCGACGGGACGCGGTGGCGCCCCCCGGCGGAGCGGAGCGGGCGGCGCGTCGCCGCCGACGACGTTCTGTGGCCTACCCGGGACGCCGGCAATACCGGCGCCACATTGCGCGTCGGGGTCGGCGCGTTGAGCGACACGAGGCTGCCCATCCCCACGGAACCGCGCGCCATCGACATCCGGGGCACCTGGTCCTACAACGACGACGTCGATCAGGTCGTCGGCACAAAGTCGACGGTCCGGGGCCAGACCTACACCGTGGTAGTTCATCCCCGCGGGCTCGACGCCGCACAGTTGCGCGGGGCGACCGGCAATGACCCGGACGGACAAGCGTTGACCGCAGTCCCCAGGACATCGCACACGGAGGAGATCCGGGCGCTCGCCAGGCAGGTACTGGGCGGTGCGACGAACCGCTATGACCAGGCTCTGGCGCTCCAGACGTACTTCCGCGACACGTCCCGGTTCACGTACTCGACCGACGTGTCGGGAGGCAGCACCGACGACCTCGTCTGGGACTTCCTGCAACGGCGGACCGGATACTGCATCCACTTCGCCACGGCGATGACGGTGCTGGCGCGTGCCTTGGGCATCCCGGCCCGGCTCGGGGTGGGCTTCCTGCCCGGTTCGAACGTCGGCAACGGCCGGTACGAGATCACCGGCCGGCACTCGCACGCCTGGCCGGAGCTGTACTTCCCGGAGTCGGGATGGGTTCGGTTCGAGCCGACCCCGGCTCAGCAGAGCGGCCTCACCCCGGCCTGGGCCACCCCGTCCACCGGCCCGACGACGTCGCCGGAGGTCCCGTCCCAGGTCCCGTCGCGCAGGCCCGCCGAAGGGGCCGACCCCGAGGCACCGAATGCCTCTGCGACGAGCGCCCCGGCCACGATTGCCGGCGCGGGGTCGGCCCAGCCGTGGCTCGTCGTCGGTCTCAGCACCCTGGTGGTGCTGGCGCTGCTCGGGCTCGGCACCCTCCTGGCCATGCGGAGGCGCAGGCCCGCGGTGCGGGAGGCCGGCACCGAGGCGGTCTGGTCCGAGTTGGCGCAACGGCTGGGGACGCTCGGCATCGGCTGGCCGGCGTCCGCGACGCCGCGCCGCGTCCGGACCCTCGTGCTCGCCCAGGTTCGGCACCGAGCCGGCGCAGAGCACGACCGCGACCTGACCCGTGCGCTGGAGCAGAGCCTCGACATCTTGGTCGACGCCGTCGAGTCGTACCGTTACCGGCCCGGGCCGACGCCCGCGGATGTGACGACGCTGCGAACGGCCGTGGACGCCGCCGTCGGGGCGGCCTCCACGGCCGTTGGGGGAACTGCTGACGGCTCCCCCGGCCGCGGGCCGGGGTTCGACGCCGTCGACGATTCGGCTATCAGCGACCGCCCTGTTCCCGTCGGCGGTCCCAGCGCTCCTCGAGCCGGCTGAGGAAGCCCTTCCGAGGTGCCGGAGCAGCGGCCTTTGCGGTCCCGTCGGCCGCCGGTCCGGCGGCCTTCGCCGCCCGACGCCGGGACCGGGGGGAGGAAAACGCAAAGGCTACGCCGCTGAACATCAGGATGAAACCAACGACGCCGAGCGCCCACGCGCCCTTGATGGCGACCCCGAGGACCAACAGTAGAAGGCCCCCGACAACGGCCACACCTGCCAGAACGTAACGAAGCAACGGGTGCCGCTTGGGAGACTGGAGGGTGTTGGCCAACCGCGGATCGTCCGACGTGAGAGCCCGCTCCATCTGCTCTAGCACACGCTGCTCATACTCAGACAGAGGCATGGGCAACCTCCGTTCTCCGCGATGATCAGTGTCTCCTTCAGGATAGTTCCACTTCGGTCGCTCGGGTAGTCATGGCGGACATCGCCGGCCCGAGCGCGATCGACTCGCGGCCGAATCGACCTCGGACGAGGTCAACGGCGGCCTCGGCCCGCCGGCGAGCGGCGAGGTTGCCGCTGACCGATTCCTCCAACGTCGGTTGTTCGACGGCCCCCTCCCGCGGCCGCAGGCCCTCGGCACGCACGCCGACGAGCCGCACCGGCAGGCCGCGCAGATCCACGCCCGCGACCAGGTCCCGGGCGACGAGATAGATCTCCTGGGCCACGTCGGTCGGCGACGACAGCGTCCGGGACCTGGTCAGCGTCCGAAAATCGCTCGTGCGGACTTTCACCGAGATCGTGCGGGCAACCAGGGCGTGCTTGCGCAGGCGAGAGGCACACTTGTCGGCCAGTTGCAGGACCCGGGCCTGGACCACCTGTGGGTCGTGGGCGTCCCGGCCGAAGGTGGATTCCGCGCCGATGGAGTGCTCCGACCGGCCGGGGTCGACGTGCCGCGGATCACGCCCCCACGCCAGGTCGTGCAGATGCGCGCCGGCGACCCGACCGACCGCGGCCTGAATGACGGCGACATCCGTGTCCGCGAGTTCGGCGACGGTGCGGATGCCCCATCGACCCAGGACCTCTTGCGTCCGCTCCCCCACGCCCCACAGCGCGCCCACTGGCAGGGTGCGCAGGAACGGGACGGTCGCCGCAGCGGGCACGAGCAGCAGACCATCCGGCTTGGCGTGCGTCGAGGCAAGCTTCGCCACGAATTTGTTCCGGGCGATGCCGACCGAGCAGGTGATGCCGTGCGCCGCCCGCACCCGATCGCGCAGCCGCGCGGCGATGACGGTCGGCGGCCCCAACCGGCGCCGCGCCCCGCCGACGTCGAGGAAAGCCTCATCCACGCTGACCTGCTCGACCAGGGCCGTGATATCCCGCAGTTCCTCCATCACGGCTTCGGACACGTCGCTGTAGTGCCGATGGTCCGGCGGGACGATGATCGCCTGCGGGCAGCGCCGACGGGCGATGACCATCGGCATCGCGGACTGCACCCCGAAGGCCCGCGCCTCATACGTTGCCGCCAGGACCACCCCCCGGCCGGCACCGCCGACGATCACGGGCTTGCCGCGAAGTTGAGGGCGTCGCGCGAGTTCGCACGACGCGAAAAACGCGTCCATGTCGACGTGCAGCACCGAGCAGCCCGTCTCGTCCGCCCCCCAGTCCCGGCGGGCGAGCGCAGCGCGCGGCGCCTTGCTCATGAGGCGACCGTGCGCAGCCGGGGCACGGCCAGGAAGCCCGCAGCCGGGTCGACCAGCATGGCGACCTCATCGCGGAAATCCTCGGCGCAGGCGACGAGTTCATCCGCCCGGGCCGGATCGACGGCATCGAACCGGCCGGCGTCGACCGCCGCCCGAACCCGGGCGCCGCCCGCGAAGTAGACCGACCAGGCGGAAAGGTCGGGGGCGACCAGCGTGAGCTGGTCCCAGACCGACCGGGCTCGGCTACGCGGCGAGGGCCGCCCGCGGAGGGCGACGACCGCAGCGGCCGCCCGCAACGCGCCCAGGTGGGCATGCACGAACCGCTCCGCGGGGTCGGTCGCCAAGGTCGCCGTGACGAGTTCCGCATCGGCCCGGGCGAGGAGTCGGACGACCTCCGGCGGTGCCGCGCCGGGCGCGGAACCCTGGCCGGGCGCGGAACCCTGGCCCGGCGCGGAACCCTGGCCGGGCCTCGAACCCTGGCCGGGCCCGGAGCCCTGGACGTACGTGGTCATGGTGCGCACCTCCTGCCTTCCACTATCGAACACGTGTTCGATTCTGTCAACGGCGGCCGGCGACGAGTTCGTCGCCGGTCGGCACCGGGCGGCCCGCCCGCCCCGTACGGTGGGGGTATGGGTCACCGAGCGTCCCGCGGGGTCCGACACTCAGCAAACACCCCGCCACCCACACTCGGCCGCGCGGCAGCCCGGCCGGCGCCGGCCCGCGGCGCGCCTCCGGCCGGCACGACCGTCGCCACCGACACCGGCTCCGCCCGGATCGAATACGACCGCGACGACCCCCGCCTCGTCACCCTCTACGTCAACGACGTGCCGAGTTCGGCGTTCGATCTCGACGATCCGCACGTGCTGCCGTTCGAGTATCTGGACCAGATGGCGACCGTTCTGCGCGCCTGTCCCCCGGGGCCGATCCGGGCCGCCCACCTCGGCGCGGGCGCCTGCGCGCTCGCCCGGCACCTGGACGCCGCGCGGCCCGGTTCGCGCCAGGTCGCCGTTGACATCGACCGCCGGCTGACCGAACTGGTCCGCGAGTGGTTCGACCTGCCCCGCGCCCCCCGGCTGCGGCTGCGGGTCCAGGACGCCCGCGACGCCGTCCGTTCGCCGCCGGTCGGCGGATGGGACGTCGTCGTCCGGGACGCCTTCGAGGGGACCCGCGGCCCGGCGCACCTGACCACGGTGGAGTTCGCCGCGGAGGTCCTCGCCGGCCTCCGCCCCGGCGGTCTCTACCTGGCCAATTGTGCCGACCGCCCACCGCTGGAGCTCGCCCGCCGCGAAATGGCAAGCCTCGCTGCGGCCTTGGTCGGCCGGGCGCCCGGCCGACCCCACGAGCGGGCCGGCCGCCCGGCCGGCGCGCCCGAGTCGGCCGACCCGGCCTGGACCCGCCTGGCGCTGATCGCCGAGACCGGCGTGCTGCGGGGTCGGCGATACGGCAATCTCGTCCTGGTCGCGGTGGCCCCCGCCGGCGCCGCCCGCGCCGACCCCGAACCGGCGCTCGACCCGGCCCATCCCGCCCTGGCCCGCGCGCTGCGCTGCCTGCCGGTGCCGGCGCGGCTGATCACCGGCCCGGAATTGGCGGCCTTCGTCGGCTCGTCGGCACCGTTGCGCGACGCAATGGAGTGGGTTGCGAACCATCCCGCAATTGCCTCCGGGAATGGGTGAGGGCCGCGCCCCGAAGGACGCGACCCTCACTCGGCCACAAGGGACGGCGTTACCGTCGCCTCCCGGCGGACATCACAGCGGACGAACGTGCTCCGCCTGCGGACCCTTCGGCCCTTGAGTGATCTCGAACTCAACGCGCTGCGCCTCGTCGAGAGTGCGGTACCCCTGCGTGTCGATCGCGGAGTAGTGGACGAAGACGTCGGCGCCGCCGCCGTCCTGGGCAATGAACCCGTAGCCCTTTTCCGCGTTGAACCACTTCACAGAACCTTGCGCCATCTGCGTTCCTCTGACCTTCTGTCCAGCCGGGACATCGACGATCGGACCGGAACGTCCGGCCCGACGCCGCAGGGGCTTCCCCCGACCCCGCGGTGTTCGGCCGGAGCCGATCTCCGCACCCCCTGGGGCGGGCAACAACCGGGCGGCGGAGCCCGGTCATTGTGTGGATGACCACTGCAACGCGTCACAGTCTGGCATGGACCTCGCGTTGCACGCCATGCAGAAGAGCAGGCTGCTTCATGATTTGCCGGCCGATGCCGGTCTATCCAGAATTGCGTCCGCGAGCGGCCGATCAATCGCCGGACTGCTGCGCCAGAAAACGCTCGAACTCGGCGCCCAATTCGTCCGCCGTGGGAATGGGCCCGGATTCCGCAAGCAGACTGGACCGGCCGAGCGAACGAGCAAAGGCGTCGTACTGCTCCTCCAGGGCGCGCACGACGGCGGCCACCTCGTCGGACTCGTGAACCTGGCGCTCCACTTCCTCGGACGCCTCCCGGGCGGCGTCGGCCAGCCGGTCCGGGGCGAGATCCAGCCCGGTCGCCCGGGCGACCGATTCGAGCGCCACGACCGCCGCCGGCGGATAGGCCGCCTGGGCCAGGTAATGGGGCACGTGCACCGTGAAGCCCATCGCGTCGTGCCCGGCCCGCCCGAGCCGCAGTTCGAGCAGCGCGCTCAGGCTCGCGGGCACCTTGACCGTGCCGAACCAGGCCGTGTGCTCGCCCAGCAGCGCCGGCCGGGTGCCGTGGGCCGTGACCGACAACGGGCGGGTATGCGGGATACCCATCGGAATGCCGTTCAAGCCGACGGTCAGCCCCACGCCGAACCGTTCGATCAGCCCGCGCAGAGCCGCGATCACCCGCTCCCACTGCAGGTCCGGTTCGGCGCCGTGCAGCACGAGGAACCCGGTCCCCTCGGCGTCGCGCACGTGATCGAGGACCAGATACGGCTCCTCATAGTCGGACCACCGGTCCGACCGGAACGTCATGGAGGCCCGCTTGGACCGGTAGTCCAGAAGCTGGTCGACGTCGAACGTCACCAACCGGGTCACCGGAAATTGGGCCATCAGATGGTCGACGGCGAGTTCGCCCGCGCTCCCGGCGTCGACGAACCCCGTGACGGCATGCAGCAGCACGCGCCCGGCGTCGTTCGAATCACCGAGCAGACCGGCCACGGCCTCGTCGTCGACCTCGTAGATCTCCCGCGGATCGAGCATGCGCCCTCCTCAGTACCACCGCCGCTCGCTTCTCGGACCATAACAACCCCGCCGCGCGCATCCTTCCCGGCATTTCTGCCCGCCGCACCCGAGCCGACCGAACCAGTTCGCCGGCTGCTCACCGGGGAAGAGTGTCTCATCCGCGGACACCCCGGCGTCGGATGGGCGATAATAGACGGCTGCATGCGGGCGGGACGCCCGCGCCGAGGAGCGAAGCCGGACGGGCGAGGAGTCGAATTGGGTCGATCGGAGGAGTTGCGCCACGAGCAGGATGTGGTCGACGGGCTCTACGCCCGGCTCGATGAGGTGCGGGCGAGTACCCGTGCCCGATTGACGGCCGTCCGCCGCCAGGGCCCGTCGGGGTCCCCGCAGAATCGGTCCGAACGGGACGCCTTCGCGTCCCTGTATGAGGATCGGCTCGCCCAGTTGGAGGCCGTCGAGGAGCGTCTCGCCTTCGGCCGGCTCGACCTCGCCGACGGCGGTTCGCGCTATGTGGGGCGAATCGGCCTGACCGACGCCGAGCACGCCCCACTCCTGACGGACTGGCGGGCGCCCGCGGCGCAGACCTTCTACCGAGCCACGGCAGCCCACCCCGATGGGGTGCGCCGGCGTCGCCACCTGATGACCCGCGGGCGGACCGTCACCGCGCTCGAGGACGAACTGCTCGACCTCGACGCGGCGCACGACGCCGGCACCCTCACGGGGGAGGGCGCGCTCCTGGCCGCCATGGCCGCGGGCCGAACGGGTCGGATGGGCGACATCGTCGCGACGATCCAGGCCGAGCAGGACGCCGTGATCCGCTCGGATCTCGGCGGCGCGCTGGTGGTCCAGGGCGGTCCGGGCACGGGGAAGACCGCGGTCGCGCTGCATCGGGCCGCGTACCTGCTCTACGCCCATCGCCGCAGGCTCGAGGGCGCCGGTGTGCTGGTGGTCGGGCCGAGCCACTCGTTCCTGCGGTACATCGACCAGGTGCTGCCCTCGCTCGGCGAGACGGGCGTGGTCTCCGCGACGATCGCCGACCTGGTACCCGGCGTCGTCGCCGCTGCCGAGGAGGACCCGGGCACCGCCGCGATCAAGGGCCGACCCGAGATGGCCGCCGTCGTCGCCGCCGCGGTCCGGGCCCGCCGGCGCGTGCCGGCGGCCGACGTGCCGGTTCGGATCGACGGCGTCGACTTACTGATTCGGCGACGGGACGTGCGGGAGTCGATCGCCCGCGCCCGGCGCACCCACAAGCCGCACAACCTCGCCCGGGTGACGTTCGTGCGGGACATGCTCGGCCGACTCGCGGACCAGTACGGCGCCCGCGTCGGGTCCGCCCTGTCGCCCGAGGACCGGGCCGTCGTCCTGGAGGACCTGCGCGCCGACCGGGACGTACGCGTCGCGCTCAACCTCGCCTGGTTCCCCCTGACGGCGGAGGGTCTCATCGAGGATTTGTGGGCCAAACCGCACCGGCTCGCCGAGGCGGCGCCCGGGCTCAGTGCGGCCGATCGGGCCGCCCTGGCCCGCCCGAAGGGCTCCGGCTGGACCCCGGCCGACGTGCCGCTGCTGGACGAGGCGGCCGAGTTGCTCGGCGAGGACGACGGCGTCGCCCGGGCCGAGGCTCGTGCCGCCGCCGCCGAGCGGGCGGCGAACCTCGACTACGCCCGGCAGGTTCTGCAGAGCACCGGCACCGCGGCCTACGTGGACGCGGAGGTGCTGGCCGGCCGGTTCGAGAGCGGCGGTCCCCGGCTCACCACCGCCGAGCGCGCCGCCCGGGACCGCGCCTGGGCCTACGGACACGTCGTGGTCGACGAGGCCCAGGAGTTGTCCCCGATGGCGTGGCGGATGCTCGTGCGCCGCTGCCCCTCCCGCTCGATGACGATCGTGGGCGATCTCGCCCAGACCTCGGCTCCCGACGGCGCCCGCTCGTGGCCGGCCATGCTGGATCCGATCCTGCGGGAATGGCGGCTCGCCGAACTCACCGTCAACTACCGGACGCCCGCGGAGGTCGCCGACGTCGCGACCGCCGTCGCGACGGCCGCCGGACTGCCCGTCTCGACCCTGACCTCGGCGCGCGCGGCCCCGGACGCGCTGCGGATCGTGCCGGCCGGCGTGGACGACCGGATCGCCGTGGCCGCGCGCGAGGCGCGCGCGGCCACGTCCGACTTCACGACGGGCGGGGTGGGCC